>CAZNWH010000025.1:13427-25871 GCA_964576765.1 uncultured Hellea sp.
TTGTAGGTCATAGGAGATGGATGGTAGTAAATAAATTTTGCTATGACGTAGCCTTGCAATGGGCAAGTAGACCTTATTCCAAATCCGGTGGGAGGTTTTCGCGTTCTAATTGTCGGCGGGCGAGTTCTGCTTTGATTTGTTCATTAGTATTAAAGCTGCGGATGATGTTTAGTAGCTCGCCTTCAATATTGATGTTAAAACGAAAGGGTTGGTTGTTGAGCACGTCTTTGTTGCTACCATCAAAAACCAAACCCACTTCGATCGCGCCGTCCAGCGGGCCGTCCATTTCGACCGTTAATGATCGGTATTGAAATTCTTGGAGGGCTTGGAAGACTGCGTCCCTGTAACGATGTTCTCTTAAGGCTTGAACGGCATCGGTATCGGTCTTGGCATAATCTGCAACAGAATCGATCTGGCTTGATTTATACTTTATCACACCACCATTTTTGACGGCCAAACTACCCTTATCGACTTTAACGTCCACGCCCGCGAGCACAACCGGGAGCATGCCGTCAATGTCGCCAGTCGCTTCAATTGTGCCCTCACCGATATCATTGAGAAACTCACCGATTGATACTTTTTCAATCCGCATGACAACGCGGTTTTCTGCGGCGGAATAAAGCCAATCAAAAGGCTCCAGCGATATAGCCCCGTTCCCCATGGGCCAGCGGGCACTATAGACTTTGACCCCATCGGGAATAAGTTGAAATTCAATGATGCCATTTTCCAGTGGAAAGCCGGGATCAAAACTGGTGACGTGCAAGGTTTGCCGCCCTTGGCTTTGCAGCGGGAAAAAGGAGGAGAAACTAAGCTCGGTATTCACATCAGTAAGGGGGCCCGGGAGTGTACCGAAATTCATTGATTTTAGCTGAGCTGTCCCGGAGGATTGCAAAGGCTGACCCGCTGCAATGGCAAGCTTAATTTGCGCGCTGACCACTCCGTCCACATCGGCAATTTTCCCTTTAAGTGCTTTGACGAGGGTTTGTGGCTGGAGCCCGTCAGGTGTAAAGCGAAGCTCAGGGATATCAACAGTGGCTGTTCCAGCTCCATCTTTAAAACGGTAGCTGACATCGATGGGCGTGTCTTCCCCAAAGGGCAGGTTTGTGCGGGCGGTTCCGGTAAAGGCGGTATCTTTGTAATGGACAATTCCTGTCATAGGTAGAGGGGGTAGGGCGTCTCCGATAAACTTAACCTGTCCTAAATTGCCAGAGCCTGGCGTGTAATCGAGCTTAAAATCATCCGGTGACCCCGCGGCCGTGATTGCAATATTTGTGGCGGTAACGAGTTGGGTTTTGGCATTGGCACTTGGGGCTTGCATCTCAAAGCGCAGATCAGTTTCTGGCCTACGCCAAAGCTTAAGTTGCATATCGGGTAGGCTTATATCTGTGCCGGGGCTGGGTGTGTCCTCTGAGAGAATATTCGCGTCTTGGCTACTAAATGTCCAAACTTGGTCTTTGTCATTTAAGCGGCCAGTGACGGCCATAGTTCCAAAACTTAAATCCAAATGACGCTCGGCGGGGCGGTCTATGGCCTTAAAGGTCACATTGGTCAAATTTGCGCTCACATCCGAACTGTCCGCGCGGCGGCGATATATAGGCGTCTTAGATAGTAAGTTGACTAATACATTTTCGGCGCGCCATTGCGTATCGGTATCAATACGGACGATGGAAATAGGCGCATCATTTTTAGGTCTGAAGCTTAGAATGGTTTCTGCTCCTAGCAGGGACATTGTCATTTCGCCGCCCGTTTTAAAGCCAGTGACATAAGCTCCGGGCAGCGCGCCATCATAATCTATATCGCCCTTGAGTAATAAGCTGCGCTTTTCTTCATTACTCCCGCCTTTATAGAAGGCTTCTGCTTTAAAGGGAGATAATCGAGCCAGGCTCTTATCATTCCCAATATGCGTCCATTCGCGGCTTGTGCTAATATCCGCCGAGAAGCGGTTTATGCCGCTCAATCTCCATCCATTATCTGAGCGCGCGACCAGCTCTGTTTCCCGCAAACTTAATCCCGCTGGTTGGGTGAGATCTGCATGGAAGGCGAGCCTGACCTCTTTGGCTTTTCTGTCAAACCGATAAAGCGGTGCCCAGTCAGTTTGTGTAAGATTTAATGTTGTGGTTTTTGCTTTTAAGGTTGCGGCTTGTCCCAAGGAAATTGACAGACCGTTATTATCTAATGTCATTCGCCCTTGTCCGGACATCGAACTTTGCGTCAGAAGCTGCTCGATATTGCGTGTAAGCTCAGGGGTAAAATTTTGGGCGATAGGGGTTTTACTGAGAGGGATATTAAGGCTAAGCGTCTTGGCCAAATCATGGCGTCTTATTGGGTCAGGGCTGCTGAGCCTGTCAATACTGGCGGTCCAATCCCCGTCAAATGATAGGGTCGGTTTTTTTGGAGTAGTGTCTATATGAGGTTTCTGGCGCTCAAACTTCCCCTGCCAGTTTAAGGTTCCAGGGCCCGTTATGAGTTGAGCCGTCGTCAAGGCAGCGAAGTCGATATCTATATCTCCCGTTATCATGAGCGAAGCGCCGTCAATCACAGGGATTAAGTCTCCTGTCAGGGTTAAATTTTCGGCGTCAAGAACAGGGTGTTCCAATTTAGATAAGGTTATATCGGTTTTGATTTCCGGCGTGTGTCCTTGCAAGCTGACATCAAAAACCCCGCCACCCTGAATATCCCATTCATCATAAGAGAGTTGTGTCGGCGCGATATCAATATGTGCAGTGAAGCTATCTTCGGCGAAAAACTCACCTTGAATTGCGGCCTTTATCGACCCAGCAGGAGCCTCCAGAATAAGAGTGCCGTGCTCAATTTTGATACCTTCTGACGGAAGAGAGGCGCTGTCCGTGCCGTTAGTTTCAGTGTCAGGCCACCAACCATTGATGATCTTTCCCTGCCCATCCAGCTCTATCAGACCTTTTGGATGCAGAAGGACGATACGTTCGATTTGACCGTCTCTTAGTGTTTTCCATTGGTAATCAACAGTCACTTTTGATACTGAAAAGACGTCCTGTCCGTTATCTGTAATTTTGATATTTTCTAATATTGCTTGAGTTTTATGAACAGACGTAATGGAAAGCTGGGCGTCAACACCTCTCTCTGCGAGGGCCTTAAGCGCGACCTTTTCCATAAATTCATACCGGTTGATCCAAAAATAACCAGCTAAAAAAGCGGCTAAAAGTAGACTACCAAATAGTCCCCAGAACAGCCCTATGAAAAAACGGCTAACTACAGACCGGCGTGGTTTGGACGATGTCTTCACGGCCTCTTTCTTATCCATTTTGTTATTTGCCGACAAAGTCATTGCGGTTTATCCTCGCCTTTCTCTATATTCCATAGGCATCTCGGCCTGAATGCACCATAAATTTTGTTAAGTTTACGAGAGTTTGACTGAGTGTTAACGAGACATTAGGGATAAATCTGGCATTATATGGGTGCCGGATGTTGGGATAATAAGAAAAAGACTGAAATGAGCTCACAAACTGATAATAATATTGATCAGTCTGATAAGACTGATGTTATAAAAGCAGCGTTGAGCCTTCGTCTTCGGGCTTTTTTTAAGATGAATAATACGCGGATATATCAAAACCGCCGCTTCGGATTTTTGCTTGCGGGTGCGGCGGTTCTTTTTTTGGGATCAATGGTTCTGCCAGAGGATACGGCGCAACCGACTATGCTGGTGACTGAGATGACTGCGCCAGTCATCGATCTGAGCCGCCATGATTTATATTTAGATAGGCTTGCAGGCAAAGATGTAGCGCAGCTTGATATTAAAACAATCAGGGTTAAATCCGGAGATAGTCTCGGACCATTACTTCAAAAAAATGGGCTGAGTGGCCAAGAAGCCTATAAAGTGACCGAAGCTTTTTCGACAGTCTATAAGCCGCGTAATGTGCGGGTGGGACAAAAATTTGGTTTTCATTATACCGATGGAACATTAGATCATTTGACTTTTAAACCGAGCGTTGAGCGCACGATCTTTGTTGATCGCAAAGGCGAAACTTACGAAGCTAAAGAAGTAGCGGCCGAGTTTAAATATGAAACCATGTCAGTGTCATCGCAAATTTTAAACTCTCTCTATGTCGATGCCACGCGTTTGGGTGCGCCAGATAAAGTGGTCGCGCAATTTGCAAATATCTATGAATATTCCGTTGATTTTCAACGCGATATTCAGCCCGGGGATGATTTCGAACTCTTTTTTGAAGTTGCGCGCGACCGCAAGGGTAATGTTATTAAAGCTGGTGATTTACTTTTCACAAGTTTTAGTCCGCGCGGTAAGAAGACAGATTATTATCTTTATGAAGATGCAAAGGGCCGCGAGAACTTTTATGATGCAAAAGGTAAAACAGCAAAACGTAAACTCCGTGCTACGCCAATCAACGGGGCTCGGTTATCCTCGCGTTTTGGAAAACGGAAACACCCGATCTTAGGCTATAGAAAAATGCATACAGGCGTAGATTTTGCCGCGCCGCGGGGGACGCCAATTTTAGCGGCTGGCTCGGGAACAGTTGAGCGTGCTAATCGTTATGGGGGTTATGGCAATTATATCCGCATTCGTCATACAGATGGATACAAAACGGCTTATGCTCATTTAAAGTCATTTGCTCGCGGAGTAAAAAAAGGGAAATATGTAAAACAAGACCAAGTCATTGGATATGTTGGAACCACAGGGCGCTCGACTGGGCCGCATCTTCATTATGAGGTTATTCATCATGGCAAGAAAATTAATCCACGGCGGCTCTCTCAATTATCAGGCAAGCCTTTGAAAAAATCGGAGATGTCGTCTTTTAAAATTCGTCGCGCCGAAATAAATGCCATGCGCCAAAAATTGGAACCAGTGACAGTCGCGCCAGTTGCGGCAGCCATGACGGTCACTGCGCCAAATTAATCACCCGTGCCCCCTCTTGACCCGAGAAGGCGGCCTTGATTAACATCATTATAATAACTGCGGAGCGGTCTCTATGAAAAATCTTATAAATTTCTTTTTCTCATTTGATAAATTGATGAAGGAAAAGCTGATTGTTCCCTTTTTTTGGTTATCAATTATTTTAATTGCGCTTTATTTTTCAACAGTTTTTCTGGAAACAATATGGTTAGGGCCATTAGCGAAAATATTAAACGTCTTTACCTTTTTTGTTGCGATAGTTTTTTCTTTTGTGGGTGTCCGATTACTTTGCGAATTAATGGTGGCCATTTTCCGGATCAACAACAATTTGTCTCCAGATGGTGGAAGGTCAGAAACAGCGGATATTGACCCGATGGTGGAAGCTCGTAAGGCGGCAGAAGCTGCAGCTCTTCGGGCACGAGAAGTCACAAAAACAGCTGGCGAGAAAGCCAGCGCGGCGACAAAGTCGGCCGTTGATAAAACAAAAAATGCAGCTGACTCGGCCAAAGACAGTGTCGGGGACATGACGAACACTGCTGTGAATAAAACAAAATCAGCTGCAAAATCTGCCTCGTCTTCAGTTTCCAAAACTAAGACATTAAAATCAAAAACATCAGACACAAAAGCACCACAGTCAAAAAAGCCTACGGACCAAAAACGCAGCGCTAAAAAAACGGCCCCTGCTAAATCAAAACCGGTCACGCCCAAAAAGCCGGCACCAATTAAAAGCAAGTCATCGAAACCTAAATCATCTAGGCCAAAGACAAGCGCAAAAACAAAGCCTGGCCCTAAGCGAGGGACAAAGGCTCGCCGCGACGCGCAGGGCCGTGTGCTGAATAAAGATGGTAGCCTACGTAAAAAGTCGGGACCTAAAGCAAAATAACTCAGTCAATATGACCCCACCGCTCAAAATAGCTATATTCGGGGCGGGATCCATTGGGTGTTATCTTGGAGGCCTATTGGCGAATGGTGGGGCGAAAGTCATATTCATTGGTCGAGAAAAATATAAAAAAGCTTTGAGTGAACATGGCTTGAAATTGACCCATTATGAACGGTCGACTATTGAGCTCGATAAATCTGATTTTGAGTTTTCCTTGAAGGCAAGCGATATTAAGTCTGCTGATGTTATTTTAGTCACAGTTAAGTCTCAGGATACTGAAAAAGCTGCGGCTATGCTTGCTAATTTTGCTAAACCGGATGCGCTCATTATAAGTTTTCAAAATGGGATCAATAACACAGCTATATTACAAAGAGCTTTACCGATCCATAAGGTTCTGGGCGGTGTTGTTCCCTTTAATATCATTGCGCAAAGGCCCGGGCATTTTCACTGCGCAACCGAAGGACATTTAAGCGTAGGCTCTGGTGACCTGCGTATAAATGATTTGGTGGGTTTATTTTTAAAATCAAAACAGATGATCGATGTCTTTGATGACATTCTTACGGTTCAATGGGGAAAGCTCCTTGTCAATCTTAATAATGCTCTCAATGCATTGTCCGGTCGCCCCATAGTTGATGGGTTGATGGAACATGATTACCGCAAAGCCTTAGCATTGGTGATAGAAGAGGCTTTGAGCGTTGCAAGGGGCTACGGAATTAACCCTGCCGCTTTTGGCAAAACTTCACCGGATAAAACGATAAAAATTTTACGGTTGCCTAATTTTATTTACTCTGTGATTGTAAAAGTGATTATCAAAATAGATGCAACGGCGCGTTCGTCAATGCTGGCTGATTTGGAATCAGGTCGCCCATCCGAAATCGATTACTTACAGGGTGAGATCGTGTCTTTGGCTAGGCGTAATGGACAAGTGGCCCCCTATAATCAAAAAATTCTCGAAATGATCAAACATGCTTTTGAGATGGGCGTTTCTCCGGAACTATCAGGGCGGGATATTTATCAAGCCCTCAAAGGTGTAAAAAAATAAGTGCAGCGCCATGTGTACTGGGAGGGGAATGTTCACATGGCGCCGCTGTCATACGCAACATTTTATTTAATTCGTATACCTCAGGGGAGGAGGTGGGAATCAGAAATGTCTCGCGTAGAGTCTATTTAGGCAGCTTTCGCCTTACGACTAGGTTTTGATTGGATTAAATTTGTGTCATTAATCGCAATTTTCCGCGGCTTTAAGGCTTCGGGGAGTTCACGTTTTAGTGAAATTACCAGCAATCCATTATTCAGTTCCGCATTGGTCACCAAGACATGATCAGCAAGTTGGAAGCGGCGTTCAAATCCGCGCTCAGCAATGCCACGATGTAGGTATTGGGCGCTGTCATTATCAGAAACCTCGTCTCGCTGCCCTGTTATTGTCAGAACATTTTCATGGCTTTCGAGCGTGAGTTCGTTTTCCGTAAAGCCGGCAACCGCTAATTCAATTTGGTAAGCATTTTCAGATAGTTGAGCTACATTAAAGGGTGGGTAATTACTGCCTTTGGCGGCCTGTTGGCTAGCAATGTCGATTAAATTCGCCATGCGGTCAAATCCGACAAATGAGCGGTAAAGGGGGCTAAAATCATATGTTCTCATTGTTTTACATCCTTTCAAGCAATGTAAGTTCAGGCTCTCATTATGAGCAACCTTTGTGTTATTTAGGAACCCTATATGGCGTTCCATAGTCATAGGTAGGAACCCTAATTTTGGTTTCAAGAGAGAAAACTGCAGTTGAAACGCAGAATTTTTAAGTTAGAGACTTTCAAAGTAACCAAGGAGAGAATTATGTGCCGTAAATTTTTAAATAACTCTGTCATCATTTTATCGACAGTAGTTCTAATCGCCTGTTCCAATGGGACACCAAATGAGACGGCGCAGACGGCTGAAAAGCCTGATGTGATGGTTGAAAAGGCTGTTACAGAACCGGTCTCTCTCTCGGATATTCTCGCTCATCCGCGCAGAGCTGAAGAAGCCTCTCGTGATCAATACCGCCACCCAAAAGAAACGTTGAAATTCTTCGACGTTGGAGCGGGTAAAACGGTCGCTGAAATTTGGCCAGGATGGTACACAAATGTTACAGCGCCTTACTTAAAGGAAAATGGCGGCAAATATGTTGCTGTTCTTTATCCGGAAGGCATTAGTGAAGGTTTGGATAAGCGTATCGCCGCCTATAAAGACAAATATTCTGATAGTTCAGTATATGGAGACATCGAATATGGATCATTTTGGCAAGACGGAGGCCCGATCCTTCCAGCAGACTCTGTTGATGTCTTATTGACATTTAGAAACGTCCATAACTGGATGGGTAGAGGATATGCTGATCAAGCCTTTAGTGATTTTTATGCGGCTATAAAGCCAGGCGGGATTTTAGGTGTTGTTGAACACCGGCTTCCAGAATCAGCGGTTCAAGACCCCAAAGGGTCTTCAGGCTATGTTCAAGAGTCTTATATGAAGGATTTAGCGCAACGGGCTGGTTTTGAATTTGTTGAAAGTAGTGAAATTAATGCGAACCCCCGTGATACAGCAGATCATCCCATGGGTGTATGGACATTGCCACCGCGTTCAAGACTGCCTGAAGAGGGGTCTGAGGCAGCTAAAGGTTTTGACGCACAACTTTATAAGAATATTGGCGAATCTGATCGGGCAACATTGAAATTTAGAAAGCCATTATAAAGCTGAAAAAAAATCTAGCACTTTGTTGGCGTAAGCCCCATATAGGTTGCAACAATTTGCATATGTGAAAGGGTTAAATATGGAAAACGCAGATATTGCAGCAAAAATGTCAGAAGCTTTAGTTAAGGCTGGTGGAACTGATAAATCAGTGAAATTTGATTTTGGGGATGATGGTTGTGTTTTCGCCTCTGGAACTGAAGCTACAACAGAAGATAATGATGCAGATTGTACGATTTCAGTTTCCAAAGATGACTTCATCGCGCTAGCGGAAGGTAATCTTGATCCTATGATGGCCTTTATGTCAGGGAAGTTAAAAGTCGCTGGTGATATGTCTGTTGCTATGGGACTTCAAAGTATCTTTTCAAATATGTAACGAATTGGGTTTGGGGGCCATGGCCCCCATAATTTATGGTAGGTGCATTTCCACAATTTGAAGACGCTGAGATTATTCAGCCTGGCGGTCGGCCTATCCCCGAGAGTCTAGAGCCGCGTATGCGGCTCTATTATATTAAAAATGGCGATATCCGATTACGTGTTATGCACGCGACAGCCAAAACGGATAACCCCCGAGGTTCGATTATATTTTCTCCGGGCAGAACCGAATTTATTGAAAAATATCTTGAAACCATCGCCGATTTTATTGAACGCGGATTTAATGTGCTTGTGGTTGACCCGCGCGGACAAGGCTTATCTGACCGTATTTTGGAAGATAAGTTGAAAAGTTACATAGATGATTTTCAAACCTATGCAGATGATTTGGCTTTTGCCGCACAGGAATTTGCTCCCCTATTGCCCAAACCGCATATTGTTATGGGGCATTCCATGGGCGGAACCATTGCATTGCAATCAGTTATAAGCGGCGTGATCAGCCCCTCTGCTGTTATTTGCTCTGCGCCGATGCTCGGTCTATTTGACATCGATACGTTCATCATGAAATGGATGATGCAGTTCTTTTCAGCTATTGGAATGGGGACATATAATTTACCGTTCCAAAAACAGCGTAGCGGGCTCCCTATCCCCTTTAATATTAATAAACTGACCTCTGATAAAGATCGTTACAGACATTGGGCGGCTTATTTTCAAACCACGCCGCGCTTGCGCGTAGGCCCGCCTACATATGGCTGGATTGTCGCCTCTATAAAATCAATGGCCTATGTGAATCGAAATGCGTCACAGCTTAATATTCCTAGCCTGATTGTCGCTGCTGGCGCAGACCCTATCGTAGATCCAAAATCTAATGAAAGCTTTGCGGTTAATGCTGGCGGAAATTTCAAAGTCATTCCTGGGGCTTTGCATGAATTATTTTTAGAGCGTGATATTTACCGGGATCAATTTTTTGAAACCTTTGATAAGTTTTTAGAAACCCAAGGGTTATAGCTAGCGTCGTTTTTGGGCGTAGGTGGCTAATGCCAATAAGAGCCGTCCGACGATGGCGTTACCGGGAGCGCCGGCCGTTTTTAATTGTTTTTCAGCTTCATGGCTTTGTGATAAGGCGCGCCGTAACATTGAGGCTGGCCAAAGCTTGACTTGTCCTAAGAAGGCGCGTTCTTGCATTCTGAAGACAGGTGGGCGCAGGGCCTTGATCGCGCTTTCGGGCGTATCCCCATGTGCTATATTTACATTGGCTTCGATCAATCGCCCTAAATGGCGCTGAAGGCTTCGTAGAATTACAGCCGTATTTATTTTCCCAGCGACAGCCCGGCGATAGCTGGCATCACACTCTGCAGGGCGGCCGCTCATAGCGTTCATAATGATGTCATCAATAGATACATTTTGTCCCCCGGCAGCCAAGACGCGAACATCTTCAAGGGTGACAACAGCACCAGGTTCCGCGCCATAGCCTTTATAAATCGCCATTTTTTCAATCTCACTACGAGCAAGAGCGTGATCGCCTTCGAGCAAAGGCACCCATAAATCCAGAGCTTGCGTTTCTATAGTTATGGACATTTCATGGAGAGTCGTGCGAACCAGATTAGCCAGATCATTCGTATTGGCTGCGTAGCAGCCAATAGAGACGAAATGTCCTGCCGACTCAAAAACTTTTCTGATAGCTGAACGAGGGCTTAAATCTCCGGCCTCGACAATCAATTTGGCTTCGGCCTTGTTAGGCTCTTTGTCGAATGATTTAATGATTTTGCTAATGGCGGCTCCGCTCCGTTCATGGTCAAGCCGAATACGAACAAGCCGGGCATCCCCGAACATAGACAGTGCGGATATTTCATCGGCGAGTTTTGCTGGATCAGAGGTTAAGTCATCTGCGGTTAGAACGGTCGCCGCGAAAGCGTTATCAGGATTAGCGCAATAGATTTTGGCCATTTGATTGGCCCGTTCTTTTGCCAGCCCTCTGTCAGGGCCAAAAAATAAAACACCAATGACGTCGGGCGAAGGGTTTGAAATAAAGCGTGTGGCCCGACTCCCTGTTAGTTTCATTTTTCCGGATTAGCGTAATAGCCAGCAAGTTTTACTAGAAGACGATCAGCTGCTTCTTTCGTGGTTTGCTGCAAGGCGTTTTTATCGGCCGCAATCAGGCCGTAAGGATCAAGAGGCGCGCCAAAGGTCGATACCGCTTGGACTCGCCCTTTTGTCAGGACGTCCCCGCTCTTGGCATCAGCAAGGACATAGGTTAACGACACTCTGGAATCATAACGAGAAGCGACATCACTGGCATTCAGACCAAATCCCGAACGTCTATAGGTTGGATTTAAGGTCAGGATATGCCGGCCTGTGTTTTCGCCAATACGGTCGCGTAGTCGCTGCATGACGAAAAATCCGGCTTCCTTATCCCCTTGATCCGCTCCGTCGGTGATTTTGATGCTCACATCTTCAAAAGTCAGGCCATTGGCCCCTGTTGCAGGGGCGTGAAGTGGCGTAAATCCGCAGGCGGTCAATAAGGGCAGTGAGAGCAGACTAATAAGGGTCTTTTTGATCATGAGGCTACTATATTGATAATCCGGCCCGGAACAACAATGACTTTCCTTACAGTTAAGCCATCTATGGTGCGAATAATAGCGGGATCGGCCAGCGCCAGTTTCTCGGCCTCTTCTTTGGAAATGTCAGCGGGCACCGATATTTCCCCGCGGCGTTTTCCGTTGACCTGCAAAGGCAGTGTGACTGTATCTTCAACAAGTAAGTTTTCATCAATAACAGGCCATGGGGCGTGATAACATAAACCATCCCCGCCCAGATGGGCCCAGCATTCCTCGGAGAGATGGGGCATGAACGGCGCAATGGCGCGGATCAGCATGCCAAGGCTTTCCGCTTTGGCATCGTCATTGACTTTATATTTCTTCAGGGCATTGCTGAGTTCATAAATTTGAGCCACCGAGGTATTAAAGCGAAAGCTCTCAATGCCGCTTGTGATTTTAGCCATGGCTTTATGGGCAAAGCGGCGAAGCTCTAGCGCGTCGCCACTGGCGTCACTGGCGATGGTCATGGGGTCCATTTTGGGTGTGTCAGAGACCAACGCCCAGACTTTATTAGCAAAACGCCACGCTCCGATCACGCCGGCTTCAGTCCATTCGACGTCCCGTTCGGGCGGGCTGTCGGAGAGAACAAACCAGCGCGCCACATCCGCGCCATACCCTTCGATAATGTCATTGGGGTCAACAACATTTTTCTTAGATTTGGACATCTTGATGACGTCGCCTTTGGAGATGATTTTTTTGCTATCAATATGTAAAAGTTGATTACCGTCTTCGATCACATCGGCGGGCATGACATATTCACCGTCGGCGTCCGTAAAGACCGCATGAGTGACCATGCCTTGAGTGAAAAGCCCGGCAAAGGGTTCCCCGCTGGGCAGGTCAAGCAAACCGCAATCGCGCAGGCCGCGCGTAAAGAAGCGCGAATAGAGTAAATGCAGAACGGCATGTTCGATCCCGCCGACATATTGATCGACGGGGAGCCAGTCACTGGCGATGTTTTTATCAAAAGGTTTGTCTGTGGTATTACCCCCTGCAAA
>CAZNWH010000026.1:0-24641 GCA_964576765.1 uncultured Hellea sp.
AACCGCTGACCCTCTCGGTGTAAACGAGATGCTCTACCAGCTGAGCTAACCGCCCGGATTAGGAGCGCGCTTAATGCGCAGATTTACCGCCAAGGTCAACACCTTCATTCATAATTATTCCGGCCAGCGCGGCTTTATCCGTTTCGGTCCATTTAATCTTCTTGGGCTGCTCCGTCATGGCATGCTTAAGAACTTCATCCACAGTTGCAACAGGAGTGATTTTAAGCGCGTTTTTGACGTTATCAGGCACTTCTGCGAGGTCTTTGGCATTATCTTGGGGAATTAAGACGGTTGTGACCCCGCCACGTAAGGCAGCTAATAGCTTTTCTTTTAATCCGCCAATAGGCAATACGCGCCCACGCAAGGTTATTTCTCCTGTCATAGCAACCTCTTTACGAACCGGAATACCCGTTAAGACAGACACCATAGCCGTAATCATCGCCACACCTGCACTTGGGCCATCTTTGGGCGTTGCGCCCTCTGGGACATGGACGTGAATATCATTACTGCGAAATTGGCGCGGGCTAATACCCAGATCCGGCGCGCGAGACTGCACATAGCTATTGGCCGCTGAGATAGATTCTTTCATGACGTCTTTGAGGTTACCCGTGATCGTCATCTTGCCTTTTCCAGGCATAGAAACAGCTTCAATGGTCAGGATATCTCCGCCAACAGATGTCCAGGCGAGGCCTGTGACAACTCCGACTTGATCTTCTGTATCGGTTTGACCATAGCGAAACTTCTTCACACCTAGAAAGTCTTCAATATTTTTAGAGGAAACGGATATTTTCGTGGCCTCTTTAGAGACAATCCTTTTAATAGCCTTACGAGCAAGTTGTGCGATTTCGCGCTTCAGGCTTCGTACGCCCGCCTCTCGCGTATAATAGCGAATAATATCGCGGATGGCCTCTTCTTTGACGGAAAGTTCATTCTTTTTCAGGCCATGCTCAGTCATGGTGTCAGGCAGCAAATGGCGTTTGGCGATTTCGATTTTTTCATCCTCAGTATAGCCCGGAATACGGATGATTTCCATACGATCTAAAAGCGGTTGTTGCATATTAAGCGAGTTAGCCGTGGTGATAAACATGACGTCTGAGAGATCATAGTCCACATCCAGATAGTGATCGCTAAAGGTGTTGTTTTGTTCTGGATCCAATACTTCTAGCAAGGCCGAAGATGGGTCCCCACGATGATCAGAACCCATTTTATCAATCTCATCGAATAAAAAGAGCGGGTTATTATATTTCGCTTTCTTCATCGACTGAATGATCCGTCCCGGCATAGAGCCAATATAGGTACGCCTGTGTCCGCGTATCTCAGACTCGTCACGGACACCGCCCAGTGAAACCCGTACAAATTCGCGCCCAGTTGCGCGCGAAACAGATTTTCCTAGGGACGTTTTACCAACGCCAGGAGGGCCTACGAGACAGAGGATAGGGCCTTTCACTTTTTTAGTGCGGGCCTCTACGGCAAGATGTTCAATAATGCGTTCTTTGACTTTATCGAGGCCGTAATGATCAGCATCGAGTATGTCTTGCGCCTTTTTTAAATCGCGTTGTACGCGCTTTTTCTTACCCCAAGGAACGGAGAGCATCCAATCCAGATAGTTACGCGAAACATTCGCTTCAGCCGACATCGGGCTCATTTGCTTAAGTTTTTTGACTTCGGCGTCCACCTTTGCCCGGGCTTCCTTTGAAAGTCTGGTTTCTTCGATCTTTTTTTGCATTTCGACAAATTCATCTGGCGTCTCACCATTGCCGAGCTCAGTTTGAATGGCCTTCATTTGTTCATTTAAATAATATTCTCTTTGGGTTTTCTCCATCTGGCGTTTGACGCGCCCCCGGATTTTTTTCTCAACCTTTAGAACACTTGTTTCACCGTCTATTAAAGCTAAAATAGCTTTTAATCGTTCAAAAACCTCTTCCTCGGCCAGTAAGGACTGTTTGGCTTCTATATTTGCGCTCAGATGAACTGATATAACATCGCTTAACTTTGAGGAGTCAGTCGTGTCTGTGACAGATGAGACCACCTCTTCCGCAATCTTCTTATTCAGTTTTCCGAAATTTTCGAAAGCCAGCAAAACCTGTTTAGTGATCTTCTTGACTAAGGCAGGTTGGTTAAATTTTGAGGGCGTCATATTCGCATAAGCCTCAATAAAATTTTTGCGGTCTGTGAAGGCCTCAACCACGGCTCGGTCCTGACCCTCGACAAGTACACGAACCGTACCGTCCGGCAATTTCAAAAGCTGAAGAATTTTTGCAATGCAGCCCCTGTGATAGATGTCATCTTGCTCTGGATTGTCTTTTTCTGCATCTTTTTGTGTGAGTAAGAGGATGCGCTTATCCTGTGCCATCACATCCTCGAGGGCTTTTATGGATTTTTCACGACCAACAAATAACGGCACCACCATAAAGGGGAAGACCACGATATCCCTTAAGGGCAGGACAGGAAAAAGTTGCGTTTCAGACATACATTATCTCATTCAAAAATTAGAGACATTTATATGCCCTAATCACATCTAAGTGGGATGAGAGAGGCTTGGTTTCAAGACTTAACATCCTATAAAACCACCGATTACCTGTATAAAATATCCCCTTAAGAGGCTTTTTCTTTTGTTTGTTTCTTATCCGAATAAATGAGGAGTGGTTTAGCTTGACCACTAACAACTTCGCCATTGATGACAACTTCTTCAACACCTTCATAGGATGGCAAATCATACATGCTATCAAGCAATATACCTTCCATAATGGAGCGCAGTCCCCGAGCTCCAGTCTTGCGTTCCAAGGCTCGTTTCGCTATCGCTTTCAAAGCGTCATCAGAGAAGGATAGACGAACGTCTTCCATTTCAAATAATGTTTGATATTGTTTGACCAATGCATTTTTGGGCTGTGTTAATATTGTAATAAGGGCTTCTTCATCCAAATCAGTTAAAGTCGCAATAACAGGCAACCGGCCCACAAATTCTGGAATAAGTCCAAACTTCAGCAAATCTTCAGGTTCAACCTCCATGAGGATATCCCCCATACGGCGATCATCAATTTCTTTAATTTGAGCACCAAACCCTATTGAAGACCCATCCCCGCGGTTAGATATCATTTTATCCAAGCCAGCAAAGGCACCGCCAACAACAAACAGAATATTTGTCGTATCAACTTGTAAGAATTCTTGCTGCGGATGTTTACGGCCTCCTTGCGGCGGAACAGATGCAACAGTCCCTTCCATAATTTTAAGCAATGCCTGTTGAACTCCCTCACCAGACACATCACGCGTAATGGAGGGGTTATCTGATTTACGGCTAATTTTATCCACTTCATCAATATACACGATACCGCGCTGCGCGCGCTCAACATTGTAATCGGCACTTTGAAGAAGTTTAAGAATAATATTTTCAACATCTTCACCGACATACCCCGCTTCTGTGAGAGTGGTCGCATCTGCCATAGTAAAGGGAACGTCCAAAATACGGGCTAAAGTCTGTGCTAAGAGCGTTTTACCACATCCGGTAGGTCCAACGAGCAAAATATTAGATTTGGCCAATTCAACATCAGGACTGGATGTTGCATGATTAAGACGCTTATAGTGATTATGAACAGCAACTGAGAGGACTTTTTTCGCGTATTTTTGCCCAATAACGTAATCATCAAGCGTATCGCATATCTCTTGCGGAGTTGGGACCCCCTCCTGAGACTTCGCAATGGATCCTTTGCCCTCTTCCTTGATGATGTCCATGCAAAGTTCTACACATTCATCACAGATAAAGACGGTAGGGCCAGCTATCAGCTTTCTGACTTCGTGCTGGCTTTTACCGCAAAATGAACAGTAAAGAGTATTTTTGCTATCACTTGTCGTTTTGCTCATATCTTCGTCCGTTTTACTCTCTTTAGCTTACCTTTATTGCAAAGGTGATGCCTAAAAAGCTGGCCTATTTTGACCTGTTATATGACAGTTTTATTAAAACCGCCTTACTGTTTCTCACTAAGGAACACTTTTCTCGTTTTTCTGGCAAGTAAAAACTAGAATAGTAAATTAAACGTCCACGTTATATCGTCTACTTATCTTCGCCGCGCTTAACGTAAACATGGTCAACAATACCAAAGGCTTTCGCTTCATCAGCCGTCATGAAATGGTCCCGGTCAAGTGTTTTTTCAATTGTGGCGTATTTTTTACCAGTATGTTTAACATATATCTCATTCAGGCGTTTCTTCATGGCTAGAATATCATTAGCATGACGTTGAATGTCTGAGGCTTGCCCGCGGAAGCCCCCTGAGGGTTGATGCACCATCACTCTAGCATTGGGGAGAGCTACCCGCATATCGGCCTCACCTGCGGCCAGTAAAAGTGACCCCATAGAACAGGCTTGCCCAATACACACAGTCGATACAGGACACCGAATATACTGCATTGTATCATATATCGCCATTCCGGCAGTCACAACGCCGCCAGGAGAGTTGATGTACATCGAAATTTCCTTTTTTGGGTTTTCACTCTCAAGGAATAAAAGTTGAGATGTAATAAGCGCCGCCATGCCGTCTTCAACAACGCCTGTCAGAAATATAATGCGATCCTTAAGCAAACGCGAAAATATATCGAAAGCACGTTCGCCGCGGCTTGTTTGCTCCACTACCATTGGTACGAGGTTCATGAGAGTATCTTGAGGGTCTTGCATGGTTATATCCTTTTGTCGCCTTAGGTATGAAACACTTAATTAGTTTCACTCTCGCCTAAGAGTATTACGGATATATTGATATCTTATAGAAATCATTCAAGAGGGCACTGGAATATCACCATAAAAAAACCCGCTTTAGATAGCGGGTTTTCTAAAATTACATCTCGGCTACGAAACTAAATCATTTCATCTTCTTCAAAAAGTGTGTCTTTATCGACTTTTTTATCCGTCACTTTGGATTTCTCGATAATGAGATCGACCACTTTTTCTTCATAAATCGGAGCGCGAAGCTGAGCAATTGCTTGAGGGTTTTTTTGGTAAAACTCAATGACCTGTTGCTCTTGGCCCGGATATTGACGCGCTTCGGCAATCATGGCTTGCTGAATTTCTTCATTTGAAATTTGAATTTCTTGCTTTTGTCCCATTTCAGCCAACACAAGACCAAGACGTACACGCCGCTCTGATATCTTTCTATAATCCTTCTCAAGCTGTTTATCTGTCTTTTTCGCATCATCTTCATCCAGTTGACCCGCTTCTTTTTCGGCCTGTACTTGTGCCCAAATATTAGAAAATTCCGCTTCTACCATATTTGGCGGAAGTTCGAATTTGTGTTTTTTATCCAATTCATCCAAAATGGCACGCTTTAACTTCATGCGCGTTTGCATTTCAAGCTGGCCTTCATATTGGGTTTTCACTGCCGCTTTTAAAGCCTCAAGATCAGCAACACCAAATTTCTGCGCAAATTCATCATCAATAACCGCATCTACCTCCCCCTGCACCTCAATAACCTTCGTCGCGAAGATGGCATCTTTACCCGCAAGATCCGTCGCTTGGTAGGGATCAGGGAATGTGACTTTAACATCTTTCTCATCACCAGCTTTGACACCAATAAGCGCGTCTTCAAATCCAGGTATGAATGAATTAGACCCCAGAACGAGCTGATGTCCTTCCATTGCTCCCCCATCAAAAGCTTCGCCGTCGACAGTCCCGACAAAATCAATTAAGACGGCATCCCCCTTCTTGGCTTTAGCTGTCTTCGCCTTTTTCTTATAAGACTTTTGACCTTCGGCGAGCTTAGCCACCTCAGCCTCCAGCTCTTTGTCATCAGCTTCATGAAGCAAACGTGTAAATTTCAATTTCGCAGGGTCTACAGGTTCAAATTCAGGAATGCTTTCGACGGTCAATTGATATTCAAGATCGGCTTCACCTTTTGTCACGTCTTCACCATTAGCCCGTAAATCGACTTTAGGCTGACCAGCTGGACGAATTTTATTATCATTTATGGCTTGTTGGGATGTTTCATTCACGACCTCTTCAACAAGATCTTTCATAATACTCTGTCCAAACATCTTACGGATGTGCCCTACAGGAACTTTGCCCGGGCGAAACCCCTTAAGCGACACTTGAGGCTGCATCTCTTTAATCTTGACCTCCAATTTAGTCGCCAAGTCTTCTTTTGAGACTGTCACAGCATATGTGTGACTCAGGCCTTCTTTTTTTAGTTCTTTAATCTGCATGGCTTTGATCCATCATCTTAAACAGCAAAGGCGCAAAAAGCGTAACGCTCAGCACCCCCAATCCGTCTGTTAAATTTCGCGCCTTATGTCATGCTCACTATTCAATGGCAACGCCTGTTAATTAGGAAAAATTACAAAACTTCAGTGTTTGCTTGCCATTCTACGCTCAAAGAGCGAGTTAGAGGTAAATTCGTATCAATAAATAGGGAATAAAGATTACGTCGACATGGAATTTTTGACAGATTCTTCACTTCCTATTTATTTGATTATCTTCTTCGCTCCCTTTGTTCAAGAAGATGCGGCTGTTCTATATGCTGGGAGCCTAGCGGCCAATAACCCCTCATATTTTCCAAAAATGCTTTTTGCAATCCTTGCGGGCCTTTTTTTATCTGATATTTGGAAGTATTGGATTGGCTGGGCAGCCTTGCGAAATCCTAAAGCGCGCGCTTTTACCGAAAAGAAGCATGTTACTGAGCTTAAAGATAAAGTTCAAACCTATATGATTCTCACCTTATTTACCGCCAGATTTGTACCCCTCGCTCGCATTCCAGCCTATGTTGCCTGTGGTTTTTTTAAAGTCCCTTACTGGAAATTTTGTCTATGTATAGCCCTGACGGCAACGGTTTATACAATTACCATATTCGCGGTTTGTTATTGGCTCGGCGAAGTTATAGGTGAACGTTTCGAGTGGTTACTGCCAATAATCGCCGTTTCTTTCGCCTTAATTTATGTCGGTTTTCAAATTTTGAACCGTAAAAAGTAATCCTCAAAAAAATAGCATAGCCCTATGTTCTAACGCCTAGGTTCTAACATTGGGTTGTTTCATCCAATTCGCGATAGCGTCTAAGGCTTGTTGGTTAGCCTCATCCATAGCACGGACAATCTCTGAAACTCGAGCTTCTCTGGCCCGCACCGTCTTTCGCACATCATATGAGTTTAGCAAATTTCTATTCGATGCGTTTGAAAGCGTTATGGCATAATGGACAACCGCTAATGGCGCAGTCTTTTCACCCTGATCAAACTGAGCCTCAAACCCCTTCACAGTCAAATGAATGCGAGTATCTGTCCGTGCGCCTGATGAGGGAATAACGCCAACTAAATCTTCATGCTGCCCCAGAAGGTCAACAAAACTATTTTGAATCATAACAGGGATAAGCTCCGCCCATTTTGCCCCACCAGCTGCTGCAAGTCGACGGCCATCAGGCGATACAATAATATCTCTCGTTTCAAACTCGTTGGAAACGCTCGGACGATCAACTCTAACGATGAAAGCATTAGGTGACTGTGGAATGCCCTGTTTCGCAGAGCTCAATCTATAAACTGTTGCGGCGGGAACCGGGTCTGGGAGTAAGGATACACATCCCGTAAGAGCGACTATCGCGCCAAATATGAAGCTTATTTTCAAAGATTTCATTGCGGCAACTCCACAGTTTCCTTTTTTGCGCCTGCTATGAACTGTCTCGGATTTTGCTCCACACTATCTGCGATACGCCCCATTGTTATAACAACGCGGCGTAAGGCATCAACGGTTTCTTCTAGATCCGTTAAGCCAGAGTTAGATAACCTATTAATAGCGTCTCTTGAGTCCGTTATTAAATCACCCGTCCCGTCGGCAGCAGTTCCAATCGATCCCAAGGCTTTGTCCAATTCGGCCATAGAAACTTCAGCCCGTGCAATAACAGAAGCAACATCTTTTGTGATCAGCGCATCAAAGTCAGTCGCCGCGACATCCACAGACTGGGCAGCTGTAGATACATCCGAAGCAGCTTTTTCAATTGCACGCAAAGTCTTATTGATTAACTCCTGATCAATATCGGTATCTCGAAGCTTTTCCGTTATTTGACTGATATTACCCAAAATGGCATGAAAGTCTTCGATCGCCTCGGTTGACATAACGACATTAACTCGCGTGAGGGCTTTTTGCACGGATTCAATAACCGTCCCGCCATCGTCCAAAAAAGTATCAATTTGGCTCATTTGTCCCGTAATACGGCGCGGTCCTTTCCCCGGTAAACTTTTTATAAGTGGGAAATCATCACCGCCTGCAAATACTTGTATATAGTTCAAACCCGTCAAGCCCAAAGGCTCCAACCGTGCAAAGCTTTTTGTATCGACCGGCGTATCATTGGCCACTTGTATATCCACTAAGACCGAACTGCTATTTTGAGGATCCAAGCGCAACCGTGAAACTTCGCCTACTTTCAAACCATTAAAGCGAACTTCACTGCCTTGGCTAAGCCCCCTGACAGCCCCATTAAAGGTAACTTCATAATTATCAAATTGCTGATCAAATTGCGCATTTGACAGCCAAGCTACAAATGCAATGATAGCAAATAGCGCCAACAATACAAACGTTCCTATCAAAGCATAATGCGCTTTGTTTTCCATGCCCTACCCTATTTTTTCGAGCCTGCGCTCATTGCTGAACGTGATCTTGGTCCACCGAAATATTCTTTCACCCAAGGATGATCATATTTCAACACTTTAGGGAGCGTGTCGGCAATCGCAATATGTTTGTCAACCAAGACAGCCACACGATCACAAATCGCATAGAGACTATCGAGGTCATGAGTCACCATTAAGACAGTCAAATTCATCGCTTCACGTAAGCCCAGAATAAGTTCATCAAAGGCATTGGCTCCAATCGGATCCAATCCTGCCGTAGGTTCATCAAGAAATAAGATTTCTGGGTCCAGTGCAAGAGAACGCGCCAAACCTGCCCGTTTTTTCATACCCCCTGATAAATCTGCCGGATATAGCGTTGCAGATTCAGACGGCAATCCAACCATGTGAATTTTCATATCCGCGAGTTCATGCATGAGTTTGAGAGGAAGTTCGGTATGTTCACGCAGGGGAACGATGATATTTTCTCTCACAGTCATGGATGAGAATAAAGCTCCCCCTTGGAATAGCACCCCCATCTCATTATTAATGTCGCGCCGTTCTTCATCTGAAAGGTCTCGTCTGTTTTGACCGAAATATCGGATTATTCCCCCCTCAGGCTCCTTAAGTCCCAAAAGCGTATTCATAAGAACTGATTTACCGGCGCCTGACCCACCGACTAAACCAACAATTTCCCCACGCTGGACGATAAAGTCCAAGTTTTCATGAATCACGTTACTCCCGAACTGCGATCTAATTCCTCGCGCTTCAATGGGTAATTTCGTTTTATCTATTGGCATATTTACACTCCCATTTGATAAAACAGGATTGCGAAAATGGCGTCCACAGCAATGACAGCAAAGATAGCCTGCACAACACTTGTGGTTGTTCTGCCTCCTAAAGACTCCACACTGCCCGTCACTGCCAATCCTTGCCGGCACCCAATAATCGCAATTATAATAGCGAAGAACGGAGTCTTCACAAGACCAACCCAGAAATGAGACACGCCCACAGATTCGCGCAACCGCGTTACAAACAAGATCGGCGATAAATCAGCCGCGCCGAGCCAAGCAACTAGCATTCCGCCAAAGACGCCAGAGATCATCGCCAAAAAGGTCAAAATTGGCGTTGAGATAAGCGCTGCCAAAGCCCTAGGAACAACCAGCACTTCAAAGGTATCCATTCCCATCACTGTCATTGCGTCAATTTCTTGGCGCATTTTCATCGCTCCGATTTGCGCCGTGAAAGCAGAATCAGATCTACCTGCGAGTAATATCGCGGTAATGATCGGAGCAAGCTCACGCAGTACTGAGACTCCAACAAGGTCGACCATAAACACAGACGCCCCGAAGGTCGCCAGAAGGTTAGCCCCCATATAGGCTATCACAGCCCCAATAAAAAAACTCAAAACCATTACAATCGGCGCGGCATTGAACCCGATTTCTTCAATCAGAGAGACAACCGCTTTCCAGCGAATTCTAAAGGGCGTGAGAAGTAACTTAAACATGACTACAAAAAACCGCCCCACAAATGCGAGAGTTTCGATCACCTCTATAAAAAACCGTTCTGTGGCTTGGCCAATGCGAGTGAGCGCATCATACCATTGTCGTCCTTCATCGGGCGGACGTCCCAAGACAGCATCGGCTGCCGCCTGCATTAATGTTTTTTGTCCCCTACTTCCCGATATAACCGACCAGTTGTAGCGCTCTCCTGGCCCAATACGAATGGCGCGTGCAAACAAAAATGCCCCCGCCGTATCGAGGTTTTCAACTGTGGAAAAATCATACTCAACACGATCATAATCCATCGCAGCAAGTTCGCGTGATAAATCAGGGTCTATCAATCCGGCCTGCGCAAGAGTCCAGTCTCCTATAGGCTGAAACAATAAAGTTCGGCCTGTCTGAGATAATTTATATGCCGCAGCTGTTGAATTCATAACTGTAAGGTGCAAACCAAAGAGGCCGAGGTCAAGCTAGGAATATGATTTGCGCCAGTTAAAGTTAAAAATAGACAATTGGCCTATTGCAGGTTCGTTCACAATTTCGCGCAGTTCTGTGCAGCATATTACCGTAGTAACAGTCATAATTCGAGAAAATGGACATATGGGCAGGGGTGAATGTCGACCCTATGCCCGGTATGGCGAAACCGCCCAAAGTGTATCAACGCAGATTGAAGCCATTAGAAGCCAGATAGAAAAAGGGATTACAACAGATGAATTGCAAAGCGTTATGCCTGCAGGCGCGGCTAGAAACGCTATTGATTGCGCGTTGTGGGATTTAAAAGCGAAACAAACCAAAGAATCCATCTCTGAACTTTTAGAGCTACTCCCCCCCAAGCCTCGTATTTCGGCCTATACACTCTCTATTGATACCCCTGACAATATGAGAGTTGCGGCCCATAAAGCGCATAATTATCCCCTCCTTAAAATCAAAATCGGCCATGAAAACGGCCTTGAATCCTGCTTGGCGGTTATGGACGTCCGGCCAGATGCCCAGCTTATTATTGATGCAAATGAGGCCCTGCATCCCAATGATGTTACCACATTTCGTAAGGCCTTGCATAACAAACCGGTTGTTATGATTGAGCAGCCTGTCGCTGATAATATATATGATCAGATACCTAACCAGCCAACAAACTTACCTATATTTTGCGCTGACGAGTCTTTGCACACACACAAAGATTTAGGTAAATTATGGAATGCTGGCTATCGGGCCGTGAACATAAAACTTGATAAATGCGGCGGGCTAACGGCTGGGTTAAACCTCATGAAATCAGCAAAAGAACGCGGTTTTATTATTATGGCAGGCTGTATGGTCGGAACATCCCTTGCGATGGCGCCAATGATGATACTTGAAAGTTTCGCCGATTATATTGACCTTGATGGACCACTCTTATTGTCCAAAGACATAAAAAATGGAATGGTTTTTGATGGCCCCATTATTAATCCTCCCATAGGTGAACTTTGGGGATAATTAGTTAATCTGGAGGGGGTGATTGCTTTGAGACTCACGCACTCGATCTCCAAATGCATTAGTGATCTCACTGAGTTCGCGCACTGAAGCTGAATAATTTTTTAACTCGATTAATGACACGGCTGCTCCTGAATTTATAAGGGCGTCTTCAAAAACATGTTCGGCTTCACGTGAGGCTAATAAAGCTTTTTCAAGACTGTTAAGTTCGGGACGCATGGATGTTTCAACAGGGGCCATCGCCAAATAAACTTCGGCGGCCTTCGTTGTTTGTTCAACATGTCGGGACGCTAAGCGAATATCAGACAAGATAATTTCCGGATCAGAAATATTAGCCGCGTAGCTCATATCTTGATCAGTTACATCTTTTTCTTCGAGGCCTTTGAGCAAAATACGAGCAGCCGACTGCATGCGCTTTTTTGAGTCCTTCGCAACAAACCCTTTGCTCGAAAATGCTGCGTAAAGTTTAGAAGCTGCGCGCTGAACAACATTGATATCTAATGTTGCAGCCTTAGTCGGTTGGTTTTTAGCCGCCATTTCATCAAGATCTATTGTAGCACATGCTGATATAGACAGGCATGACAACAATATTATGCTAAGCTTTAAACGCATTACTTATCCCAAATTAAACTCCTTCGCTGTGTAAACGAAGAAACTATGCTTACGCGCCTTTAAGCACAATATACTAAACACTTGCTGAACAATCAGTATTAAGATTTACTTACGGCAGTGTTGGAACCGTCTCAACCAGTGAATACATTATTTACGTCTTTGTAATGAGGTCTTTATTTCTCGATAGCGAATGAAAAATTGCCAAAGAAATATAAGCTAAAATAAGCAATGCAATCAGCCCGATATTACTAGACACTTTTGCATAAAGTGCAGGTAAAAATCTTTGTAAAATACCCACTACAAGGACTAATCCCATAAAGACCGGGGCGATCCACTTTACAAAAAACATGATGAAACGTCCCAAGTTTTCCCCGGGCCCTGATATTTCTTCATTAATAATGGTTTTACTTAAACGGCCTCCTGTAAAGAGAACCAGTAATAAAGCCGATAAAGGAGCTAAAATAGGTCCTGCAATATCTTGGTCTATCAATTCGAAGAAACGTGGAGAGAACAGAGAGCCCAAGCCAACAATAGTAATGGCTGCACCCGTAAGCAATGCCGCTTTCTTTTTTGTTAGGTTTAGCTTTTCAGCAGCATAAGCTGCAGACGGCTCTAATAGTGATACTGATGAAGTAATCGCTGCAAAAAAGGCCAAGAAAAAGAACGCAGCCCCAATGTACCAGTACTCAGCTAAGGCTGTAGGGAGGGTTTGAAAAAAGATTCCGGCGCCTGCGCTAAAGTCGAGATTATTAGCAAAAACGATCGGGAAAATCGCCAGACCCGCCGTAATCGCAACTAATGTATCCACTATACTGATGCCAACAGCCGCTTTTGGAATGCTCACATTACGAGGCAAATAAGACCCATAGGTAATCATAATCGCGTTTCCGATACCGATAGAGAAACAGGCCTGACCAAGCGCAGAGGTCGCAACCTCGGGCGTAATTTTAGAAAAATCCGGTGTGAACATGAAGCCAATAGCTTCTTTAGTTCCTCCTGAACTCATACCGCTTACGATCGAATAAAGAGCTAAGCCGACTAGTAGTATAAAGAATAACGGCATGAGTAACTTTGCAGCCGTTTCAATCCCTTTATTAACACCTCGGGCAACTAGCCAAGTCGTTATACCAGCAAAAACAAGGAAATATGGAAGTACACTCATCGGGTTACTTAACATGTCCTCAAATTTACTTGAGATCACTTCCGGAGTCTGGCCGCTGAAACCATTTCCCAAAAACCGAACCAGATAATTCAAGACCCAGGCTGCGACCACACAGTAAAAACTGACAATCAAAAATGATGCAATCATCCCAAACCAAGCCCCTGCGCTCCACCCCTTTGAAACATTGCTGCGCTTTGCCAAGTCAATTTGAGAATTGACGGCACTGGCAGCTTGGCCTGCCCGACCAATCATAAATTCGCTCATTAAAACCGGAATACCAACGAAGAAAATACAGGCGACATAAACAACTAAGAATGCGGCCCCGCCATTTGTCCCTAGCTCAGCTGAAAACCGCCACAGGTTTCCAAGTCCTACAGACGAGCCTACAGCCGCCATTATAAATGCAAATCGTGATGACCATTGCGCCGTACCTGATGCAGCCATGAGACCCCCTAATAAATTATTTTATTGGCTGCAAGTTAAGGCTTTCCCGTTTGGGGTCAAGCTATGTGTCGAGCATTTGATTATAAATTTCATAACAATAACTATATTTTAAGTGGTATTTTATAAAAGAAATAGGGTGGTAAAAATAGGTCATCCCTTATGCATATATTAGTTGTTGATGATAATGAAGCTAACAGGTTTTTGGCTAAGTCACTTTTGGAGCGTGAAGCAAATACCGTTTCAACAGCCACAAATGGTTTGGAAGCCATCTCACAATGTGAGAGAATCGTGTTTGATCTCATACTCATGGACATTTTAATGCCTCTAATGGACGGAGTAAAAACCCTTAGAAAACTGAACCGATCTAACGGTCAAAATTCTCAAACCCCAATTTTCGCCTTAACCAGTTATTGTACCGCTTCGGATCAACGAAATTATCGACAAGCAGGTTTTGATTTCGTTTTATCTAAGCCCTTTAGATATAAAGATTTTGAAACCGCATGGGCGTGTTATCTCAATAAACGTCCCTACCTTGATAAGAGGTCTTCAGTAACGAATGAACAAGATTTTACTAAACAAAAGTTACTCGACCCAGACATTTGGAACCAACTCACAAGTCATGCATCAGTACCAGATTTACAAAATGTAATAAAATCATTTTGGGAACATGCGCAACTATCTTTAAAAACCATCAATCAACACAAAACATCTGCGTCTCACATGTCAAGAGACAGCCTTAGTAAACTCAGAAAGATAGCCCATGGACTTAAAGGAACTTCGTCATCCCAGGCATTATCTAGGATGGCCAAAATAACTGCTGAATTGCAAAATGCGCCCCCTGAGCATATTATCGGTCTTGTCAATAGTCTCCAGGATTGCATGAAACGTAGTCAGTTCCTTCACTATGAAGAATTGAATAAGTTAAAAACTAGACGTGACTTCGCGGAAGATCATTTTGACGATGTAGATGAGCCGAGAGAACCAACCCAAATCCAAGCATAACCGTGAGGACAACTGTCCCCCCGTAAGAAATAAGGGGAAGTGGCACCCCAACAACAGGTACTAATCCCATAACCATGGCAAGATTAATAAAAATATACAGGATAAATGTCGTTGTGATTCCAAGTATAAGTAATCTGGAAAAGACATGCTTACATTGATAAGACAACCAAAGACATAATCCAATGACCGACAAGTAAAGGCCCATGGTCATCAAACTGCCAATTAACCCAAATTCCTCACCAATTACTGTGAAGATAAAATCTGTTCGGTTCTCAGGCACATATTCCAATTGTCTTTGAGTTCCATTCATGAATCCTTTGCCTGAAACACCTCCGCTCCCTAAAGCAATCTTGGACTGGGTAATATGATAACTAGCTCCTGTAGGGTCCCGGGTCGGGTCGAGAAAAGTTGCAATACGGGCTCTCTGATATTCCTTTAATCCAAAACGGAAAAATAACGGAATTGCTATTGTGCCGGAAACCACGGCGGACACAATAATTCGCCAATTCACACCCGCTAAAAATATAAGTGTAAAACCTGTAGCAGCAACAAGTAAGGCCGTTCCCAAATCAGGCTGGCGTAAAATTAAAGACATAGGCAGAAATATTATGAGAAGCGCTACGAATAGGCCCGTCACATGAGATACTCGCCATTGAGGAATATCGTGAAAAAATCTTGCGAGAGCCAAAACAATTGCAAGTTTCATGACTTCGGACGGTTGTAAGCGAATGATTTTAAAATCCAGCCATCTTTGGGATCCATTTACACTTATTCCAAAGACCTCGACACCAATCAATAAAAGCAAAGCTAAAAAATAAATGGGGTAGGCTAAATTATACCATATTTTCATATCAACGAGGGCAATGCCTATCATGATAACACTGCAAAAACTAAGCCGCATTAAGTGTTGAGATGCCCCGCGCGACCAAACGCCGTCCGTGGCGGCAAATATCATTATCACCCCTACTAAACCGACTAGCAAGAGCAAGACCACCAGAAGCCAATTCACTTCATAAAGCTTTGACCGTAAGCTCATGCGCGGATTAAACCGCCACATCATAACGGTTTTCCTTGTACCGTAGCCTCAGACTTAGGTCTCATACCATCACGTTCCAATGCGTGACCTAATATAGCTCTACTTATTGCAGCTGCTCGCTTAGCCCCTGACCCTCCGTGTTCAACGAGACAACTCACTGCAAAGCGCGGGGAATCATAAGGAGCAAACCCGACAAAAATAGAATGATCTCGTAGTTTCCAAGGTAGTTCTTTATTTTTTCTAATTCGGTCTCGTCGTTCTGAAGCAGAAATACCTCTGACTTGGCCAGTTCCAGTTTTACCAGCCATTTCTACCCCCTTAATTCCCAAGCCATTCGCTTGATAGGCAGTGCCACCGGGCTCTTGGCAAACGGACCACATTGCATCTTGTACAAAAGCGATATGGTTAGAATCAATATTAAGATTTTCTGCTTCTGGTAAATTGTCGCCAATTATTAAATGAGGCGAAATAGCTTTTTTGCTATTCGCAATTCTAGCCGTCATAACAGCCAGCTGTAAAGGTGTCGCTAAAACAAACCCTTGACCTATCGCTGCATTAAATGTGTCCCCACCTCGCCATGCAGCACCCAGTTTAGAGCGTTTCCAAGCAGGGTCAGGCATAATACCTGATTTGACGCCATCAATACCTAGATCAAAGCGTTGACCTAAACCAAGACGTCTGCCCATATTGGCAATCTTATCAATACCAACTCTCTGAGCAATGTCATAAAAATAAACGTCGCACGAACTTTTCAAAGCAGCACGCATATCCATCGGACCATGCCCCTTACGCCGCCAACAATGAAAGTCCCTGTTCCCTGATCGCAACTTTCCGACACAGAATATTTTATCGTCCGGACTGACTAACCCGGATTCCAATGCTGCGAGCATCACAGTCATTTTGAATGTAGACGCAGGCGGATAACCCCCACTTAGAACTTTATTATATTGGGGCCTACGCTCATCATTGTTCAAGCGTTTCATATCTTGTTGAGTAAGACCAGAGACAAAAAGATTTCCATCATAAGATGGCATTGACAGAAGTGTTCTTAATTCTCCCGTTACGACATCAATAACTGCTACCCCTCCACTATCTTCTTCAAAAAGCTCTGCGGCATATTTCTGCAGTTCAGCATCAACAGTTAGCCAAACATCCTGACCATGTTTGGCCTCATCTTTTGGGTCCGGCCATTCTCGGACAATCCGTCCAACCGCGTTAACCTCGACTTTTAGTTTTCCAGATTTTCCACGTAGAATATTATCAGCTGCAGCTTCGACACCTAATTTACCTATGCGAAAAGTCGGTTGCCTAAGTAAAGGATCCTTATCATTAGCAACATCCTCCTTATTGGCTCGTCCAACATAGCCTAAAGTATGGGCAAAAATGCCTTCATGTGGATAGGCACGGCCTTCACCGACCTCCGGTATTATTCCAGGCAACTCCGGCGTCTTTAAATTCAGTGTTGCAAAGGTTTTCCAATCTAAATGATCATCTATCAAAATAGGAACAAAACTCGCATTTTCTTTGATATCTTTTTTTATACGGTTAACTGTTTTGTCTTGAAGCGGCAAAATCAGGGAAACTCTTTTTAATGTTGCCTCTAAATCCTTAACTTGTTCGGGTATTAGTATGAGGCGATAATCTTGCCTATTTACTGCTAGGCTTTCTCCATAACGGTCCAAAATTCGCCCGCGCGATGGGAGGGTAATATTGAAGTTAAATCGATTATTATCAGATAGAGCACGATAATCTTCCGACTTAACAACCTGCAAATAATAAAGACGGCTAGCAAGAATACCATAAATACCTACAACACCCAGGCCCAAAAGTGCTGATCGACGATTAATAGTGGCAGGGTCGATATTTTCAGACTTAAATTTCATTAGAAATAGTCATCAGGGTTATCAACAAATTTCTTAAAAATATAGCGCAGGATATAAATAAAAGGAAAAATAATAGTCGCCAGTAATACTTGATTTATCAAGGCCACTACTTTTGGCGGACTATTATGTGCAATCCATCCCAGAAAATAAATAATTACAAGGGCTACCAGAATGGTTCCTAGCCACCGCGCAAAAGCGGTTCCAAAAATGTGAGCCTTAATCCTTTTATCAGGTCTAAAAATTGCAAAAACTGATAAATAGATAATCGCATGCAACCCCATCACTTCCATAGTCAGAAAATCCATTAATAACCCAAACAAAAATATTCCAATAACAGAAAGTATTGGATGGGTAGAACGTGGCCATAAACATATTCCAATTAAAGGCGCAAACACCAATGAAACCGAGTACCCAAAAATATTGAGGTTTATAGCCCCTAAGATTGTCAAAAACAGCATCAAGATGATAGCCTGCCCTGTTTTCTTTCGGATTCCCATCCCAGATGATGATATCATCGCCATTTAAAGGTTTCCTTCAATAGGCTCGTGTGAATTTAAGTTTGGTTCAATGGCCTCATCATCCTGACGAGTTGTGCCTTCACTAAGTTCAGGAGCTTTGATCGGTTCAAAAGGGTAAACCCATATCCAATCTATTGGTTTTTTCGAATCATTTAACTCTACTACAAGACGGTTTTTTGTATCCCTTTTTACACGTCCAATAAAAAGCCCGCGAGGTAAGACCCCTCCATCACCGGATGATAAAACTTCATCATCCACAGTCCAACCCGACTCATCGGAAATAAATGAGATAATTGGAAAGTCGCTATTATTTCCGGCCAGTATAGCTCTGGCTTCACTCTGAGCTGACATAATAGCTATCCGGCTGTTTAAATCCCCTAGGTGTAATACTCGAGCTGAATTCGGCCCGACACGAAGCACATGACCATATAATCCATTGACAGTCATAACTGGATGCCCTGCTTTTATACCTTGTTTAGCCCCAGCATTAATTAATGCCGCCCGTACAAAAGGTCCGTCAATTTCACTAACCGCCCGCGCCGCAATTTTTTCATTTGGAATATCTGTCCCCTGTTTAGCTCTTAAAATTTGTTCAAAACGAGCCAGTTTCATAGCCATTATGTTAGCCCGGTTTTGAGCTTCTCGGAGTTGGTATAACTCCTCCTTCAAAGCTACATTTTCATGGACAGCACGGCTCCGATCTTTGAAGCCTTCAAAAAGATTTTCTATCTTTCTAACCGGCACTGATAACGCTGTAAGGATAGGAGAAACGGTGTTATCTGTAACAGATTGAGATTTTTGTAGAATACGGTTATTGCTTTGATCCGCAATAAAAATAATGCTCGCTATAACAAAGGCTATAACAAGAGAAATGTTCGTACGACTAACGCTATCGGGGTCCTTTCGATACATGAATAGTCAATTACCTCACATTTTGAGTTATCTAAACTCCACTTGAAAGAACACTTTTCCATTTTTTTAAATTTTCTACCACTATCCCCGACCCTCTGACGACGCATGACAAAGGCTCCTCAGCAATTGAGACCGGAAGACCTGTTCTGCCACGAAGTTCAGAATCAAGATTTCTAAGTAATGCCCCGCCTCCTGTTAACATAATGCCTTTATCAACAATGTCAGCGGCGAGTTCAGGCGGTGTTGCCTCCAGTGCCATTTTTACAGCCTCAACAATTTGTTCTACGGGTTCAGCAAGGCTCTCTGCAATCATTGCTTCCGTAACACGGATCTCTCTCGGGACGCCGTTCATCAAATCACGACCTTTGATTTGAACCGTCATACCCTCATTATCTTCGGGCATTGTGGCAGACCCAATTTCTTTTTTAACGCGCTCAGCACTCATCTCTCCTAAGAGTAAATTCGTTGTACGGCGCACATATTGTATAATCGCATCGTCCATCTTATCCCCGCCAACACGAACTGATCTTGAATAGACTATACCATCAAGGGAAAGTACAGCCACTTCAGTCGTCCCCCCGCCAATATCAACAACCATAGAGCCTGAGGGCTCATGAATAGGAAGACCCGCTCCCAGAGCAGCAGCCATCGGTTCTTCAATCAAATAGACTCGAGAAGCTCCGGCCTGTTCTGCGCTTTGATGAATAGCACGCCGTTCAACGGCTGTAGCCCCAGATGGAACACATATGACAACTTTTGGCCGCGCAAAACGGCCACCTTTATTCACCTTTTTGATAAAATAAGAAATCATAGCTTCTGCGACTTCAAAATCGGCAATCACGCCATCTTTCATCGGACGAATGGCTTCAATATGACCAGGCGTTCTTCCTAACATCGAACGCGCTTCGTCTCCTACAGCGTGAACAACTTTACGGCCATTGCGTATAGAATAAGCTACCACTGAAGGTTCATTCAGGACTACATCACGTCCTTTTGCATAAATCAGAGTATTCGCCGTACCCAAATCAATCGCAATATCTGATGAGAATGAACTCAGAAGGAATGAGAACATGTTAAGCCCTAATTTATAACCGATATGCTCTTTGTTTCCGGTAACGAAGCAGCATGGTGATTAATAACGTTAAATGCCGCGCTCGCAATAAAAAAAGCAAACAACTTAGCTTCGAAAACTTATTATTGCAGTATTTCAAGGGTTATGATCGGATTTTTTATTTAACCATTTACGAGTAAAAAACATTGCAACAATTAAAGCAATGGCGCACCCAATAAAAACGAGTGTGATTTTCTTACCTTCTGCACTCGACAAAATGCCTTGCGCAATTAACGCTACAACAGCTATTTTAGGAATAATTCCTAACCCAGTTCCAAAAACAAAAGACATAAATTTCATTTGCGCAACGCCTGCTGCCAGATTGACAAGAATAAAGGGGCCCGTTGGAACAAACCTAATCGCAAAGCTTGTTAAAAATCCGTTTTCTCTTACGACGTCGATAATACGATTGATAAGTTCACCTCCATAACGCTGAAGCCTATCAGCTCCCAGCCATCGCCCCAGCCAAAAATCAAAAGACGCAGAACAAAGGGTTGCGGTCCATGAATAAATAGCTCCATTCATTGGCCCAAAGGCAACCATAACCCCTGCGATTAGAGCCCATTGCGGAATCCCCAAAAAAGCCGCTAAGATAAAAATAAAAATAGTGATTGGTAAGCCAAACCCAGAGGCACGCACCTGTTCAAAAACTTTGCTGAACTCTGACTCCGGCAAACTTACCATTTCGCGACCGAGAAGCACTATAATGATGACCGTTAAAAACATAGCCAGAAGAACAGCGATAGCTCTAATGGCCTGCTTATCAAATTGTATAACGAAGTCACGTATAATGCTCATGCCACGGCCATATAGTGCTTATGACCAGAAGAATAATAAAATTAAGGTAAAAAAACGAGATGCCTTTTCGAAGAGAGGCATCTCGCACCAAAAGTATGGTAAGTTTGCGCATGACTGCTCCAATAGGAGCACTTGAAGTAATATTTACCCTTTAGCCACACGTCAACGTATTTTTAAGGAAATATTTTCTAAAAAATGGTTTTTTTCGATATTATTTGTTATTTTGGACCAATCATCAGCCTGTCCTCGAAACCACGTAAATTGTCGTTTCGCAAAGCGTCGCGTATCACGGCAGGCCAGCTCAATAGACTCGGTAAGAGTCATAGCTCCTGAAAAATAGCCTTTCAGCTGCTGTAAACCGATCGCTTTCATCATTGGCAATGTCACATCATATCCTTTGGAGAAAACGGCTTCAGCCTCGGCTAGGCCCCCATTATTCATCATATCCGCAAATCGCGCATTTATGCGCTCATATAAATCCGCCCTGTCAGGTATCAGAACAGCACATTCACAAAACCTTTTCGGAATGATCGGACGAGTATGAGACTGCCAGTGAGTTAAACTTCTTCCGGTTTCTTTATAGACGCATAAAATTCGAGATAGCCTCTGTGGATCATCCCCTAACACGCGCGCCGTAGCCACAGGATCAATGTGTTGGGCTTCTTCTCGGAGGTGTTTGACACCCTTTGACTGTAAAGCGTTGTTAACCGTTTCAAATGTGCCTTCGGATATGGGGGGTATCTCTGCCAATCCTTGTAAAAGAGCTTTAAAATAAAGTCCCGTCCCGCCCGTTAATATAGGCAATGATCCTCGTCCCAAGCAGTCAAGTATGACAGGCTGCACCTCACGAAGCCATTGTCCCGCAGAATAACGAACATCCCCTGCAACATGACCAAATAAGTGATGCGCAATACCTTGCATATCGGATTGCGTAGGACGAGCAGATAAAACTTTCAGATCCTCGTAAACCTGCATCGCATCTGCATTGATTATTTCACCCTTAAACCTCTTGGCAATCTCAACAGCCCATGAACTTTTTCCGCTCGCGGTAGGGCCTGCAATGAAGACTATGGGTTTCATAGATTAGCGCACAAAATCTGCTTCTTTATACCCTTGAAAAAATAAAGTCGCCGTAAGGTCTGAATGATTGATAGCACAATGCGCCGCCGCAGCGACGGCGGGCTTAGCATAATAAGCTACCCCTAAGCCAGCGGCTGTTATCATTGCCAAATCATTAGCTCCGTCGCCAATAGCTATTGCATTTTCAGGACCACCCAAAGCGTTGCAGTAGTCTTTCATGACGTCCAACTTACCTTCTCGGCCAAAAATAGGCATACCAACAGTTCCTGTTAAACGCCCCTCCTCTTCAATTAAAGTATTCGCTTGGTGGGCATCAAACCCGCAGGCTTGGGCAACCTTGCCTGTGAAAAAGGTAAATCCTCCTGAAACAATAACGGCCTTAGCTCCATTAGCTTTCATGGTTTGGCACAATGTCCGCGCCCCCGGATTAAGATGAATACGCTCATCAAAACATCTTTGCAGAATCGACAAGTCCAATCCCTTAAGTAAGCCAACGCGTTCCTTGAGCGCTCCTTCAAAGCCGATCTCCCCGCGCATGGCGCGTTCGGTAATAGCGCTTACACGGTCTTTTACGCCCGCAAAATCAGCAAGTTCATCAATGCATTCTTGCCCAATCAAAGTGCTGTCCATATCACAAATAAGCAACTTTTTACGACGTAACGTATTCTTTTGAACACAAATATCGGCTTTCAATCCCGCCTTTTCGAGCTCCGCCTGAAGGAAGTCTTGAGTGACCGTATAAGGCACATGTCCTTCAAAAGCTTTGTGTTCAGACAATATAGTGATGTTTTGCAAATCGGGAACCAGCCCCAACGCCGATTCGAATGCTCTCGAGTTTTTTTCACCTAGCACAATTGTCGCTACAGGAAGAGATTTTATCATGGGTTAACCCGAATTAAGTCCGTCGATTTAAGGTTCAAATCGTCAGCGCATAAAATATAAAGTTACCACGCCTGTTAATAAGAATTGTCACAGGGCGATCAAGCTCTTTAGCTGCCTTCATCGCCTCTTCAAACTCTTTGGGGGACGTTACGGCCTCAAAGCCGACTTCTTCGATAATATCACCCGATAGAATTTTACCGCTTGCTTCAGCTTTCTTATCAACTTTGACAACGCGAACGCCTTCGATTTCATCCTTGATTCGATATTTTTTACGGTTTTCGTCTGTTAAAGCTTCGACGGCAATTCCCATCGCGACACGATCAACATCGGCTTCTTCTTTTTCGCGTTTCTTCTTTTCGTCTTCTGTGATTTTTTCTTTTAACCTTTCAATGGTCACTTTGGTTTTTTTTGTCTTACGGCGGCGAATATAGGTAACTTCCAATTCTTCATCTATTTTCGACTCTGCAATACGCCGCGATAACAACCGAGAACTATCAAGCTTTTTACCGCCAAGTTCAGTAATGAGGTCACCTTTCTTAAGGCCCGCTTTATCAGCAGGAGAGTCTTTCACTATCGTTGTAATTAACGCCCCATGCGCACTATCCAAACCATAGCTTTTAGCAATAGCCTGACTCACTTTTTGAGGACGAACACCTAAATAACCACGCCGTGTTTCTCCAAATTCACGCAATTGATCAACAACTGAACTCGCCAAATCTGCAGGAACAGAAAAACTGATACCTACACTATAGCCAGTGGGTGACAAGATAGCGGTGTTTACACCGACAACTTCACCCTGCATATTAAATAACGGGCCGCCTGAGTTCCCTTTATTGATCGCTACATCTGTTTGAATAAAGTCATCATAAGAGCCATGGCTGATATCACGGTTTCGCGCCGAGATTATACCCGCAGCAACAGAGCCGGAATATCCAAAGGGGTTTCCAATGGCCATGACCCAATCACCGACTTCTGCATTATCGGAATCCCCGAAAGCCACAAATGATATATCTTTGCCTGCGTCAATCTTTAAAAGCGCAATATCCGTCGACGGGTCTCGGCCCAAAAGTTCAGCTTCATAAGTATCCCCATTAGGGAAGGTAACTTCGATTAAATCCGCACCTTCAATAACGTGGTTATTGGTGACGATAAATCCATCTTTATCGATGACAAACCCTGAACCTAGAGATTTTGAGACGCGTCCATCCTGATTAGCACCACCGCCAAAAAAGTCATTAAAGCGTTCGAGAGGCGATCCTTTAGGGAAAGCTGGCGCATCATCTGTGTTGACTTCAACTGTTTGAGCTGTTGAGATATTCACCACAGAAGGCGACAACCTTTTAGCTAATTCTGAAAATCCATCAGGTACTCCACGAGATGATGTTGAATCTTTGTCTAGTAAATCACCAACAGATGAAATTTGCCCATATACCGGAGAAGACAGCATGGAAACGCAGGTAGCTATTGCAATTGAAAGAGTCAGTTTTCTAATCATAGTACACCCTAACCTTTTTGTCTGATTTGCCAAGACACACTATCATCACACATGATTAATTTTCTGTTGGATCAAATGCCACTTAATCTGAGAAATTCATCTCTTCGACACATTTTTAAAATGGTACCGCCTCTCAGTCTCGAACTGAGGACCTCTGGTTCCACAAACCAGC
>CAZNWH010000027.1:0-7398 GCA_964576765.1 uncultured Hellea sp.
GCCTTTAGCTCCTGACCAATCTTTGCCGCTTGTCTTGCTTTAATCGCGGCCTTCACTTCGGGCAAGTTCATGATTTCACTGATGGCGGCCAGATCATCTCCCATTTGAGCTGAGCCGCCTAAGATATCTTCAATTTGTTCGGATGTAGATTTGGCGCGCGGATAACGCTTGAGATTGATTTTTGCATCTGCGTCGATCTCGGCAACTTCCTTGGCAACCTCAATGGCTCTCATAATACCGCCCAGTTCGTCCACAAGACCGATTTCTTTGGCTTGGAGGCCTGTCCAGACGCGGCCCTTGGCGATCTCTTTGACGCGTTCAAGCGGGATGTCACGCCCTTGAGCCACACGGGTCGTGAAGTCATCATATATATCTTGAAGTTGTCCGCGATACGCCGCTTTTTGTCCTTGGTTAAAGGGCTCATCAGCAGAGTAGGCTCCTGCATAATCTCCGCCGATTGTAATGCCGTCTATATTATAGCCAACTTTGGCAAAGGTGTCTTCCAACGCCACTTTACCGCCGAGTACGCCGATAGAGCCGGTAATTGTGGCAGGCATGGCAACGATTTTATCGGCATTGGCTGAAACATAATATCCGCCTGAGGCTGCATATTGACCCATAGATATAATGACGGGCTTGCCTTTGGCTTGCGCGCGAGCAACAGCGTCGTGAATCTGGTCTGAGGCGGCGGGTGAGCCGCCTGGTGAACTCACCCGAAAAACAATGGCCTTAACGCTTTTGTTTTTGGCCGCGTCATCAAAAGCTTTGGCAACGGTGTCACCGCCCATGGTCAGGCCTCTCCCGCCAAAGGGGGAGCTACCATTGGATGACTTGCCTGTCATAACAGCGCCTTGTCCGCCAATAAAGGCAATCGTTTTGCCCGTATAATTATTGCCCGGCCCGTAAGCTTTAACGGATTTGAATTTCATTTTTTTGCCGCCGGCTTTGTTACGGGCATATTCTCGCGCCTCTTCAACATGGCCGAGCTTATCTATCATTCTGGCACGTAGAGCCGCTTCCGCGCTATGCGGGGCATCTGTTAAAATAGCTGTAACTTTATCTATGGTGAGGTCCCGGTCTTTGGCAATTTGCTCAACAGCATTGTCAAAAAGTGATGTTAAATAGGATGTTGCGGCCTCGCGGTGAGCGTCTGTATAACCTGTTTGCGTATAGGTGTTGGCTGCATTTTTATATTCATGAAATTGTTCAAATTGGGGTTTGGCCCCAAATTTTTCAAAAACGCCGCCGTAAAATTCAGACTCAGAGTGAAGTCCTGCAACTGCAAATCCTGTCGTGTCTTGGAGCCAAATTTCATCAGAGGCCGAGACGGCATGATATGGCATGATAGACGTGCCCTCAAAACCCTGAGCATGGGTAATGACGAATTTACCCGAGGATTTGAAGTCAGCTATGGCGAGGCGAATTTCTTCAGCGCTTGCCGGCGTCATGCCAAATTGATTGGCCCGGATGAAAAGGCCTTTGACTAATTTATCTTTTTTGGCCCGGTTTAGCGCTCGCGCCGTATCGACAACGGAGTTGGGCGCTTGGCCGAAGAATGTATCGCCGCCGCTATGATCTCGTAGGGGCTGACGTAAATCTAGGGATAAGACAAAGCTTTCTTTAGATTTAGACCCAGCGACAACGCCGCCAATGGCCCCTAAAATCATGAGAAAAATTAGAAGGACGAAGAAGAAAGCAAAAATTCCAACTATTGTGCCTAGGACAGTTATAAAAAAATGGCGCATAGAATACCTCAAATCACGAAACACTATTACACATGACTTGTTATAAAAGAAGACTAAATTTGTTGATAAACGATAATAAATTGCAGTTATAGCTCGCAATGGAAATAATCGTGATTTCTAAGGTGAAAAGCGATAATATCTAATTGCTTTTCCAAATATCAGGCTATAGAACGCCCGCTCAATATTAAGATACGTCTTTGGGGCGTAGCCAAGCGGTAAGGCATCGGGTTTTGATCCCGTGATCGTTGGTTCGAATCCAGCCGCCCCAACCATTACAAAGACTAAATGTTTCTTATGAAGAGTTAAAAGCTTATCGTTAAATTGTAATATTTTCGATATTGAATTTCTTAATCAGTTATGTTATAATATAATAATTATTAGACTGGTGTATAAATATTAAAAAAAAATTGCAAGAATTGCATCGTAATGATTGATTAACCTTTCTGGCCCGTGTAAGCGGCTTTGATGAAATGCTGAAGGTGCCGCTAAGAGCGCCTGATTAAGTTGGAGGACATGAGTGGTGAAAAGCCCTATTGGTCGTAAATTGTGTTTGATGTCAGCAGCTATCGTGCTGTCAGGGTCTGGATACGCTATCACAGCGTCGGCCCAAGATGCCAAGGTGGATCAATATGTATCTGTCCTAAGCCGCATCGCTGATACAAAGCTTGCGATCTCCCAAAAAGAAGCTTTTGTTTCTAATCAGAAAAATCAGATTGCAAGTTTGCGCGCCCAAATTAAATCTGTCGATGCAACAAAAAAGACTGTCGGTCCCATGCTTTCGAAAATGGCTGCGGCAATTGAGAGTGAAATAAAAACTGACCTGCCTTTCAAACAGGGCGAGCGCTATGCTCGGCTGGATGATTTTAATGACGTATTGTCAGATGCAGAGGCGTCTATGGGCGAAAAAATGCGTAAGGCTCTCAATATATATGATATTGAACTCGGATATGGAAACTCTGTAGGGGCTTATGCTGGTAATCACCCCAGTGAGCCTGGAACACGCTATAAGGCTTGCGAGGCAGATGAGCTTTCGGCGGGCTGTGCATTGACATCTGACCTTAAGAAAAAAATGGGTTATAATAGAGACGGTGTGAAAGAAGGCGGCGGGGCAACTCTTTTCGATTTGAAAGACAGTCTAAAAGACGGATCCTATCTACATTATGGCCGATTGGCTTATATATATGTCCAGCATGATAGTTCTGAAGCTTGGCGTTATGACAAAGATGCTAAGGGATGGGTTCAGCTGTCTGGGGCTGACGTTTTGAATGCTCGGCGCTCTGTCCGTATTGCCAGAGGCGAGTCTGCGCCGGGTGTGATTACTGCGCCCATCGCCATACAGGAATAATTAGGGGGCCGCACGGCTGAGCTGAGCGGCATATGAACAACGAAAGCAAACTTGGAAGGAAACCATGTTAAAATCTTCAATTGCCAAGCGTGTACTGCTTGCCGGGATCGCCGGGATGCTTATTGCATCACCTGCATCGGCGCAGTTAGAAAGTGCGCTAAGTGCGGCTAAAGCCTCCACCTCCGCTAGTGCGGCCTCACAACAACGCGTCGAGCGTCTTGATGATGAGGCAGATACTGCGGTTCGGGAATTTCGGGCTGTCTTGCAGCAAAAAGACAATATTGCTCTCTTTGTGGCCCAACAGGATATTTTCCTACAATCTCAAAAGTCTGAAATTGCCAGTTTACGGCGTCAGCTTGGAACGGTTGAGCAAATTAAACAGGGTATGTCACCCATGATGCTTAAAATGGCCGTTGCCATTGAAGATGCCATTAAATCGGATTTGCCTTTTAACTTAAATGAACGTCTGGCCCGTGTGGAGAGAATGCAAGCCGTATTGGCTGACCCGGACGTTTCTCCGGCAGAGCAATATCGTCAAGTTCTCAATGCCTTTAAAATTGAGGTATCTTATGGGCAGGGTATTGATAGCTATGAAGGCGTTCATCCTGATCGTCCTGGGAATATTGTGAACTTCCTGCGCTTTGGCAGAACTTCTCTTGTCTATATGACTAAGGATGAGAGCGAGATTGCACGGTATAATACAGAATCAAAATCTTGGGACATTCTAAACGGTGCTGATGCGCTGGCTATGCGCCAAGCTGTTCGTGTTTCAAAAGGCGAGGCTGCTCCGTCTATCGTATATGCGCCTGTTTCTGTTGGAAATTAGGCAAAGGATTATTAAAATGAGTAAGACTATGAAAATCTTTACAAAAACAACAGCTGTAGCTCTCAGCGCTGCTGTTATGTTCTCTGCCATTCCGGCAAGCGCACAAATCAACTCTGTCGGTGATCTGCTAAATAAGGTGCGTTCTGACTCGTCTAAAACAGCGGCTGATAATCAAGCTAGGGAGCAGAAGTTCCGCCAGCGCCGTGATCAGCAATCAGGCCTTTTGGGTGAAGCTCAACGCGAACTTCGATCTTTGGAAAGTAAGGCCTCATCTGTTCAAAGTAGCTTTGATGCCAATCAAAGGACAATTGACCGTCTTGAGGGCGAGCTTAAGGCTGCTCAAGGTGACTTCGGGGAAGTCTTTGGTTTGGCCCGCTCAAAAGCAGGCGAATTTAAAGCTATCTTGGATAACTCTCTTATCACGGCACAATATCCGACACGGGGTGAGGTTTTAGGACGCGTTGCAGAATCCAAGGCTCTACCGAGTTCCGATGATCTTAACGCCATTTGGCAAACAATGTTGCAAGAGATTAAAGCTCAGCGACAAGTCGCAACATTTAATGCGCCAGTTGCCAATGTAAATGATGGCGCCGAGCAATCTGTTACGCGTATTGGTCCGTTCTCGATATTTACGGCTGATAACGCAAATTTTCTACAATATTCGGCTCCAGCCGGCGAAGGGTCTGTCCTTTTATCTAAATTACCTAAGCAGCCTGGTGGCGCGATTTCATCTGCAGCCAATAGTGTCGCTGGCGCAAGCGCCGGATCATTGGTTTATGCCCCAATCGACCCCACGCGCGGTGAGCTTTTAAAATCATTTGAGCGGGTTCCAACTGTCACGGAACGTGTTGGTAATCCCTTTACATTTAAGACAGGTCACGGCGGCGTTATTGGTTTGATTATCTTATGGCTTGCCATGCTTGGCGGTCTTTTTGGTGTTCTTAACATTATTCGCCTTTTCTTGGCTAAGATGGCAGTCAATGGTCAGAAACGCAAAGCGCAGGCCTCTAAGTCTAATGCTCTTGGACGCGTTATGATGGCTTATGAGAGCGCTAAGAATAAGGACGCTGATACAGTCGAGCTTAAGCTTGATGAAGCTATTCTTCGTGAATCACCTAAATTTGAGTTCGGTCTGAATCTCTTAAAGCTTTTAGCTGGTATTGCTCCGCTACTGGGACTTCTTGGTACAGTGACAGGTATGATCAAAACCTTCCAAGCTATGATGATTTACGGAACAGGCGATCCACAATTGATGGCCGGTGGTATTTCAGAAGCGCTTGTGACAACTATGCTAGGTCTGATAGCCGCTATCCCGCTCTTAATCCTTCATAGCTTCTGCTCATCTTTGGCGCGGTCAGTACAAGGCACGCTCGAAGAACAGTCAGCGGGTATTGTCGCACGTCACGTAGAAAGCCGCGGCGTTTAATCTAAAGTCCATTTTAAAGAAAGGATCAGATTATGCTTAATGTCTTTAATGGTCTCCAGGAATTTCTGGGGACCGGCGGAAACGTTCTCTTCGTGATTATGATTGCTACATTTGCCATGTGGACCTTTATTCTTGAACGCTTTGCCTATTATCTCTTCGCTCACAAGCCAACGAAAACCCGGCTTAAGAATGAGTGGGACGCGCGGACTGATAAAACATCTTGGAAAGCACTGGCGATAAAAGATGAATTGGTATCTCAGGTCAAAGCGAAAACAGAGTCTAATGTTGCGATTATCAAAACACTTGTTGCTCTTGCGCCGCTCTTAGGTCTCCTCGGTACAGTGACAGGTATGATCGAAGTGTTCGATGTCATGGCTTTGTCAGGGTCCTCAAATGCACGTCTTATGGCGGGTGGAGTTTTTAAAGCGACTATTCCGACAATGGCGGGTATGATGGCTGCTTTATCAGGTTTGTATTTTTCAACCGTTATGCCGCGTTGGAGTACGCGTGAGACAGCGCGTTTCTCTGACGAATTGCAAATAGGATAAGATTATGAGACGAGGACGTCGCAATAATAAAGCTGATGAAGCTGATGTAGATATGACACCGATGCTTGATATCGTGTTTATCATGCTCATCTTCTTCATCGTAACCGCAACCTTTCTGGACGAACGCGGGGTTGATTTAACGCAACCGCCGCCGCCGCCGGACTCGGACATACCCTCCAAATCTACCCCGGCCATTACGGTCTATGTTGACGATAAGGATCAATGTTCTGTTGACGGATCCCGCACAACATGTGACCGGGTTGCTCTGAGAGTGGAACGCCTTTTGGCGGATAAGCCTGGCGCGAGTATCATTCTGCGCATGGACGAATCTTCCAGACATGAGCTATTGGTGGTGCTGAAAGACGAGTTGGATGTAAAAGGTCTAGCTTCAAAAATCGAAATTCTGCGGAGTCAGTCCTAGAACTGTCAACGCGCATTGAATTGCATATAATATTGTGATAAGGTAACATTATGGGACGTCGTAGAAGCGCAATCGTTCAAGACGAAGATACAGAACTAAATATGACACCGATGCTGGATGTCGTGTTTATTCTGCTGATTTTCTTTATTGTGACATCTGTTTTTGTCAAAACCCCCGGCATTGATCCGCTTAAGCCGGCAGCTGAGACAACCAAAGCTTGGGCGCCGTCCATCCTCGTAGCGGTTAACTCTGCCAATGAAGTTTGGATTGATAAACGGCCTTATGACCTTGAAGAAATTCGTCCGGTCATCCTGTCAATGCGGGATGAAAACCCCAAAGCCGAAGCGATCATTAATGCGGATAAAGACGCAGAAGTTGGTGTTGTTATGTCTGTTCAGGAAATGATGCAGGATTTGGGCATTACGACACGTGTCGGCACGAAATAGGAGAGTAAAGAATGGGTAATATTATTCGCTGGGTCCTCGGGATACCGCTCGCTGCCATAGTCACAGTCGGTTTATTTGCTTTGATGATGAAGCTGATTTCTGATGAATTTAAACCACAGGAAAAATTGGCTACGGCATCTTTTGAAATTAATCCGACTGTTGAAGATATCAAAGTCATCAAGCGGGAAACAAAAGTTCAAAAAGTTAAAAAAGTTGTTACGCCGCCGCCGCCGCCAACCATTGAGCGTCAACAAGCGGCCAAGCCACAAGAGCGTATTGCTTCACTCGAAGGCGCTATTCCGGAATTTGAGGCCCCAAAAATTGATCGCCAGAATTTCAAAATTCAAGTCTCTGACCGCGACGCACAGCCTTTGGTGCGTATACCGCCAATCATGCCGCCTCGGGCTGAAAAGTCAGGCCATTGCCGTGTTCGTTTTGACGTGAGTCCTGAAGGTGCGCCTTTTAACGTGACTACGACCTATTGCACCCAGAGACTTTTTGAGCGAGCAACGATTAAGTCTGTTCAAAAGTGGAAGTATAATCCCAAGATCGTGGATGGACGTTCTGTATCTCGTACAGGTGTTGAAAATAAAGTGACTTATCGTCTGACAGATGAGCGCGGAAAAATTATTCCGGAATAA
>CAZNWH010000027.1:7498-24458 GCA_964576765.1 uncultured Hellea sp.
AAATAAAGTGACTTATCGTCTGACAGATGAGCGCGGAAAAATTATTCCGGAATAATATTGGATTAGACATTTGAAGCCGTCATTCAGTTTCACTTTCACTTCCAATGGGAAGCGAGAAAGACATCAAATTATGGAGCTAGCACATGCTACTTAAATTTTCGAAATCTTCCCTTCTAAGCTTGATGAGTGGATCAGTTTTGGCTTTGGGCGCAATTAGCGTTAGTGGTTTTATGTCATCGGCTTATGCGCAGGCTCCGACGGAAGGCCGGCAATTCTCGGCTAAAGCCGGTGAAGTTGTGAATGAGGCTCTGCAGCTTATCAACTCCAATCAACATAGTGCGGCCTTGGGAAAACTTGGTGAGGCGCTGAATATCTCGCCGCTTAATGCCTATGAACGTTCGACGATTTATCAAATGCAAGGTGCGAGCTATTACGAACTCAACCAATTAGGTCCAGCGATTAGCGGATTTGAAAATGCGATTAATGCAGGCGGACTTTTGCCTAACGAAGCTGATGGTTTGCGGGTAAATATTGCCCAGTTAATGATTGCCAATGGGCGCTATTCCGAAGGTGCTGGCGCGCTTGAGAATTATCTTAATCGCGGCGGACAACAAAAACCACAATATATCGAAATGCTCACTCAGGCATGGGTTCAGTCGGAAAATTATTCTCGCGCGCTGCCTTGGGCCGAAAAATGGTTCAATGCTGCCAGCCCAAAAGAGCGTAAGCATTTTGACTTGATGAACTTCCTTTACAATAATTTGGGGCAACAAGGGCGTCAGGCCGATATCGTCAAACAAATGATCAATCGTTGGCCAGAAGATAAAACGCTCTGGGATGCTTGGGCCTCTATGCTTGCTAATGGTGGCCGCGAACAAGAAGCCTTTGAAGTTACGAAAATGCTTTATCTGGGCGGAGCACTTAATAGCGATGCTGATCTCATGAAAGTTGTCCAATATTATTCTTTCTATGATATGCCTTATCAAGCCGCCCAAATTCTTGAAAAAGAAATGAATGCGGGCCGCATTTCACGCTCATCTGAAAAAATGGTGCAGCTCTCCTCTCTCTTCCGTCAGGCCCGTGAATATAAGCGTGCCATTCCAGTTCTTGAGCAAGCCGCCTCAAGCTCAGGCCAAGCCAAGCTTTATGCTGATCTGGGCGAAGCTCTTTATAATGAAGGTCAATGTGTGAAAGCTGAAACCGCGTTTAAAAGCGCGATTAATAAAGGATATGATGCGGGTAAGTCATGGATGCTAATCGCAACATGCCGCTATGAGGATACGCAAAAGCAAGATCGTATTAATTGTAAGATGTCTCCTGCTGATAAAGCGGCAGCACCAATTACAAAGGCGCGGGAAAATGCAATTCAAGCCTTTCAGCAAGTCCCAAGTTCGTCTCGGGAAGGACGTAATGCTAAAAAGTGGATTTCATTCATTCAGGCCGAAGGTCAAGCCGTTGAGAATCGCTGTGAGTTTGAGCTTTCTGTCGAAAAAGAGCTTTGCTATCAGATGATTAAACAAGGTTATGATGCGGAAGTCTTTGTCGGTGAGTTTAAAGTTGATGATCCAAAATGTATGAAGTTCAAAGATGAATATGACAGGAAGTTTCGCGTGAAAATTGTGGATGGCTAATATTTGCGCCGAGCTTAAATAATTTTGCAAAAAGACCTCTTTATTGGGGTCTTTTTTTTGTGACTAAAACATTATGTTATATTATTGCATTTAACTCATAAATATGTTATGTTGTATCATAACATTGAAGGAGGAGGAAAAGATGTCTATAAAACGCATTATGCCCAGCGCGGTACTGGCTATAGGGGTGACGACGGCCATTGGTCTTTTTATGGCGGCCATGATCGCCACGGAATTTGTGCCACAAGAAAAACACGTCACATTAAGCTATGAGATCAACCCTCAGGTTGAAGATATCGAAACGCCGCCTGATAGAGAGCAACCTAAAGCGTTTGACCGTGTTGAAACACCCCCGCCGCCGCCCTCGATAGAGCGCGCCGAAAGCGGACTCCCTGATATAGAGCTCACAGTTCTTGACGGAGACATCCCGGATTTTATACCCCCTATAATTGACCCTGGTGATTTTATCATTCAGGTTGCGGATGGCGACCCTCAGCCTATTTTTCGTGGAACGCCTATGATGCCGCCGCGGGCGCAGCGCTCAGGCCATTGTCTTGTTCGTTTTAATGTCAGCGCCAAGGGCGCGCCTTACAATATTAAAACGACCTATTGCACGCAAAGCCTGTTTGAACGTGCAACGATAAAGTCGGTGGAAGGGTGGAAATTTAAACCCAAAATTACAAATGGCCTCCCTGTTGCAATGTCCGGCCTCAGGAACAAAGTTACCTACCGCCTCACAGATGAGCGCGGAAATATCATCCCTGAATAGGGGCGGGTATATGGCTATATTAATCCCCCTTGTTAGAGCCGCCTTAAAAAAGGCAGCTCTAACAATCATCGTCAGCGGTTTCGCAGCTATGCCGTCATATGCACAAACTCAAACAGAGGCGAGCTCGCAAAGCCGGCAGTTTTCGACCCAAACCGGAACGCTTGTGTTAGAGGCTCAAAATTTGATAGGCGCTAACCAACACCAAAGCGCGCTGTCTATATTAGACCGGGCTTTGGCTTTATCTGAACTCACCCCCTATGAACGCTCTGTGATCCACCAGATGCAAGGGAGTACGTATTATGAGCTTAATGACTATAACCGCGCGATAAACGCTTTCGATAAGGCTCTGTTAGAAGGCGGATTATCCCCAAAAGAAACTCAGCCATTAAACCTTCAACTTGCCCAACTCATGATCGCTAACGGACAATATGCCCAAGGGGCCGAACGTCTTGAAAAACTTTTAAAGCAAAGCGGCGAGAGGAGCGAAAAATATTATAAACTGCTTCTCCAAGCCTGGGTTCAGGCCGAAAAATACGATAAGGCACTGCCATGGGCGCGTAGAATTTTCGCGGCGGCCAATCCCAAAACCCGTGAGCATTTTGATCCCCTCAATTTTCTCTATAATAAATTGGGCCGTGCAGCTGAGCAGGCTAATATTGTTATGGAAATGATTGAACGCTGGCCCGATGACCCTGATCTATGGACGGCGTGGGGATCTTTATTTATAGCCGCCGGACAAGATGAAGATGCCTTTGAGGTTACGCGCCTGCAATATTTGAGCGGCGCGCTAACCAACGAAGACGAACTTTCAAAAATTGTGCAATATTACAGCTATTACGACATGCCATTTCAGGCCGCTCAAATATTGGAAAAAGAGATCAATGCAGGTCGGATAGGAAAATCAGCTAACACATTAGAGCAGCTCTCCTCGCTCTGGCGGCAGGCCCGTGAATATGAACGCGCTATTCCGGTGTTGATTGAGGCAACAAAGCTGTCGGGTAAAGCCGAACTCTATGCCCAATTAGGCGAAGCCCTTTATAATGAAGGTCAATGCGCCCGCGCCGAAACGGCCTTCATTACCGCTGTGGATAAAGGTTATAGCGCAGGTAAAGCCTGGATGCTGGTTGGCACATGCCGTTATGAGGATGTGCAGCGCCAAAACAAACTGAGTTGCGAGATGAGCGCAGAAGACATAGCTGCCGCGCCGATTAGCAAAGGCCGTGCGGCGACAGTGTCAGCCTTTAAAAATGTGCCCGCTCAATCATCGCAATACCGAGACGCCGAAAAATGGATATCCTTCGTTAAAGCCGAGAGATTGACCTTCGATAAGCAATGCGAGGTTAAGGAACAAATCCGCACTGATGAATGCTTTAAAGACATCAAGCGTGCCTATGATAATCAATTTATCGATGGCACATTAACCTTCGGCGATCCAAGCTGTGAGGAATATGTAAGTGCTTATGATAAAGAGCATCGGAGTCTAGATGCGGGCTAGGTCTTTCTTTTGACAAAATTTTAAGAATAATAACTGGTATGCGAATGTTCTATTTACTGCTGGTGGTTTTCATCATGGCGTTATTGTCATTTACAGCCTGTGCGGAAGCTCCTAAGTCTGCGCGCAGTGATAAGGCTGTCATGACTTGGACACCTAAGCTTGAAACGGCCTTAGCCGCTAAAAACCTTACTCTTGGAAACCCCGTTTTTTTTCGTATTCTCAAAACTCAAAATGGCGAGCCAGGAGACGGAGAATTACAAGCCTTTATCGAGCGTGCTGACGGGACTTTCGTCCATTTCAAATCATGGGATATTTGTACTTATTCGGGCATGCTTGGGCCGAAGAAAAAACAGGGCGACCGTCAATCCCCCGAAGGCTTTTATTTTATCACACCCGCCCGGCTTAATCCCAATTCCAGCTATCATCTTAGCTTTAATTTAGGATATCCCAACGCCTTTGACCGTGCCCATGGCCGCACGGGGGACTTCCTCATGGTGCATGGTGATTGTGTCTCAATTGGTTGCTACGCTATGACGGATACGGGCATTGAAGAAATTTATACGCTTCTGAAAGCAGCGCTTGATGGTGGTCAACCTTTCGTCCGTGTCCATGCTTTTCCTTTTGAAATGAACGCGGTGAATTTAGAAAAATACAAATCTAACCCCAATTATGAATTTTGGAAAAACCTCAAACAAGGCTGGGATCATTTTGAACAAACAAGCCGCCCGCCTAATGTGGAAGTTCAGGATAAACGTTATGTGTTTGAGATGGGTAATTAATTTGATATAGGCTTTAAAGGATGATCAAACTCTATTTTCATTCTTTATTGGGTTATCACCATATCGGAGAAATTATTGATCCTGATGCGGTTAGACATGATGCTGTTTTATTTACGCCTAAGTGTCTAAAATATTGGTGGCTATACTTGCCTGCTAAACCAGCTATCTATGTCTTCGAAAATCATGGTCAAAATTATTATCTTTGCCGAACCTTCATTGGCTTCCTTTTCCCATCTTTGTTTCGTTTGTCTTTATCCCAGCCGCCAAGACTTATACCGCACCCTATTCGGCTTGGATTTGGATATGCTTTGATATTTTTTGTAATAGTCAGCGGAATCGTCACAAGTGTTTTGAGCGTCACTATGTTCCCACTTGGACTACTATCAATTGGATTTTGGTTACTGACCCTATTGATTTTTTGGTTAGGGACTTCAGTTGAGAAGGCCTTGACTGTGCGTGGCTACACTAACTTATAAGGTAGCAATACTCACCGCAAAAGCAAACTCGAATGCCGTTTCCTTTAGCGCGTTATAGCGGCCGGCTTCGCCTTGATGGCCGGCTTCCATATTTATTTTCAGTAAGACAGGTGCGTCGCCGCTTTGGTGCTCGCGTAGTTTCGCCGCCCATTTGGCAGGTTCCCAATAGGTCACTCGCGGGTCGGTGAGCCCTCCTGTAATCAGCATGGGCGGATAGTCCCGCTTGCTCACATTATCATAAGGGGAATAACGGGCTATATTTTCATAGGACTGCTTATCAGTCAGGGGGTTGCCCCATTCCGGCCATTCCGGCGGAGTCAGGGGGAGTGTGTCATCTGACATGGTGTTGAGGACGTCAACAAAAGGCACCGCCGCGATCATCCCGCCAAGCATATCTGCGTCTTGGTTCAGCGCAGCCCCGACTAATAATCCGCCCGCAGAGCCGCCATGGATAATGACTTTACCGCGAGAACTATAACCAAGATCACACAGCGCGCGGCCCGCATCGACAAAATCATTGAAGGTGTTCTCTTTCTTCTCCAGTTTTCCGTCCAGATACCATTGATAACCTTTGGCCATGCCGCCGCGAATATGGGCAATCGCATAGACAAATCCCCGGTCCACCAGCGAAAGCAGGCTGGTCCGAAAGCCTGCGGGCATGGTCATACCATAAGAGCCATAGCCATAGAGCAAAAGCGGGGCAGTCCCGTCTATGGTTGTGTCTGCCCGCATGATCAGTGTGACAGGGACGCTCACCCCGTCACGCGCCGTAATTGAGACGCGCTCGCATTTATAATCAGCCGGGTCATGGCCGCTGGGGACTTCTTGAGTTTGACGCAAGACACGCTCGCGTGTCTCCATATTGTAATCAAAAGTTTGGCGCGGCGTGGTCGGCGAGGAATAGGCAAAGCGTAGCCACGGCGTATCATATTCATAACTGCCGCCAAGGCCGAGGGCATAGGCGGCCTCGTCAAAGGCGACGTCATGTTCTTCGCCGCTGCGCATATCGCGAATGATAATACGGGGCAGGGCGTTCTCGCGCACCAAACGAACAAGAAAATTTTGATAGCTTGTCATGCCTAATATCAGCGTCCCGGATTGATGGGGCAAAAACGGTTCCCAGCTTTCAAAGCCCGGCGAGACAATCGGCGCGCGCATGATCTGGAAATCTACCGCCCCACCTGCATTGGTCAGGATGTAAAAATCATCCTCGTGATCGCTCAGGCTATATTCACGTCCCGCCTCTCTTGGGGAGACGCAAGTAGGTTTGGTTTCGGGCGCCGCTGAAGGGATGAGCCATAATTCTGTGGTTGTATGGTTATGGGCGCTGATCTGGATAAAATTACCGCTATCACTTTCGCCGACAGAGACGAAAAATCCTGGATCCGTTTCTTTATAAACTAAGTGCGGCTTGGCCGTCTCGTTGTGAATGTCTTTGCTGAAAACGGCATAGGGGCGTTGGTTTTCATCACGCTCGACCCAGAACAACGTGGCGTTATCGCGGGCCCATTGCAGCCCGCCTGCCGATTTGGTGATGCCTGTGGAAGTGATTTGATCTGTGGCAATGTTTTTAACAAAGACTTCGTAATTTTCCGCGCCCGTAGCATCGACACTATAGGCTAGCCATTTTTGATCATCACTATGGGTCACGCTACCCAGATCGAAAAAGGCAGGGTAGTCTTTGGATAAAACCTCGGCATCGAGAATAATCTGCGGTTCTCCATTGGGTTTTTTGGTGACCGTATTGATAGGCGCGCGCTCATAAAGTCCGTGCTGATCACCGGTGCGGTAGCGGTGATTATAGGCCCAGTCGCGATCAGGCGAGGGGACAGAAGAGGCGTCTGACTTGAGCCGCCCTTTCATCTCTTCAAAGATAGTTTCCTTAAGCGCCGAGAGGTCTTGGGTGACGGCTTCCGTATAGGCGTTTTCGGCGTCCAGATGTTTGCGGATATCGGGGTTAAGCTTGGATGCATCCGCCATAACAGCTTGCCAGTTTTCATCCTTCATCCACGCATAGTCATCCGTGCGGGTAAAGCCGAGTTGTGTGGTTTTAGCCGGAATTTTACGAGCTATGGGCGGTGTGGGCGATGTGTTGAGTTTAGTTGTCATAGCGTTTGAATAGGCTGTTTGTCTGAGGATGCAAAATCAATAATGAAGATCAGGAAAAGATAAAAATTCTTTACCCCCTCATTCATAAATTCGTGAGGAGCCTGTGAAATCTGCTGACTATTATGTGACCATTATGATGACGCTTGTGACGTTACAGCTCTTGAAATTACCATAAAACAAATTCTATGCCTACCACGAAAAATATGGGGGTATTAAAACAGAGAGAAGTCATGATCAAAAAAACGTTCCAAAGCCTATCCATCCTCACATTATTATCCGCCTTACCCACTGCCGCTTGGGCTGGGGCTTGGACAGCCAAGCAAGGCGATAGCTATCTTAAGGGCGCGGTCAATCATTTTGAAACAAGCAACCGTTTTGGCCCTGAAGACGGATTTGAAAATTTTAGAAATACGAATTTCAATGTTTATTGGGAATATGGCGTTAAAGATGATCTAACATTTTTCGCAACAGGCTCTCTGGCGGATCTTGAAAATACTTCGGAGGGGGTCACAACTACAGGCTCTGGCGTTAGTGATATTGATGTCGGCTTAAGATACCGCCTGATCGACGGCCCTGTGATTGTTTCGGTTCAAGGTCTGTTTAAAGCGCCTTATCTCTATGATGAAAACGCAGAACTGCCGATCGGGAACGGGCAAGAGGATTTTGAAGGCAAACTTCTTTTCGGGAAATCATTCGGAGCTCTGGGTTATGGCGGTTTGGAAGTCGGTTATCGGGTGCGAACCGAAGCGCCAGTGGATGAGTTTCGCTATTTGGTCGAATATGGATTTGATCTGAATGATCGCACTTATTTGCGTACTAAGCTAGACGGCATTCATGCCGCCAGCAGTACAGATAATGATGTAAGTGGACCTCTCCCGGTTAATATAGTGAACCCGCAACTGCCTCTGGAATTTGATCTAGGTCGCCTTGAATATACGGCGGGTTATAAATTTACGGATACACTAGCTGGCGAGATCACAGGCACCACAGCGGTGTATGGCGATAACACGCTGAAAGGGACTAATATACAAGTTGCGCTCGTGGCGTCATTTTAGGACGAAACTAGGTGTCATTTGCCGCTCTTTTTATTCTGCTGACACATTATTGTCTGGTTGCAATTTTGTGCCTTTATGGCGCGCACCGTATTTATCACAGCCTTGTGGCCAAGCGGCTTTTCTCTATTGTCAAAGACGAGGCGGTTCCTCAAGGCTGGGATGAAGGATATTATCCTTATGTGACGGTGCAGACGCCAATGTATAATGAAAAGTTTGTCGCCAAGCGCATTATTGATGCGGTGACGGCTTTTGACTACCCCAAAGACAAGCTACACATTCAGGTTCTTGACGATTCAACTGATGCAAGCGTTGACATTGTGGCTGATTGTGTGGCGCATTACCAAAGCCTTGGCTTCGACATTGAGCATGTTCGACGCGAGTCTCGCCGAGGTTATAAAGCTGGTGCTCTGTCTGATGCTATGGATGATGTGAAGGGTGAATTTATAGCGATATTTGACGCGGACTTTATTCCCAATCCCGATTTTTTAAAAAAGACGCTGCCATATTTTACAGATCCCAAAATAGGCCTTGTCCAAGGACGCTGGACTTATTTGAACACTCCGAAAAATATGCTCACGCGTTTACAATCCGTTATGCTGGATGCCCATTTTGGGATCGAACAGATAACGCGTTATGGACAAGGCGTCTTTTTTAACTTTAACGGGACAGCGGGGCTTTGGCGAAAGGCTGCCATTATAGATGCTGGCGGCTGGCGGGCGGATACGCTCACGGAAGATACAGATTTGAGTTACCGCGCACAAATGCGCGGTTGGCGATTTATTTATCGTCCTGAAATTGGCTGCCCCAGTGAAATACCGGAGGATATGAACGCCTTTAAAATCCAACAACATCGCTGGGCGAAAGGGGCGATAGAAGTCATGAAAAAACTTCTGCCAACAATTTGGGCCTCGGACATTTCTCGTAAATCAAAAATTGAAGCGAGCTTCCACCTGACAGGCAATATATCCTATCTCTTGATGTTCATAGACAGTCTCTTCTTCCTTTTACCTACGATACATATCAGAGAACAAATGGGGCCAAATCCGCTCATATGGCTGGACATTCCAATTTTTGCCTTTGCCTCTCTTAGCCATGCCTATTTTTTCCTTAGCAGCCAAAGCCGCCTTTACGGAGTGGCGTGGAATAAACTCTTTATCATGCCAACGCTTCTGGCCACGTCGATAGGGTTGGGCGTCAATAATGGCCGCGCCGTTATCGAAGCTCTTATAGGGTATAAGAGCGGTTTTGCACGGACCCCGAAATCAGGCGATGCAGGTAAAGACAGTCTATATAAAAGCTATCAATCCAATAGCCAAAATTGGGCGACGTATTTGGAACTTGTTTTAGGGTCTGTCTATTTAGGGTTTCTTTTATGGGCTATTGCTCAGGCCTATTGGATTGTGGTGCCGTTTCTAAGTCTTTTTGCAATCGGGTTTTTCTATACAGGGCTTATGAGTTTAAGACAGAGTTGGTCACAGGAAAGCCATAAAAAACCCCTTTTGATATCCGACAATGAGAAAAAACCCTCTGACGTCGTCAAGCCGCAAAAGTTTAAAGAAGCGTCCGATACTTTAATCATCGCGGAATAGGTTGGGATGTTGAACCGCTCTTATATAATGCGCGTCTCTATAGTCTCGGCAGGGTTCTTCTTCATTATCGCGGCGCTTTATGGTTTGCCTGATGTCCTCCCGCTTCATATCGGGACGGGGTATATAAGCCTTTATATTTTAATGACGGGCTTGTTGTTTTATGTGTGGCGTAACTCGCTTTTGACGCCCAAATTTTCTTTGGGTTTGGGTTTAGTCTTATGTCTGACCCTCTTGCCGCTCACGGCGCTAACCTCCAATGATGCAGTGCGTTATTTATGGGACGGGGCGGTTTTTCTCAACGGGTTTGACCCCTATATCACCGCGCCTGATGATAGCTCTGTTGCGGCCCTGCGAAGTCTATGGCCGACGCCAGAAGAACATGCCACCTATCCGACATTATATCCCCCGGGGGCTTTGTTTGTATTTGCGTTTTGTGCCCTAGCGGGGCCGAGTTACGGCTTTTGGGTTTGGAAAATTTTTATTGTCTTGGCTGCCATGACCAGTCTTGTTTTGGCCTATGATTTACTCAAGCATCAAAAAAAGCTCAAAAACTTTTGCCTTATCGGGCTTAGCCCGCTCTTACTCTTCGAGATGGGGGCCGGGGCGCATTTGGATACGCTCTGCGTTTTGGGCATTACAGCAGCGTTATGGGGTGTTCAAAAAGATAAATTCATTTTGGCAGGGATAGTCATCGGCGCAGCAGCAACGATCAAGTTCTTGCCCGCCGTCATAGCCGGACCTTTTCTATTTTACTTAAAGCCTGAAAAGGCGCTCAAGCTTTTCCTTGCTGCAAGTCTGACATGGGGGAGTGTTTATACAGCTATGTTTGGATTGGGATATGATCCTGTGGGTCTGCTGCCGACATTTTTTGAAAAATGGCGCGGTGGGGCACCATTTTTTCCCCTGCTTGAATGGAGTCAAAATAGATTAGGCTTATCGGTGGTTCAGTTTTTATGTTTATTGGGCGGTCTTACGATTGCGGGCTTTGCTGTCAGCGCGTGGCAGGCTCAAAAAGGCGCTATCTATATTTCCATCTTGATCGCTTTGGCGACACCTTTGCTGTTAAGTCCGGTCTTGTTTCCGTGGTACTTAATGGTTTTCATTCCCTTGCTTGCCTTAAGACCAACTATGAGTTTAATCGCGCTGCTCACCCTTGCGCCTCTTTCTTATATAACCTTGAATAAATGGTTGTCCGTTGGGGTTTGGGAACAGGCTATGTGGCCCAACACCGTATTGGCGATTGGCCTTGTCTTGGGCTTAGCTTTAGATTTACGCGGTCATAAACTTAAATGGCCCAACTAGTTTGAAGTCAAACTCATTTCTCTTCGTATAAATCCCTTTCCTAAGCCCTTGTAATCAGAGGTAAGTCAGAAACTTAATCCTCACCTCTCAAGGTGGGGCTATTTTGTGTTTATTCAAACAAATGGTCTTGATTATGACACATATGCCTTCAGCCCCGCTGACCCAATCCATAATGCGGTTGCTCTCCGAAATAGATAAGAAAACCGCTGATCTAAAGATCGAGATCAATCCAGAACAACTGGATCGGTTGGCGCGGTCTATCTCGATTCATCTAAAAGCGCTGTCCGACCTGGACGCTTATAACCAAAAAACTGCCCAAGTGGCGGATAATGAGAAATATACAGCCTATGAAGACCTCCCACCCCCATCTCCTGCTGACCGAAAACGGTTTGAACGCAGAATTGCAGCCCTCATTGGTCAGATCGAATCTGGGGGAGAAATACCCGACATTCATCCACGTCTTGAAGAGGACACATGATTATGAACAATATGGACTGAGTTGGGAACATGTCGCGCGGGCGCATCAACGCCCTGCTTTTAATAACTGGTTGATCTGGTTGTTACTGGGCGGGCGTGGATCCGGGAAAACACGCACCGGGGCCGAATGGGTGCGTGAGCAAGTGATGCAACAAGGCAAGCGCCATGTCGCCCTAATAGCCCCGACTTTCCAAGATGCACGCGAGGTCATGATTGAAGGACCGAGCGGTTTGCAAAATATTGGTTATCCGTTCGAACGCCCGAGCTATACCTCCTCGCGCCGCCGCCTTGAATGGCCCAATGGGGCGGTGGGCTTAGTGTTTTCCAGTGAAGACCCGGACGGGCTGCGCGGGCCGCAATTTGATTGTGCGTGGGCTGATGAATTTTGTGTCTGGAACTATCCTGATTATGTTTTGTCTAATCTGCGCTTGGCCTTGCGTATGGGTTATAACCCGCAAATGGTGGTCACAACAACGCCAAAACCGATTGCCGCCCTTAAAACTTTGATGAGCGTGAATGGCGTTTTAATCAGCCGTGGTAAAACTTCGGATAATCAAGCCAGCCTCGCACCCGGGTTTTTATCGGCTATGGAAGATGCCTATGGCGGGACACGATTGGGGCGACAGGAACTGGGCGGCGAGCTTCTCGAAGACGTCTCAGGAGCGCTTTGGTCGCGGCAATTACTTGAAGACTGCATAAGTTCATCTTTACCCGAAATGGATAAAATTATTGTGGCCATTGACCCGCCAGTCTCGACGAGCGAGCGGGCCGATAGCTGTGGGATTATTGTAGCGGGCCGTACGGGTCAAGGCCGTGCGGCCAAGGCCTATATTCTCCATGATGGGACGGTGCAGGGTTTATCACCCGAAGGCTGGGCCCGACACGCGATCACGCTGGCGCAAGGTTGGGACGCGGATTATATGCTGGCCGAGGTCAATCAAGGTGGAGATCTTGTCAGCACGATTTTACACGCTATTGATCACCGCATTCCGATTAAAAAGGTACGGGCTAATAAGGGTAAAACCGCCCGCGCCGAACCTGTCATTATGCTCTATGAGCAAGGGCGGGTGAAGCATACCGAACCTTTTAAAGCGCTGGAGGACGAAATGGCCCTGATGGGAACGCAGGCCCAAAGAGGGTCTCCCGACCGGGCCGATGCGTTAGTCTGGGCTGTGACGGAACTGCTGCTTAAAGATAGAGCTGATCCGAGAATTAGGCAATTGTGAGGAAGTTTTTATTGGTCAGCTCTGATCTGAAGATATTAGAGAACGCCTAAATTTGACCGTATTATGGTGAGAGTTATCCTTATGAAAAAGCGTATGAAAGTCTTATGCGGCCTTGGCGGAATTTTACTAGGGCTTTATCTTTTCAATACATCCCGCTTTGCTCCGCCGGCAGCTCATGAACTTACCCTTTTATCTCATCGCGGAGTGCATCAAAGTTTTGATTTTGAAGGTGTTGAAAACGATACGTGCACAGCTAAGCTTATTCATAAACCTGTCCATGACTTCATAGAAAATACTTTGCCCTCTATGCAGGCCGCCTTTGCGGCGGGTGCGGATATTATCGAGCTTGATATTCATCCTACGTCTGATGGGGATTTTGTCGTTTTTCACGACTGGACACTTGATTGCCGCACAGATGGAAGCGGAGTTACGCGTGAGCATAATCTTGGCTATCTCAAGACGCTAGATATCGGCTATGGCTATACAGCAGATGACGCTCAAAGCTTTCCCTTTCGCGGAAAATTTGTGGGAGCCATGCCTACATTAGGCGAGGTTCTTGATGCCTTTCCGCGCCGCTTCTTTGACATTAATATTAAAAGCCATTCCGCCTTGGAGGCTGAAACGATAATAACTTATCTTAATGCGCGGGGCGACGAGGACTGGGGCCGACTTTCATTTAATGGCCATGAGAGGCCGATATCCATTTTAAAGAGGCATCAGCCTGACTTGGCCACCTATTCTAAACAAGCAGCAAAAGCGTGTTTTAAAGGATATATTTTAACTGGATGGGCTGGATATATGGCTAAGGCGTGTCACCGAGTTATTCTACCCGTTCCGGCTAATTTTCGATATTTTCTATGGGGATGGCCACATAAATTTGAAGCAAGACTCAACCGCGTGGGAAGCCGCTCAATGCTAATGGGGCCTTATAGTGGGAAATTTACGACGGGAATCGATAGTCTGGGTGATATGGTTTATGTGCCGCAAAACTACTCAGGGTTAATCAGGACAAATAAGATAGACGTTATAGGGCCGCATATTAAGACCCAAAGTTAATGTTTCATCTAGCTTTAATTGCGTATGACTGACAAAGTTGTGAGCAAAGGTGACATGCTTTCTTTACAAGTTGGACCTATAGCTTATGGCGAATAATGACGTCAAAAATGAAAAGCTTGATCACAAATTTATCCGCGGTTTGGGTGCTGTTTGTGCCTTTCGCTGCCTTTGGGCAAGGCTCTGATGGTCTGAAATTTTACGGCGAAGCCTCTTCTGGAAAAACATCTCATGGCGTGAGTATTGAGGCTTCTATATCTGATCTAGTGACGCCTTATACTGTAACGCCTGAAGATGAGATGATACTGTCACAAGGTGAGACAGTTACTCATGTTTGGCGGGATAAATCACGTACAGATAGCGCACTGGATGTTTTTGGGGCGATAGATATTAAAGCCAGTCCAGCGATCATTTGGGCTATTATGACAGATTGCTCGCGAGGCAGTGAAATCGTCAAGGGTATGTTGTCCTGCGATGTTTTGGAAACTGCACCGGATAAGCAATCCGATATTCGGCAGCAAATTTTCGATATGGGGCCATTTCTTCCCAATGCTAAAACCCGGTTTCGCTCGGATTATAGGCCCTATGAATCGATTGCTATTCGCCGTGTGGGGGGTGATTTGAAAATTCAGAATGCGATCTGGCAGATAACGCCACGACAAGGTGGCCTGACCCGCGTGACGTATCGCGCCACAATTTTATTGAAATTTCCGGTTCCACGCGGGATCGTCAAAAATGCAACACGCAAGGATACACCGCAAATTATGCGCAATTTGAAAAGTGTTGCGCAGATGGACGACCTCAAACAACAGGTTCAATTACGCGCGGCCGAAGTTAGCCAAGCCGCTGAAGATAAAGTGCCGTGAAACCCGTAGCGCCGATATCCGTCATCATTCCGGCGTTGAGCGCGAATCCGTCGCTTTTGGCTTTGGCAGAACATTTAAGCGATTGCGATATCTTTGAAATTCTGGTGATTAGCCCGCAAAAACCTCTGGCAATTAAAATTCCGAAGGTATGTTGCTTGAGCGCCAAAGTCGGACGCGGCCAACAAATTCAAGCGGGGCTTGACGCCGCTAAAGGTGATATCATCTGGATTTTACATAGTGATAGCTGTTTACCTCCGCATGCCGTGGAGAGTTTACGCCAAACATTAGCCGCTCCAAATACTAGTTTAGGGTGCTTTCGTTTAGGCTTTGAAAATCCGGGATTTTGGTTGCGCTTTTTCTCGTGGATGAGCCGCTTTGATACGCTTTTTTCTACATTTGGTGACCAGGGGTTTTTCTTTAAGCGATCCATTGCAGCGCGTCTGCCGCGCCTGACAACTTACCCTTTGATGGAAGATGTTGTTATACGTCGTCATTTATTAAAATATGGCCGGGTTCAAAAATCACCTTTGATGATAAAGACAAGTTCCGAACGGTTTAAACATTATGGCCCGTTGCGCACCCAATTTAAAAATGCTGGTATATTCTGGAAATTTTGGATGGGGACATCTCCAGCCGAGCTGCACGCACACTATTATGCTCTACCGTCCAAAGAGATGAGACCTCAAGAAATGAGGGGCGTTCCAAGATTTCCTGTGTTCGTCAATAAACCATAGATAACATCACAGGTTATGAACGTATAGCCTTTTGCTCCTCCTTTGCTAAGCTTGGCTATGGTTGAAACATTTCTGATTATTCTGATTTTTGCGGGTGTTGTTTTTTTGGCTCTGAGATCCAAAAAACGAGATATATTTACCCCGCCCAAAACGGCTCCGTCAGATGCACGCACTTACAGTGCTTATGAAGGCGTGCCGAGCCTTTTTGTAAACCGTTCTGAACTGGCTTTTTTTCATGCGCTAAGACGCGCTTTACCTCCGGATTATTATTTACATAGCAAAACCAGACTCGAAGATATTGTGCGAGTCAAACCCTTCATTAAAGGCGAAGGGCGTTGGAAGTTGCGCAGCCGTGTCAAAAGCCGTCATATCGATTTTCTGATTACGAATAGCCAGGGCGTCCCGCACATAGCGATAGAGCTCGATGGCAGTAGTCATAATGAAGAGACCCAAAATGCCGATATCCTCAAAGACGGAATTTTTGAGGCTATCGGTCTGTCATTAATTCGTGTCAGGACGAGCGAAGATTTCGCCCGTGCCGCTCATAGCATAATCAACCAACTGGATTAAAATCCTTCGTAACGGACTTGTACTCTCCCAGTGGATTGTCCGCCGCCAGTCGCGATACTACCGCCAAAGGCCCAGTTTTCATTTCCGCGAATGGCCAGCGTTGCGCCGACGCCAGTATCACCTCCGTAAAAGCCAACCCCGCCTGAAGCCGACCATTTAGCGTTAGGCGAGAGATACATATCGGGTAGCGCCGCAACTGCGGCGAGCCCTTGAGATAACTCGCCTATGGCTGCTTGGTTAGATTGCCCTAAGGCGAAATTCCGCTCGATCAAGCCGCGGTTCTGATTGATCGAGCCGCTATTTAAAACGATTGCCATACTATTGCTGGTAATCGCTGCGCCGTTCGTATCAATCGCTGTAGCATTGCTAGATATCCTATTAGAATTGACCCCAATATTTCCTTGGTTGCTCACAATATCAGCCGCATTGGTTGTGATGTCTGTGGCATTAGAGACAATACCCGCCGCATTGGTCGATATATTGCCGGTATTCGTGGCAACATTTGAGGTATTGGTCGATATATTACTGGTATTCGTGGCAATGTTTGACGTGTTGCTTGAGATATTGCTGGTATTTGTGGCAATGTTTGACGTGTTGCTTGAGATATTGCTGGTATTCGTGGCAATATTTGATGTGTTATTTGATATATTGCCGGTGTTAGTCGCAATATCAGTTGCATTGTCTGCGATATCGTTGGCATTGTCGAAGATGTCGTCGGCGTTATCTGCAATATCTGCTGCATTGTCCGAGATGTCATTACTGTTGTTCATGATGCCAGCACTATTGCCCGTAATTCGGCCATCCAGATTGGTTGTGACCTGATAGAGTT
>CAZNWH010000028.1:0-2604 GCA_964576765.1 uncultured Hellea sp.
GCGGTTGCAGACGGTCATCCTCGACATGCAGCCGCGACAGACGGGCAATTTTCTTGACATCTTCGGCGCTAACCGCGCCATTCGGCTTACTCACGTGAGTCTCCATAATATGCTGAACGCGCGAGTTAGCAGGGGCAGTAGCGACCTGCAAGCCTCATTAATCGCACGTAGCGACGAAGACAACAAAACCGATTAAGAGAAGACAACTACAGCCTTAAATTTATTTACAGTTTTCACTCGGTTGTTTTTTAATCATTATTGCTCTGGTTTCATCTTACTAAACCTACATTGAAAAATGTAAATCTACACTGTAGTATTCTAATGTGGCTAAGTTTGACAATCAGGTCGTAAATGAAAATGTTCCGCGCATGGGCAATGCCTTGTCACGTTGGCTGTCCGAATGTGTCCTTAATATCATGGGCTGGAAGATTTCCGGCAGTTTGCCTCAGGAAAAAAAGCTTATCTTTATTGGGGCTCCACATACCTCTAATTGGGATTTTATTTTAGCGCTAGCCGCCATGCAATCTGTGGGGCTTAAATGTTCTTGGATGATGAAGAAACAAGCCTTTTTTTGGCCCTTAGGCAGAGTGTTTAAAAAATTGGGCGGCGTTCCCATCGACAGAGGTGCTGCTGATGATGTCATACCTCAAATAGCTAATTGGCTAAAATCTCAAGACAAAGCCTATTTAGGCCTGACCCCGGAAGGAACACGATCAAAAGTTGACGTATATAAAAGAGGATATCTTCGCATTGCTAACGCCGCCCATGTTCCAGTTTTTTTAGTGGGGGTAGACGCCATTCATAAACGCGTTGTTCTAGATAAAATTTGGCCGTTAACAGGTGATATCGATGTTGATAACCGCAATATCAAAGCGTATTACGATGCTAATTTTAAAGGCATTCGTGCGCATTTGGCTTAAGGATTCTCGACTCGATGAAATATGACAATCCTCACATGAGTGAGCATTCCCCCCGTATGGGCAATAGTCTTTCCCGCGGCTTAGGGTCTTTGGGCCTTAAAATGATAGGTTGGAAGCTTAAGGGTAAGATGCCAGATGTTCCAAAATTCGTCATCATTGGCGTTCCTCATACATCTAATTGGGATGCGATTGCCGCCTCATTAGCTATGTTGGCCTCAGGCTTTAAGTATACGTTCTTAATCAAAAAAGAATGGTTTTTCTGGCCTATGGGGCCTCTCTTTCGATCCTTAGGGGGATATCCCGTTGATCGCGGGAAAGGTCATAATGTTGTCGAACAAATCGCAGCGCTATTTGAACGTGAGGAGAAAGTTTGTGTAGGCTTTCCACCTGAAGGTACGCGTAGTCTCGTTCCTAAATACAAAACTGGATATTTACGCGCAGCATATGCGGCCAATGTCCCTGTCTTTGTTTGCGCCTTTGACGGTCCAAACAAACATGTCGTTCTTGACCGGCTCATGCCCCTCACGGGAGATATGAAAACCGATAACGATGCCATAAAGTCTTATGTAGATGAGAATTGGGTCGGCATACGGCCTGAACGCCAAAAGTGAACTCCCCCACCCATAGTCTTCTAGCACTGGCACTTCTGTCAAAGAAAGGCCACGACAAACGCAATTGGTCCATATTTATTGGGTCAATCGTTCCGGATATAGCCATCTATATTTGGGCACCCTACCAAAGATTTGTTAATGGCGTCAGCGGAGCCGAAATGTGGGATAAGCTCTATTTTGAGCCACCTATGCAAAATCTCATTGCTTACTTTAACTCAATCCCGATCTACGGAATATTAGCTGCCCTTGGATATTTTGCGCGAACCAAGCTTTGGGGACAGCTCCTCATGGTATTCTCATTTGCAGCGCTTATACACATGGCAACCGATATACCCGTCCACGGCCACGATGCTTATCGCCATTTTTGGCCGCTATCTGATTGGAGGTTCTTTTCTCCAATTTCTTATTACGAACAAGATTTACACGGCGCTTGGGTTAGCCTCATCGAGGCCTTTATCGCCATAGCCTGTATAATTGTCTTATGGAGACGCTTCCCTAAACTGTGGGTGAAAATCGTTTTAGGACTGCTTGCTTTTTTATATGTGGTCCTACAAGTCATCTTCCGTATTGCCGCTATTGATGTGGGTAGTTAAAACCCTTCATGGCGATTATAACATTAGAGAATTTAAAGGCGAGTGCAGGTCCCCTCCTTGGAATCGATCCCGGCACCAAGACATTAGGCCTAGCGATTTCTGATCGCACACGCCTTATTGCAACCCCCTTGAAAACGATCCGCCGCAAAAAATTCACTCTCGATGCAGATCATCTTTTGAAACTCTATGATGAAAACGAAGTCAGCGCGATGGTTATAGGCCTGCCGATTAACATGGACAGTAGCCACGGCCCGCGCACTCAATCCGTCCGGGATTTTTGTAGTAATCTTTTGAAACTACGCGATATCCCGATATTTATGTGGGATGAACGTCTTTCAACTCTAGCTGTAACGCGCGGAATGCTTGATGCTGATATGAGCCGTAAAAAACGCAAAGAAAATGTCGACAAGCTCGCTGCCAGCTATATTTTACAAGGGGTTTTAGATAGGTTACGAAATTAAGGAACTAACTAAACTCGTT
>CAZNWH010000028.1:2704-23724 GCA_964576765.1 uncultured Hellea sp.
ATTTTACAAGGGGTTTTAGATAGGTTACGAAATTAAGGAACTAACTAAACTCGTTCTAATTTATGATGAGGTTTGTCTGGGAGTTTAAGTTTAATAGTGTCGCCAGTTGTTATTACACCTCCTGCTCTCACGATTCCCATTATTCCAGCTTTTCTTATTACTTCACCATCGGCGGTATTACCCAGAACAGCCTTTAAAAGTCCATTTTGGTAGTTATCGAGTTGTTTGCAGGGATTTCTCAAACCCGTAACCTGTATAATCACGTCATCGCCAATATACATTAATGTGTCACGTGGTAGCCCAAGAATATCGACACCTCGCGTTGTTATATTTTCTCCCATTACACCGGGCACGACTTGAAAACCTTGCTTCGTCAATTCGTCATGAAGTTCAGCATGTATTAAATGAACTTGGCGTAAGTTTGGCTGAGACGGATCGACTGCAACCCGAGAGCGATGCTTAACAGTTGTTCCTGAATGCGCATCACCTTCAACTCCGTGACCTGCCAAAAGCGTTATTGAATCACAGTTATGTTTAGAAAAACTATGATTTTTACTCTTACTTACGGCAGTTACGTGAGCATTTTTCAAAACTCTACCCTTCATTCACCTTCATAAGTTCATGTTGGAAACATTATTGACAAAAATTTCCACTTTTTGGAAGCCCATCTATAAAAGCCAAAATATCAGACTTTAGCGGGCCATCACTGTCAAAATGGCGCGATAATAATTTCACGGCATCTGTGTGGTCCATCCCGTCATAAATTTTGAGCTTGGCAAAACCACCATGCTGTTTAACCGCGGCCGCTAATTTTTGAGCATTTTTTGGCCCTACTGTTGTGTCGTCAGCACCGTTCATCAAAAATAACCGAGGCGAAGAGGCATTTGCATAAGCTAAAGGAGCATCATTTTTTTGGAAACGATCCGGAAATATTGTGATATAGGGTTCTTCTTTAAGCTCATAAGCCCCAGTAGGGGACGCGAGACTGACAATTCCTGAAATACGCTCACATACAGCGATATTTTCAGCTAATAGAAAATCTTTATTTAGACCTATCATTAATGCATTATAAGCGCCAGCCGAATGCCCCATCAAAACTAACGGTCGATCAGGATATTGTTTAGCTGTAAAGGCAACTGCCTTTGCCGTATCTTCAATCATTTGTGGATATAAAGCATTGGGGTAAAGGCGATAATTTGGCACGACAATATCATAGCCTTCAGAGGTAAACCCTTCCGCTAAGAACTTATAAATATCCTTACGGCCTTCACTCCAACTCCCCCCGTGAATAAAGATCAATACAGGCGTATTGGCTTTAGGTTCCTGTGCTTTATAAATATCAAGTTTTTGACGATCCAACGGACCGTAACTAATATCTTTAGCTTTAGAAAAACTTCCGGACGGCGTAATTCCGTTTAATATATTAACGGGCGCGCAAGCCGATAAAATGGCAACACCCAATGGAGTCGCCAAGATTGCCTTGAAAATATTTCTCTTTAGCAACAACTACTTTTTTGACTTGGGTCAGTTGTAAGCTTTGGCGCGCCTTTTTTGGTTTCCTGCGGGTCACGGCGGCGAACACCACAATCTTCTGCAGACCATTCAATCCGCTCTGTTACAGGAAGGCTTGGCTCGACCAGATAAAACATATCTGCATAGGGTTCTTTTTGCATAAGGTTGAAGGTCTTTTCACAAACAGCCGAACGCTCACCACGTGTAAAGACATGACCGTCATCATCTTTTACATGGCTCCAAGGCCCCTTATAGATTACGGCTTGGTTTTTCTCCAAGCACTCACCTTGCTTACCTTTATAGGCGAGATAGGTCGCAGAGCGATATTCAATACCTTCGACAATCTGCCAAGGTTCATCCTCAAACTTATCGATTATGATACCATGAAAACCAGCATCTTCAAGAGCTTCCACAAAGCCGGTCTCAGTCAAAGCCCCAGAAATGCATCCTGACCAAAGACGGGCATCATTTTTAAGAGCCTCGGGGCTATCTTCATCTGAAATAATGTCAGAAACCGCAACACGACCGCCAACTTTTAAGACTCGGAACATTTCTGAAAATAGCTGCTTCTTTTTAGAATCAGAGACAAGGTTAAGTACGCAGTTTGAAACGATCACATCCACTGAATTATCAGGAATCATTGTCATCTCAGCTTTCATCCGCAGAATTTGAGCTTCCATCCGCTCCATACCGCCAGCGTCTTTGACTGGGTTTTTCGCCAACCAAGCATTTAGCAGATCCAGATCAAGTTTAAGGTCTTCAATATGTCCCCGTTTAAATTCAACATTGGCATACCCAACCCGTTCAGCAATGATCGGGGCATTGGTTCTGGCCAAATCAAGCATATCATCCGTCATATCAACGCCAATAACTTTACCTTCAGCTCCAACAATCTGGGAGGCAATAAAGCAAATTTTTCCGCCGCCGGATCCAAGGTCAAGGACTGTTTCACCTTCGCGCACATAACGTGAGGGGTCCCCACAGCCATAATCACGATCTAGAACATCCTGAGGAATAATTTTCAAATATTGTGGATCATAATCGATCGGGCAGCAAAGTGCCGCTTCAACCGCATTTGCACCTGCTCCGTAGCGCTCCTGAACATCATCGCGCACATCAGCATTCGTCGCATCTACACCTGTTAAATCATCCATGGGCTAACCTCAACTTTGTCCTTTAAATTCTATTAGTGAGTTCGAGTTCAAATTCAAATGACGGATTCGTGAAAAACTGAACATAAATTAGCTTATAAATAGTTGCAAGCATATAGGATAATTAGGATAATAACGAATTATTGATTTCCAGTTTAACTCCCCTAGAGATTAGGTGCTAGAAGACCTATAAGACCGAAAGATTCATGTTCAAAAACGTTTTAAAACCAGCCTTCATGGCGCTTACGGTCATAATAATTGGCTGTTCTGCTCCCCAAGAAACAATATCTGTTTCAGGATCTTCTACAGTGCTACCCGTTATTTCGAGGGCCGCTCAAGCTTATTCAGACATTGCTAATCAACGAGTCATAGTCAATTCAGGAGGTTCAGGCGTTGGGTTTAATCAACTAGCCGAAGGAAAAACCGATATCGGGATGATGTCACGCGATATGACTGACAAAGAAAAATCCCAATACCCGAAACACAGTTTTACTCCGGTTGCCATAGGCATAGACGCCGTTATTCCTGTAGTGTCTTCTGAAATTTACAAAGCCGGCCTTACTTCCCTGTCCCTCGCGCAAATTGCCTCAATATATCGTGGCGAAGTAGATAATTGGGCTGTTTTTGGCGGCCCCGATAAAAATATTTTAGTTATCGATAAAGAAGCTAGCCGCGGCACACGACATACCTTCATGAAAGCGGTTATGGGCAATGCAACGGCTAAAGCGCCTGGCGCAGACCTTGTCCTGGGAGCCAATAATGAGGAACAAACGGCTATGGCGCAAAGCGATGCGGCTATTGGTATGATTTCACTAGCCTGGATGAATGACGATGTGAGGGGCTTGACTATAAAACAAGATGGTCAGTTGATAGAGCCTACTCTTGAAACAATCGCAGCAGGAGATTACCCCATCGCAAGAGAACTCATTATCGTCATCAGGGATGACATCAAACCGAACGCTCAAAAATTCATCGACTATGTGTTGAGTCCTGAAGGACAAAATTTCGTCGAAGCTTCCGGTTATATAAAAATAAACCCATGACTCAAGCTCTCGTCAAATCAAGCGCTGCTGCAAAATTCTTCTTACCTAAAAAATGGGATGGCTTAAAGCATTACGCAATGGCTTCGACATGGGTATCTTCTGCTTTTATTTTAATAATTTTGGGAACCTTGATGTTTCAAAGTAGCCCTGCGCTTTTGACAGAAGATTTAAATTTATTCTCTGTGAATTGGGATACACATAACGGTCAATATGGGATCCTGCCTATGGTTTTTGGTACTCTAATCGTCATGTTCATAGCTATGGCCATCGCGTTGCCTTTGGGTATTTTATCTGCCATTTATATTGCGGAAACACGCTCAGATCGCTTACGCCGTATCTTCAAATCAGCCTTAGAAGTTCTCGCCGGAATTCCTTCAATCGTTTACGGCCTAATTGGCGTTGCCTATTTAAGTCTCTGGGTTGCAGATGGTTTCGAGCTGCAAACCGGACGGGTCATTTTAACGGCAGGGCTTTTATTGGCCTTGATGATTTTACCAACGATTATGACACTATCAGAAGACGCAATCTCCGGGGTTTCCCGAGAATATCGGGAAAACGCAGCGTCACTTGGCTTATACAAATATGAGATAATCAAAGATATCATACTCCCAGTCACGAAGGCTGACATAGCCGGAGCAGCCTTGCTCGCCTTAGGACGCGCGCTAGGTGAAACCATGGCTGTGATGCTTGTCATAGGTTCGTTAGACCGGCTTCCGGCTCCACTATTTAATGTCTTATCGTCAAGCCAAACAATCACATCTAAACTGGGGCGCGAAATTGCAGAATCCGCCTTTGGGTCAACACATTTTAGCGTTCTTGTTTTTATGAGTCTCTTACTGGTTAGTTTTACACTCATTCTGACCATTGCAGCTCAAAAACTGCTTGATAAAGAACCTTACCGTGTTTAGCCGCGCTAAAATCAACATGATCTATGCTGGCTCATTGCGCGTAGCGCTTTTCATCAGCTTATCCATTTTAGTATTTCTAATTGGGTCTATCATTTATGAGGGCGGCAAAGCTCTGTCCTTTAATTTTATCTTTTCAGAAGCGAGAGATTTTGGCGCATCTGGCGGAATTCGCTACCAACTCGTCGGAAGTCTCATCCTTATTAGTGTCGCAGCCATTTTAGTTTTACCTCTTTCTATCGGCACTGCTTTGTACCGAAGTGAGTATGTCAAATCTCAATCACTTGGCCGTAGAATTGATCTCGCTATTTTTAGTCTCAACGGTATCCCGTCCATAACTTACGGGCTCTTTGGCTTGATCGTTTTTGTCAATATATTGGGCATGGGAGTATCGTGGTTAATTGGATCAATTTTACTAGCCATGATGATTTTACCTACTGTGACCGTTTCGACTTACCAAGCCATGCGCGCCATTCCAAATACATATCGTGAAAATGCTGTCGCTTTAGGGCTGTCTCATTCTGAAATGGTTCGCAAGGTCATTCTGCCTCAAAGTTGGCATGGCGTTGTCACAGGACTGCTAATTGGGCTCGCCCGCGCGATTGGTGAAACGGCTCCTATAATGTTTGTCGCAACCGCTTTTTCAGGAGTTCAATGGCCGGGCAGTATATTTGAGCCTGTTTCAACACTTCCCACACATATACTTGCCCTTGCCCAACAAGCGACAAATCCTGACGCTCTTCGAAATGCTTGGGGCGCAAGCTTAAGCTTAATTACACTTGTTATAATCTTGAGTTCCCTTGCATATTTTGCAAGACATCATCTCCAACCCCAGAGGCAAAAATGATGCATAAACCTGAGCTAAGACTTGTCGGCGCAGAAAAACCTCATCCTGCCATTCGGTTGGAAAGGTTTCAAGCCTGGTTTGGTGAAACCTGTGTCATGCACGAAACTTCACTTGATTTTCCAGCCAACGGGGTCACATGTCTTGTGGGTCCGTCCGGTAGCGGAAAATCAACTTTGTTACGCAGCATAAATCGTATCAATGACGATCTATCTGATTATGTTATGAAAGGACGTGTCTTAATTGACGAAACCTGCAACCGCACAGGTATTAAAGACATTACAGAACTGAGATCAAAGGTTGGCATGGTATTTCAACGCCCATGTGTTTTTCCATGTTCCATTAGAGAGAATGTTTTATTCGGCGTACGGGACAAATCTTTAAATAAATTGGATAAAGCGGCTTTAGTCGAAGAGAGTCTAAAATCTGCAGCGCTGTGGAAAGAGGTCTCCCACCGTCTTGATAGTCCCGCTCATACCCTGTCACTGGGTCAACAACAACGTTTATGTATCGCAAGAACTTTGGCTGTAAAACCACAAATTTTACTTCTTGATGAACCCACAGCTTCTGTTGACCCGGCTTCGGCACGGGCGCTAGAATCTGTCATCAAAACATTGAAAAATGATTTTACGGTCATCATGGTCACCCATGATATTCGCCAAACAAAGCGCATTGCGGATCACGTCGTCTTTCTATGCGACGGTGAAGTCATAGAAGCCGGAAGCACTCCACACATGTTTTCAAGCACTGCGAAACCGAAAACAAAAACTTATCTTTCCGAAGAATTTTGCGATTGTTAGACTAGGTCAGAAAGACATTCCATTTTTATATTTTCAGTCTATTCTGATCATATGACGATAAAATCTGCCAAGCTTTACCATTATCCTCTGACTCGGTCAGCGCGTGTTAAATGGCTGTTGCACGAATTATTGGGCGACGGTTTTGCAACCGAACGCGTGGGCTTAATGCAAGGGGCACATTATAGCGAAGATTTCCTGGCCAAAAACCCCAATCACGCAGTCCCTGTTCTGGAAATCGATTTTAAAAACGGTACATCCAAAACAATGTTTGAAAGCGGAGCTATGATAATTTTCTTGGCTGATGCCTATCCCGAAAAAGCTCTAGCACCTTCAACCCAAAACCTTATGGAGCGCGCCGATTACCTTCAAATGGTTTATTTTGGCGGCGCTTGGATGGATATGATGCTTTGGCAAATCAGGCTGCATCAAGACCTGCTACCAGAAGCCGTCCGAAGCGAACGCGTCGTCGCCTTTAACCGCGATAAATTCATAAACGAAGTCGAACCCCAGCTTAAATCTCGCCTAAAAAAACATGACTATATTTGCGGAGATCATTTTTCAGCCGCAGACTGCATGATTGGACAAAATATAAATTGGGCTCGGGCTTATAAAATGTGCCAAGATCCCATTTTCAAAGCTTATATGTCTCGCGTTTCAAAACGAAACGGATTCATCAAAGCCTTTGCAGATGCTAAAGATTTCGGCTCTTAAACTTTACCCTCAAAATCAGCTGCGCTATGGCGCTCATTGAGGCCCTTTTCAGCATCCCACGGACGGTTAACCAACTGACCACGTTTGAAAGCTGGGCGCTCCGATAATTGTTTTGTCCAACGGCCAAGATGTTTATAGCTTTCAACATCTATGAAGTCTTTAGCTTCATAGAGTAGGCCGCGCGCCATACCGCCATACCAAGGATAAATCGCGAAATCGGCAATAGTAAGTTCGTCGCCAACCATAAATTCATTTTTTTCTAATTGCTTATCTAACACATCCATTTGGCGCTTCACTTCCATAGCAAAACGGTTGATTGCATATTCAATTTTCATGGGAGCATAAGCATAGAAATGACCAAACCCGCCGCCCAGATAAGGCGCGCTGCCCATTTGCCACATCAGCCAAGACATAGTCTCGGCCCGCGCGGCGCCACTCTTCGGCAAGAAGGCATCAAATTTTTCAGCTAGGTAAAACAGGATAGAGCCGCTTTCGAAAATACGCTGTGGTGTTTTGCCTGAATGATCCATCAGGGCTGGAATTTTAGAGTTAGGATTAGCGCCGACAAAGCCGCTCGTGAACTGATCACCTTCCATAATATTGATCAACCAAGCATCATATTCCGCGCCCATATGCCCAGCATCCAAGAGCTCCTCAAGCATTATTGTAACCTTCACCCCGTTTGGGGTACCTAATGAATATAGCTGAAGGGGATGTTCACCAACAAGCAAATCCTTTTCCGATGTGGCACCTGATATCGGGCGATTAATATTAGCGAAACGATTGCCATCGCCCCCTTGATCCCATTTCCAAACTTTAGGCGGGACATACTCTGATAATTCTTGTGCCATGAAAATTCTCTCAAATGTGTTCGATGAGTATAGTCATTATTACTAGCCCGACCAGTCAGAGTTTTGTGAATAATGTATACAGAATTGTCTCTTGACGACTCGATATCGGCCTCGGTATAGCGCCTGTGGGTCACACTCCCCCACTGGAGTGCACTTTAGATACTGTACAAAAACGCAGTGGATGGAGACATATCATGGCAATAGCCGCTAAGCCGACGGTCAAACCCGTCGATCCTCGCTTCAGTGCGGGTCCCACTAAAAAACGCCCCGGATGGACATTAGATGCCTTAAGCGATGCTGCTTTGGGCCGTTCGCACCGTTCTGCTTTGGGTAAAGCCAAATTAAAAGAAGTTATTGATTTAACACGTGAAGTTCTCGAAGTTCCCGCCGACTACCGCATTGCGATCGTTCCCGCCTCGGACACAGGCGCTGTTGAAATGGCCATGTGGTCTCTTCTTGGTCCGCGTGGCGTAGATGTCGCTGCTTGGGAAAATTTTGGTAACGCTTGGATTACCGATGCCAAGAGCCAACTTCCGCTTGATGACCTTCGGGTTTTTGAAGCGGATTACGGACAACTGCCACCGCTTCATCAATATACGGGTGATCGCGACCTCGTATTTACATGGAACGGCACCACTGCCGGCGTGCGCATTCCAAATGCCGATTTCATACCGGAAGACCGCGAAGGCCTAACAATTTGTGATGCAACCTCTGCTGTTTTTGCTCAGCAACTTGATTGGCCAAAACTCGATGTGGTCACTTATAGCTGGCAGAAAAATATGGGCGGCGAAGCCGCGCATGGCATGCTTATTCTCAGCCCTCGTGCTGTTGAACGGCTTGAAACATACACCCCCCCTTGGCCAATGCCAAAAATTTTCCGCATGACAAAGAAGGGTAAGATCAATGAGGCCTTATTTGAAGGCGCGACCATTAACACACCATCCCTTCTCGCAGCAGAAGATCATCTAGATGCTCTTAATTGGGTGAAAAATAATGGCGGATTGAACTTCATGCACGATCGCGCGGATGCCAATGCACAGGTTCTTTATGACTGGATTGCTAAAACAGATTGGATTGCGAACTTAGCTGAAAAGGATGAAGAACGCTCCAATACGGGCGTGTGTATGAAAATTATTGATCCTCGTATTGCGGTTCTCCCAAAAGACGAACAAGCCGCTTTTGCAAAATCTATCGTCGCTCTTCTAGGCGCTGAAAATGTAGCTCTTGACTTTGGCGCTTACCGGACAGCCCCTGCTGGTTTCCGTATCTGGGCCTCAGGCTTGATTGAAAAATCAGATATCGAAGCTCTGACTCCATGGCTTGATTGGGCCTTTGACGTCAAAATAGCGGAGCTTAACAATGCCTAAGGTTCTGATTGCTGATAAAATGTCACCGTCCGCCATGGACGTTTTCAAAAATCGCGGTGTCGATGTCGATGTCATTACAGGCTTGTCCAAAGAAGAACTTATCAAAATTATCGGAGAATATGACGGTCTCGCTCTGCGCTCCTCAACCCGCCCTGATGCAGAAATTATCACGGCCGCAACAAATCTAAAAGTTATTGGCCGCGCTGGAATTGGAGTGGATAATATCGATATTAAAGCCGCCACAGACCGAGGGGTTGTCGTCATGAACACGCCTTTTGGTAATGCTGTTACAACGGCGGAACATGCGATAGCCATGCTTTTTGCTGCGGCGAGGCAAATCCCGTCTGCCTCAGCGAGAACACAAAATGGAGAATGGCCTAAATCCGACTTTAAAGGCACTGAACTCTTTAACAAAACACTAGGCCTGATTGGATGCGGGAATATTGGAAGCTTAGTCGCAGAACGCGCGTTGGGACTCAAGATGAAAGTCATTGCTTTTGACCCTTATTTATCTGATGAACGTGCCGTTAAATTGGGCGTTGAAAAAGTCGAACTCGATACACTATTTCAGCGCGCCGACGCTATCACCTTACATACACCTCTCGTAGAAAGTACAAAAAATATCGTTTCTCGCGAGCGTTTAGGAATGACAAAGAAAGGCGTAATTATTGTAAATTGTGCCCGCGGGGGCCTTGTTGACGAAGAGGCCCTTAAAGATGCTCTGGAAGCTGGACATGTTCGCGCGGCGGCTTTGGATGTCTTTGCCATAGAACCCGCTAAAAAGCATGCCCTTTTTGGTACGCCTAACTTTATTGCAACGCCGCATCTCGGCGCCTCGACACTAGAAGCGCAGGAAAATGTAGCCGTTCAAGTGGCCGAACAAATGGCAGATTATCTATTAACAGGCGCTGTGTCTAACGCGTTGAATACTCCGTCTATCTCTGCCGAAGAGGCTCCACGCCTTAAGCCGTGGGTTGATCTCGCAGATAAGCTAGGAACCTTGATGGGACAGCTATTGCATTCTCCTGTAAAAAATGTGGAGCTTACTTTTAAAGGCGAAATCACTAAGCTCAACACAAAGCCAATGTCTGCCGCTGCTCTAGCTGGCCTTCTTAAAAATGCCATGCCCGAAGCCAATATGGTCTCCGCGCCCGTTCTAGCCAAGGAACGCGGCATTGAAGTCAAAGAAAGCTTTATTGACGAAGCCGAACGAGCTGATAGTCTCATCCGGCTTACGGTGGAAACGAAAGAACGAAAATTTGCCATTGTCGGAACTATCTACCGCGACGAACCACGTATCGTTCGGTTATTCGGCGTGCCTATGGACGCAGCATTTTCCGAATATATGCTCTATATTCGTAATGATGATCGTCCCGGATTTGTCGGTAAGCTCGGTAATTTGTTGGGAGAAGCTAAAATCAACATAGCGACATTTTCTATGGGCCGTATGGAACAAGGCGGTGAAGCGGTTTGTCTCGTCTCAATTGACGAATGTCCTTCAACTAAAATTTGTGCTGAAATAGCAGCCATTGACCATGTCAAAATCGTAGACTCCGTTTGCTTGTAGATAAGTCACGAATACGATTCGCATTCTTAGATAAAACCCGCTAGGAACTGGAAAAGTCTGAGAACGAGATTCTAGCGCAATTTGCGCTTGTTAAAATCGAAATACACCAGGCGCGTGGGCCAGCCCCTCGCGCCTTTACTATGAGGTGAATGTCATGGCTAATGTTGTTGTCGTTGGGTCCCAATGGGGCGATGAAGGTAAAGGTAAAATCGTCGATTGGCTTTCAAGCCGCGCTGATGTCGTAGTCCGATTTCAAGGCGGGCACAATGCTGGGCACACACTTGTTATAGATGGAACCACCTATAAGCTATCACTTTTGCCCAGCGGTATTGTTCGCGGAGGTAAAATGTCCGTCATAGGCAACGGCGTCGTCCTCGACCCGTGGGCCTTTCTCTCAGAGGTTGAACGTATCAAAGAACAAGGCGTAAAGGTCAATCCCGAAAACCTTTTAATTTCTGAGTCTGCTGCTTTAATTCTTCCTATCCACTCAGAACTTGACGGCATTCGCGAAAACAACGTGGACGGTATAAAAATCGGCACGACCAAGCGCGGCATTGGCCCCGCCTATGAAGATAAAGTCGCGCGCCGAGCTATCCGAGTTTGCGACTTAGCTGATGAAGAGCACTTACTTGCCCGTGTCAAAAACCTGCTACACCACCATAATGCTCTTCGTAGAGGCCTAAATCAACCTGAGACAGATGCTGAAGAGCTCTATGCGAAACTCATAGAGATTGCCCCTAAAATACTTCCCTTTGTGGCCCCTGTTTGGCGAGCTCTCGACGAAGCTCAACGCTCCGATAAACGAATCCTATTTGAAGGTGCGCAAGGCGCTATGCTCGATATAGACCATGGAACTTATCCTTTTGTGACCAGCTCTAATACCATTGCTGGTCAAGCCGCGGCAGGCTCGGGCATGGGCCCAAGAGCACTCAATTATGTGCTGGGCATAACCAAGGCCTATACAACACGTGTGGGCGAAGGGCCTTTCCCGACAGAACTTACAGACGCGGTCGGACAACGCCTGGGCGAGCGCGGGCATGAATTTGGAACCGTGACAGGCCGTAAACGCCGCTGCGGCTGGTTTGATGCTGTCATGGTCAAGCAAGCCATTATTACGGGCGGCATTACAGGTATCGCCTTGACTAAACTTGACGTTCTGGACGGCATGGCTGAGCTGAATATCTGCACAGGTTATAAATTAAACGGAAAGCGCATGCGCCGTCTCCCATCAGGCGCGTCCAATCAAGCAGCAATTGAGCCCATTTACGAATCCATGCCGGGATGGCAAGGTTCAACTCGCGGCGCCCGCTCTTGGGCTGACTTACCCGCAGAGGCAGTCAAATATGTGCGCCATATCGAAGAATTAATCGGCTGTCCCGTCTCGATGGTCTCGACATCGCCAGAGCGTGAAGATGTCATCTTAATGCGAGATCCGTTTAAGGCTTAAATTTCCTTGCCAGTATCAGTGGCTTTCTCAAGTTGTTTTAAAAGATCTTTGTGAATAGCATTAGAATCGCCACCCCCAAAGACCATGGCTCCAGAGGTATAACTTGAACCAAAAGTTTCTGCCGCTGTGACGGTCTGCGCAACACCCGAGAGAAAATCTTCTTGCGTTAATGAACTTAAGGGATGAATATATGTAGCCCATATGACCTTATTCCCGAAAGCATAGCGCGCATCTAAAACCGCATCAAAATTAGCCTGCATCATCCGAACAAGGATATCTTCATCTGCCAGAGCGGCTTGGGCAATCGGCGTAATAATCCGCATACGGTCAGCTTTAGAGTCAAAAACGAAATATAAGTCCCGGTCCTTGAGCTTAAATTCGACGCTATTGCCCTTAAGTTCAGCGGTTTTATCAAATTTTTGAATAAGCTCTGCAAGTCTCTCACCTGTCATTTTGCGAGTAGCATCCGAGCTTATTTTTGTGCTGCAAGCCGTGAGCACCAATCCGCCAAAGATAAGTATAATTATTACAATTCTCGACATATTTTATGTCCTCCAATTCTATATCCTTAAGAAAATTCACCTCTTTTGCAAATAACGCTTTTGATAAGTCTTAAACCTATTGACCCTTTTAAGCGTAATTGGCACGGCGGTTTATGTCTGCTGCGCTACATGATTCCCCAAACACGTCGTCCGAGTTAAGCCCTGTTACATTCCTTGGTCTCGCTGTGCTACTCATTCTGATTTGGGGCAGCGCTTATACCATGGTGGGTGTTGGTGTTGATTATATCACACCGATTTGGCTTGTCGTCTATCGGCTGATTTTGGGGGCGGTTTTGGTCACGACCTATGTTTATTTGAAAGGGCTTAGGCTTCCAAAATTGTCTGATGTACGGTGGCGGTGGTATTTTATCCTCGGCATGATCGGCTCGGTCATTCCATTTTTTTTACTTTCAACAGGACAAATAAAAATTGATAGCGGCATCACTTCCATTATCGTTGGCATCATGCCCCTTATGACCATTGTTCTGGCACATTTCTTTACGGATGAGCGGCTCAACGTCCAAAAAACGGTTGGCTTCTTCATCGGATTTTTGGGGATTGTAATTTTGTTCTTGCCCGATGATTTTGGTTTCGAACTTGTCAGTGATTGGCGTTCTCAAATACTCATTGTTATTGCCGCTTTTTGTTATGCAGTGACGACGGTTATCGCAAAACGTGCACCGGATACGCCCTCAAGCATTGGCGCAGCAATGATGCTGATATGCGCCGCACCCGCTGCTCTCATAGCTGGAATAATGTCAGGCATGCCTACGCAAATTCCCGCTATGATAGGCATATGGATGGCCATAGGGTTAGGCGTCGGATCAACAGCCCTTGCAACTATTCTCTATCTTTATGTTATTCAGAAAACAGGCCCCAGCGTGATGGCCAAGATCAATTACTTCGTACCTTTGGCTTCCGTTATATTCGGTGTGGGCTTTTTGGGAGAAGTCTTTAGTTGGCGCATGGTTATCGCCTTTGCTGTGATTGCGGTGGGGGTGATGGTCTCCCGCATAGGCCTAAAACGCAATTAGAAGGGGTCGGCCCACGAGGAGAGTCGAGCTTCTTTTTTAAATCCGTTGAAAGCGCGCCAAGACATAGACCCATCAAAGGCAAGATGTGGGGCTTATCTTTGATGGGCTCCTTGGATAGTATTAGGGACTAACCAAGAATAATCTGCCACCATTAGACAAAGGGTGCCAAGGATAGCAGGATGTCGAAATATAAATTTCTTTTCTCAAACATCAAAAACCTACTCTATCTCAGGGTTTTAACAACTGGGTCTAAAGGCCCAGTTTTGCAATATTAGTTATATGTTACTGGTTTCCATGGATACTCGTCTATCATGACCACCTTGTATAAACTCCAAGGACAGATTCTGATGTGATTATTTACTATTTGAAAAGACAAAGTCGGTTGCGTAAGAAGTTATCAGTGATACATGAAAAATTTAAGTAAAGAATCTCAAGCCAATTTGGCTATAATGATCGAAAACACGTCTGTACCTTTTGTTGTTAGCAATCCTAGAAAGCGCGATAATCCTATCATTATGTGCAACACTGCATTTATTGAGCTTACAGGATATGACAGAATTGAAATTCTTGGTCGTAATTGCCGGTTTCTAGCAGGGAAAGATACACAAGCCGAACATACACAACTTATCGTCAAGGCTATTCGTAATCATCAGCCAGTTCTGGTTGAAATTCTTAATTACAAAAAGGATGGTACACCTTTCCGAAATGCCTTAATGATTGCTCCAATATTTGATGATGTTGGTGAGTTGGTCTATTTTCTTGGATCTCAAATGGAGCTGACAGAGATCAACAGCCTGACACTATCAAAGAAGCGGGACGTAGCGATTAAATTGATCGATTCGCTTTCTCCCCAACAAAAACGAGTCCTTGCTAAAGTTGCGAATGGGTACAGGAATAAACAAATCGCTCATAGTCTCAGAATTAGTGAAAGTACAGTCAAGAAGCACCGCGCGGAAATATTGAACAAAATGAATGTGACTACAACAGCCGAAAGTATTAGAATTGCCGTTGAAGCCGGGCTCTGAAACCAGATAAGAATTGAAGAGAATTGCGGCTACGAGCAGAGAGTTTGTGAGGATTAATCACTTTGACCCAAAATAATTTCTTCTAAGCAATTTACGGGTAATTGAGTTTCACTAACCAATCAAATCCAGCCACTTATCTTCTGTTAGCGTTTGAACGCCAAGCTCCGTCGCCTTCTTGAGTTTTGATCCTGCTCCTGGTCCATAAACAACAATATCCGTTTTGGCCGAGACACTACCGGAGACTTTCGCGCCGAGGCTCTGGGCTTTAGCTTTGGCTTCGTCGCGGGACATTTTTTCGAGCTTGCCTGTAAACACCACAGTCTTGCCAGAGACGGGACTATCTGAAGACGGTGCTTCGGCGTCTATTACAGTCACTTGCCCTATGAGGTTTTCAATCATGCGCGCATTATTGGGCGCGTTGAAGAAATCAACGAGCGAGCCTGCCGCCGCTTCGCCCATACCGTCTACCAAAATCAAGTCCGCCCAATCTTCACCAATATGGGGTTTCGCCGCGTTTAAGGCCATCTGCATTTTGGCCCAAGACAGATAATGTTTAGAGATCAAATCGGCATTGCCTTGCCCCACGTGACGAATACCAAGTGCATAGAGCGCGCGGGCAAAGCCTATCTCACGACGGGCATTAATCGCAGCTTCAAGGTTGGTGGCCGAAGTCTCACCAAAACCTTCCAGTTTTGAGATCGTATAATAGTCCAAATTAAAAATATCAGCTGGTTCTTTCACCCAACCTTTCTCGTAAAACAGTTCGATTTGTTTCGCGCCTAGCCCGTCAATATCAAAGGCGCGGCGTGAGACAAAATGTTTAAGTCCTTCAATAGCTTGGGCTGGACAGCTAAGCCCATTTTTGCAGCGCCTCACCACATCTTGTTTACCTGTTTTTTCGTCTATATCGCGTACCGCGTCGCCGCCGCATATGGGGCAGTTGATCGGAAGTTGATAGTCCTCGGCGCGGTCATCCACATCACCAATGACGCGCAGGATTTGCGGGATCACATCGCCTGCGCGCTGTATCTCAACCGTGTCCCCTACCCGTAATTTGAGGCGGTTAATCTCGTCCTCATTATGCAGCGTGGCATTAGAGACAACGACTCCGCCAACTGTGATCGGCGTGAGCCGCCCCACGGGCGTAAGCGCGCCTGTCCGTCCAACTTGAACATCAATCGCCTCGAGTGTTGTAATCGCTTTCTCCGCCGGAAATTTATGCGCGATGGCCCAGCGCGGGGCGCGCGAGACAAAGCCTAATCGTTCCTGTAATGCAAGCTCATTGACCTTATAAACCACACCGTCAATGTCATAGCCAAGCCCGGCGCGTTTTTCTTCAATCTCGTGATAATGGGCGATCATTTCGGTGTGATTGTTATGCAATTTCATTTGCGGGTTTGTGTCAAACCCCCACTGCGCAAATTTATCAACCGCTTCCATTTGGGTCGGCGCAATGGGCGCGCTAATCTCGCCCCATGTATAGGCAAAGAATTTAAGCGGGCGTGTGGCCGTGATTGACGGGTCGATTTGACGAAGCGAGCCAGCGGCCGCGTTGCGCGGGTTTTTATACGCCTCTTTGCCCGCTTTGACCTGCGCCGCATTCATCGCATCAAAATCAGCATGGTTAATATAGACCTCACCGCGGACTTCGAGAGTGTCAGGCCAGCCGGAGCCGGATAATGTTTTGGGAATATTGGTCACAGTCGAGAGGTTCGCTGTGACATTCTCGCCAACTTTACCGTCGCCGCGCGTGGCCCCAGTCACCAGTTTACCCTGTTCATAGCGCAAAGCCGCCGATAGGCCGTCAATCTTGGGCTCCGCCGTAAATGACATGGGCGCAGTTTCATCCAGACTGAGGAAGCGTTTCACCTTCGCGCAGAAATCCGCCACATCGTCATCGGTAAAGGCATTATCGAGGGATAACATGGCGACTGTATGGGTGATTTTGCCAAATTTACCCGAAGGTTTCGCGCCGACGCTCTGGGTCGGACTATCCTTGGTGATAAGATGCGGAAACTGCGTTTCTAGTGCTATCAGTTCTTGGCGCAGCGCGTCATATTCTGCGTCGGATAAAACCGGATTATCGTCTTGGTAATATAGCGAGTCATTGGCTTTGACTTCACGGCTGAGAAAGGCAATTCGCTTTTTGGTATCTTCTGTCATATGAATTGCTACCGTATTTGACAGTCATAAATCTAGGTATTTAAGTATCAAAAATAATGGGATTAAGTAGATGAAAACTTCTGTCTCTGAACTGCAAAGTTTGATTTCTTATGCACTTAGTGGGTATTCCGATGATTGTATCGATACTGGCAATAACTGGTACTGGAACGTACTATACTCTGAAATGTTCAACTTTCCAAAAGCGCCCTCTCTTGCAGTAGGGTCGTTTGGAAAAACGGAGATAAGTAGATTTGCTGCCATGTTGAAACTTCTCGCAAATCACATAGAAACAATTGATGAAGGATAGAGCGTTCACGACGCCATTAGCTGACGCGCTGCCGCCCTCGCCTCTTGGGTCACGGTCTCACCTGCGAGCATACGCGCGATTTCTTCTTCGCGGGCATCATCGGCGACAAGACTGACATGAGTCGTCGTCGTCGTGCCCATCGAAGACTTTTCAATGCGGTATTGCTGATTGGCGCTGGCCGCGACTTGCGGGCTATGGGTGACGACAAAGACCTGCGCAGAGCCAGAGAGTCGCGCGAGGCGTTTACCCACAGCGTCAGCCACTGCACCGCCTACCCCTTGATCAACCTCATCAAAAACCATAACGGCATCGTTTTTGCCCGCCAAAGCGACTTTAATCGCCAGCGCAAAGCGTGCCATTTCTCCGCCCGACACGATTTTATCCAGCGGGCCCAAGGCTGTGCCGGGATTGGTCGAGACTTGGAAACGAACTTTATCCACACCCATGGAGGTTTCGCCCGCCTCTTCGATATGGGTGATAAATTGCGCGCGTTCCATTTTAAGTGGCGACAGCTCCTTCACCACGGCTTTATCTAGCTTTTTGGCTGCTTTCATGCGAGCCTTAGTTAACGCCGCTGCCGCTTTATCATAAGTGGTTTTAGCTTTATCCGCTGCCGCTTGCGCCTTGGATAAATCCATATCGGCATTATCTATCGCCGCCAGCTCTGTCGCAAAGCCGCTACGCGCCTCAATCAACCGCTCGATATCGCAATCATATTTGCGCGCCGCCGCCCGTAGCGCAAAGAGCCGTTTTTCAGTTTCGTCAAGCTTACCCGGCTGCACATCAAAGGTTTGTGCCGCTTCGGACACAGCACTACGCGCTTCTTGGGTTTCCAAAAGCGCGCGCTCCAAAGCCCCGGCGGCATTATCCAAAGCTTTCGCCGCTTTGCTCTCACGCTCGCCGAATTTATTCCGCACCCGTTCAATACCTGCCAGAGCCGTGCCGAGCCTTTGCTCAAACGCTCCATCTTCCCCCAGCGCATCTTCAGCTGCCGTAAGCTCCATCAGCGCACCTTCAGCCCCTTGGAGAAAACGGCGTTCCTCGGCGAGCTGCACACCTTCGCCGTCTTTGGGCGCGAGGCGGTCAAGCTCACCAATAGCATGTTCAAGAAAGTCCCGATCTTCATGGGCTTTAGCTTGCAGTGCCATAAGGGCTTCGACTTGACGTAAGGTCTTTTTACGAGCGCTAAAAGCTTTTGCGCATTTATCACCCAAATCTTGATGGCCGCCAAAAAGATCCAATTGATGAATATGGGTGGAGGGGTCCAAAAGACCTTTCCCATCATGCTGACCATGAACTTCCAGCAGTAGACTTCCGACTTCAGAGAGTAATTTCACTCCGATGGGTTGATCATTAACGAAAGCTTTGCTGCGGCCATCTTTGGTCACGCTGCGACGCAGTGTTAAATCCTCGCTCTCATCACACTCAATATCATGGGTTTCAAGCAGAGTTCGAATTGGTCCTGACTTTGGCAACACAAAACTGGCGGTACATAAGGCCTTATCTGTTCCCTCTCGCACGAGACCTCGGTCTGATCGCGCGCCTGTCGCCATACCTAAGGCATCTAAGATGATGGACTTACCTGCGCCTGTTTCTCCAGTCAAAGCCGTCAAGCCTGCATCAAATTCAAGGTCTAACGTCTCTATCAGAACTACATTTCGAATGGAAAGCCCGGTCAACATGGCTGGGTTAGAACAGGCGTTCCCTTAAGCGGGACCAATATCCCTGCTTACGAGGCTTCGCGATCTCCGCATTCAAATCAACACCATATTTAGACAGCAGATCATAGCTGTCTTCATACCATTCACTTGACGGGTAGTTATGTCCGAGAACAGAGCCAACCAATTTGGCTTCGTTGATAATCCCAAGCGAAGTATAAGCTTCGACCAAGCGGTGTAGCGCCTCTTCGGTTTGTGACGTCGTTTCATAATCACGCACAACATTTTTAAATCGTCCAATCGCTGCGAGCTGTTGATTATCTTTCAAATAATAACGCCCAATAGTCATTTCCTTACCCGCCAAATGGTCATGGGTCAGTTCAAGCTTGAGGCGCGCATCACGGGCATAGTCACTCTCAGGATAACGGCGCACCACTTGTTGCAAGGCCGCTTCAGCGCTCACTGTTGTGGCTTGATCTCGGCCAACATCATAGATCTGATCGTAATAGGTCATCGCAATCAGATAATAGGCATAAGGGGTACTCTCATTACCCGGATGTAAGCCGATGAAACGCTCAGCCGTAGCCGCGCTTTCTTCATAATCTGCACTGCGATAATTCGCATAAGCCTGCATGAGCATAGCTCGTCTCGCCCATTTCGAGAAAGGATGTTGTCGTTCGACTTCCTGGAAAAATAGTTTAGCCCGATCCCAATCCTGACGTTCCATACGCTCAAAACCTTGATTATAGATAAGCTCTGCTGGACGCTCGACATAAGCCAACTTCTCTTTTTTATCACCGCCTATACCTAATGTGGAACATGCTGACAGACCTATGGATAGGGATAGGGCCAGTATTGAGATGGTATTTGTCTTAAAAACGCTTTTTACAGCCATGTGGATTTCACCGATCCTTGCTTAACTCATGATTCCATGAGCGTATCTTTGGAAAGGCTTCTAGCGAAGATTAGAGCGCTGTCAAAGTGAGAAAAGCGCAATGTATGGCGCTAAAATCACCCTATGCAGAAATGGATTGCAGATTTTGAAGATCTGCAGGGCTTGTAAGCGATGTGAATGCCCAAGCCGCAGGGTTTGCATAAAGAGCTATCAGTAATTTATGGTTTAACCCGTGTCCGCCTTTTACGGTCTTAACACGACCCAAAATAGGCCCGCCTAAATAAAGATCGCCTAATAAATCCAAAGCTTTATGCCGAACAAATTCATCGCTAAACCGCAGACCTTCAGGATTTAATATTTTATCCCCATCCACAACAATTGCATTTTCCAGTGATCCCCCTTTGGACAGACCTGCCGCTTGCAAAGCTGCCACTTCATGCAAACGTGCAAAGGTGCGAGCTGAGGCGAGCCGTTCTCTAAATGCTTGTACATCCGGGACGATTTCCACACGTTGTTTACCAATCGCGTTTTCAGAAAATTCAATCTGAACATCCAGTTCCAACTGGTCACACGGCTCAATTCGGGCAAAGCTATCTCCCATAGAGATTTCTACAGATTTTAAAATTTTTATATATCGCCGCGGCGCCGCTTGAGGTTTAATCCCGACTTGTTCGATCAATTTCAAAAAAGGTTCCGCAGAGCCGTCCAGAGCCGGTAATTCTTCGCCGTCTATATCTATGTAAAGATTATCAACCCCGGTCGCCGCTAATGCTGCCAAGAAATGTTCTATAGTGGCTACTTTAACGCCAGCCGCGTTAGAAAGCGTCGTACAGTTTCTGACCCCCATAACTGCCTCCGGCTTTACGGGTATGCGATTATCACGATCAACGACATCTGTCCTTATGAAAATCAAACCTGTTCCTACAGGCGCTGGCCGCATAACCATACGGGTATGCTTGCCCCCATGTAATTCTACGCCTGCTGTCACAGCCGGAGCATTTAGCGTGGATTGTCGTTTAACATTTGACATAGTGTTTCCTGATTGAAAGATATCAATACAGATGTCACTTACAAGAAACGCTACGTTACGTCCTGTTACAATGCATTACGTTTCAGCAAGAAAATGATGCCTTACGATGTCCACTTTGCTGGTCCAAAGCGGTCATGGGTAAACGCTATGATTTATTAATATGAACGG
>CAZNWH010000029.1:0-21379 GCA_964576765.1 uncultured Hellea sp.
ATGATTACAGCCTATAGCGCCAACACACCCAATGGGGTGAAGCTAACCATTGTTCTGGAGGAGCTCGGCCTTAAACGCGAAGTTGATTATACGCTCAAAATCCTTGACCTTGGCAAGCGTGAGCAGAAAGAGCCGGACTTTCTAGCTATAAATCCCAATGGCCGCATTCCCGCTATTGTCCATCATAAGAACGGCCGCGATATTCGCGTCTTTGAGAGCGGAGCGGTTCTACTCTATCTTGCGGGAGTCTTTGGCGCGTTGCTTCCGGCTGACCCTGCTGCGCGGATTGAGGCAATTGCCTGGACCTACTTCCAGACGGGCGGCATTGGCCCGAATATGGGTCAAGCGGGCTATGCCAAACGCCAATCAGATACCGCCAGTTTTGAGCGCTTTAACACAGAGAGCCACCGCCTCGTCTCTGTTATGGAGGGGGCTTTGACCGAGGCTGACTATCTGGCGGGCAATGAGTATTCTATCGCCGACATCATGAATTTTGGCTGGCTTGACCGCGCGCCCGCTTATTTCGATTTTGATATGAACCCTTATCCGAATGTAGCTGATTGGCTTACCCGTATTCGAGCCCGCCCTGCCGTACAGCGCGGCTTAAGCGTTTTCGATTAGTTGATTTTATTTTTGAGGATTGATTCCTCATTCTTGTCCTTTGTAATGACGAATTAGGTAATACGGATAAAAAAACTACGGACCACGAGATAACTCGCAAAGGATGGAAGGTCATCGATTTTAGGTAAAGGTTTGGGAGAAGAATTCTTCCCACATGCTGATGATACCTATTCACCGCGCCCGCAGCAAGTCGTCTTATGGTCACGATAGAGTTAATGTTTAATGAATGGCCATGACGAGATCAAAACAAAAAAGCTGGTAATCGACTCTAAAACGTCCAAATATAGGTAAGGACTGTTTTAAACGAAGGAGCTATCATGATTGGATATGTTACATTAGGGACAGCGGATTTGGAAAAAGGGGCGACATTTTATGATGCCATCGCGAAAGAGATGGATCAGACGCGTATGATGGGCTCTATCGAGGATGGCTTTATTGCTTGGGGCGAAATGGGTGGCGGTGCGGGGATTTCCATCATCAAGCCCTTTGACGGTAATGCCATGTCGGTCGGCAATGGCAGCATGGTGGCACTACAGGCCAAAGACGAAGGACAAGTAGGTCGCCTTTATGATCTAGCTCTCTCACTGGGCGGGACGTGCGAAGGCAAACCGGGACTGCGCGGCGGTGGTTTTTATGCCGCCTATTTCCGTGATCTGGACGGTCATAAGCTTAATGCCTTTTGTATGCAGGTTCCGACCTCATGACCAAACCCGCTATTAAGATCACCGCCGCGCTTGGCGCGTTTATTTTGCTGATCACTGCGGCCTTTCATATGACGGGTTTGTCGGATGTGACGGCCTCTGTGACCGGGGTTGAGCGAGAGCTGTTTCGGGACGGTTTACCGGGCATGTGGGCGATGGTTGGCGCGCATTGGATATTTATGGCTTTTTTATCGCTCGGATTATCGCGCTATAAATCTAATTCATGCGCGGCTATTCTCATTGCTTTCGGGCTCTGGCTGTTGGTCGACGCCCTCATAATTTTTAAATATGTCGGATTTTTTGTGGCCATTTATATGATCGGCGCAGCTGGACTCTTACTCCTTGGCTCGGGCCTTATGCTACGTAAACTGGTAAGAGCTGATAATTAAGCGACTTTCGCTAATCTCTTGATCTGCTCCTTTACATCCATTGTCAGCTTCATTGATGTGAGCCGCGCGTCATGGTCGTAAAAGGGCATGGAGATCATATACTCATCAGGGTTTAGCTTTTCCTGAAAGATCGACAGGCGCTCGGCGATTTGCTCGGGCGTCCCCACGGCGCTGCCTTGTAACATAGCCTGAATGTGCGGGGCGATTTGTGCGGGGACTTCGAGGTCTTCGACGGGGGCAGGGATTAATCCGCGGCTATTTGTAACGATACCGATAAAGGCTTGGATGAGGGTCGAGAAATGAAATTGGGCTTCGGCCTCGGTCTCGGCGGCAAAGATATTCACAGCCATCATGAAATAGGGCCGTTCCAAATATTGCGAAGGTTTGAACTCGCGGCGATAAGTGTCGGCAGCCTGCATTAAGTGCTGCGGCGCGAAATGCGAGGCAAAAGCATAGGGCAGGCCCAGATGGGCGGCTAGCTGTGCTCCAAACAAGGATGAGCCGAGTATCCAGACGGGCACCTCTGTGCCCTCGCCAGGGATAGCGCGCACGGTCAGCGGGGCGTTTTCATCGCGCTTGGCCAGATAGGTCATAAGCTCGACCACATCTTGCGGGAAACGATTTGCGCTTTGAGCGCCGTCTTTGCGCAGAGCGCGGATAACACCCCTGTCTCCGCCCGGCGCGCGGCCCAAGCCGAGGTCGATACGACCCGGATGCAATGTTGCCAGTGTTCCAAATTGCTCGGCAATGGTTAGAGGTGAATGGTTAGGCAGCATAATCCCGCCCGATCCCAGCCGAATGGTTTGGGTCTGCGAAGCAATATGGGCGATCAGCACAGAGGTTGCCGAGCTGGCGACCGAGATCATATTATGATGTTCGGCATACCAGACACGGTTATAGCCAAGGGCCTCCGCGCTTTGAGCGGTACTGACGCATTCAGTAAAGCTTTGCGCGACATCTCCGCCGTCTATGACCCGAGCGAGATCAAGTATGGAAAAGGGAACTGACATAAACCCAGATTGGCAGGAGTGCTAGATGAAATCAATAAGCGGTTATGCGGAGTTTTAGTTCCGTTTAACACTATAAATCGCAAATAAAAAACTTGCACATTAAGATTATATTAGGGTTGTAAAGATATCCTAGCCCTTCATGTGGGAAATGAAATCTTTGACACGGGCGCCAAGTTGAAAGAGGGACACATGACGTCGCGAACCAATAAAGTACTACTTAACTTAGATGTTGAAAATTCAAATATTGAAGATTTAACGTCGTCTTATAAACGCATGTCTCTTGATTTGCTCGAATGTAGTCAGCATATTCCAGGTGAAGATGCTAAGCGCGATCAAGAAATGGCAGAGCGAGAAGACCAGCTTTTATCCCGACAAGATGATATCTTAACCAGAGTTGCAGCGGTTGATATCAACTCCAATAAAGAGGCAGGTATTTTGGCAAATTTTTGGATGGAGCTTAATAAAGCTGAAGATAATGAACGGCCTACCGACAGGTTGTTTATGACACTCTGCCAACATATTCAAACGCTCTAGACTTTAATTGGTTTGATTCGAGATCTGCAGCAGGTTAATGGTCTTCTAGCAAGCACGAGATGGTGAAGCGCTGCTCTTGAAAATATCGCCTGTCCGTATTGGACCGCTGATACAAATCGTGAACCGTTTCGAAGAAGCCATCAATTTCTAGACCGTAAATGCGTGCCAGAAAACAGATAAGGGCAATCGCCTGATTAAGTGCGAAAGTCTGGCTGTAGCTTTAAAAATGCAATTACCCCTTGCAATACGTGTCTGCGTCCCCCAAATGCGGTTTATCGATTTTACGGCCAGACAATCCGGCTTAGTTTTCGAGACGAAGATTGTAATGAATTTAGTCTTGAACATGTGTGCTTTATCTTCCTGACGTCGACAAAAGCCGTGGCTCTGTGTTGGAGCTTGGCAAATTAATGACGTGAAAGGAAATTATCCATGTCAGATATGAAAACAGGAACAGTTAAGTTCTTTAATTCTTCAAAAGGCTTCGGCTTTATTCAACCTGAAACTGGCCCTGATGTGTTTGTGCACATCTCTGCTTTACAGCGCTCAGGCCTAGACGGTTTGCAAGAAGGCGACAAAGTCTCCTTTGATACAGCTGTCGATCAACGCTCTGGTAAATCGGCCGTTGATAATATCAAAATGGCAGAATAATTATGAGCTGAATGTCAGCTCTTTTTGAAAAGATGCGTCTGTTCCGTTGGGGCAGGCGTTTTTTTGTGAGATTTGAAAAGATTATGACTTCATCCTGATGATTATATCGGGCCTTACTACCATCCCCATGGTACTGGCGGGGGCGAAACAGGACTTGCCGTATTAAATTCTATACGAAAATCCCGGTTGGGACGGCGCATTTCATAAGCAAAAACACTCTGCGCGGACTGAATTTCCATGGCCCACACATTGGACTTTGACACGGGAATGTTTTCACGATCAAAGAGCTCTTTGGTGGACTGATCTGCCGGAAATTCGGCGCGAGTTTCAGTTAACTCCCCAAGCAGACCGCCATAATAGGTCAAGGTATCAGGACTTCCATCTTCGTGCCGGTGATCATGGCGCAGCGCAAGATGCCCATCTTCGTGTCTTAATATCCATGTGCGCGAGCGGTTTGCTCCAACATGCAGAGCGATCTTGATGTCATCACTGCTACAATCGCGAACATGCATGGTAATATTTTCTTGCCGCCATTCATCATCTGCGGCGTCAGTGGTAACGATTTTGCCGTTAAAGGCTTGTCCGCAAAGGCTACGAACCGAGTCAGTAAAGCGGGTTTCACTGCTTGATGTAGGAGTGTCTGTCTTTGCGCTGCACGCCCCTAACGCCAAGATCAATAACGGGGTGACAAATGATAATTTCATAGGGTTTAATAATGTACTTATCCCCGCTTGCCAAGCCAGCTCATTTAATTCAGATTACCTCATAATAAAATATAAAGAGGGGATAAATTATATGTCACACTTTCTTACGCCTGTTCTGGCGCTCATTATTTGGTCACTTATCATTTGGTGCATAATGTATGCGCGGCGAATTCCGGCCATGCAGAAAGCTAAAATCGACCCTGATACGGCCAAGTCTCCGGATGGAGATTGGAAAAGCAAGATGCCAGCAAATGTGCAATATGCGGCCCATAATTATAATCACCTGATGGAACAGCCGACGATATTTTATGCGTTGATGTTGACAATATTCCTTATGGATAAAATATCACCTCTCGCGCTCTATTGTGCATGGGGATATGTGGCTTTACGGATAATCCACAGCCTCGTGCAGCTCACAAGTAATAAAGTTATCGTCCGGTTTATGATTTTTTCTGTGTCGACAATTTTACTCATCATCATGGCATTGAGCACTGCTGCTAAATTAGTGTGATCTGTGGCTTATGATAGGGTTTGCGCAAATCTTCAGGGATAATTACATCCACCAAGGAGAATCGATTTCCGAGGTCAAATAGCTAACTCATATTCTGTGCTCGGCTAGCAGATTCCCAGACATCCGAGAGAGCAATAAAATCGCAGCTCTCATCCGGGTCTCTGTCATTGTTTAAATCCGCCGGACTATTACGGGTGATAATGATGCCAATGGGCTGACCGCTATCGGCATCTACAACAGGGCCGCCGCTCATGCCTGTAACAACGGGTTCATCCGGTGTTTCAATATGGGCTATCCAGGTTCCACTACCTGCGCCGCGCTCTATATAGACATGTCCGTGCCGTGTTTCTATGGCCCGTGCACCAGCGGGAAAACCTTTGATAATCACACGCTGTCCTATGATCGGAGCGGCAGGTTTTTCGTGGGGCAGATGACACCCCATAAGAGCCGCATCCAATCCTCCCGGCCATGATATAAGCTCTCCTTTGGCAAATGGCGGTAACAAATCATGGCTATCTGTTAGACAATGCCCAGCGGATATCCACCCATCCCAAAAGGCAAAAAAGCTCGCATAGCATTGGAAGCCTCGTTCATTATAAAAGTGACGACGAATATCTAGCCCTTGTTGCACCTCTGAGGTGGTTGGTTTTTGTCTCAGAGGTGCATCTGATACAGTGACAGGTGACTTGCGTGGGGACTTACGCCGAAAGAAATCGAAAATAGACATAAGACTTTCCTAGAAAACTTATCCCTACAAAGCAAAACTATGTTAAGAGCAGTTATGAAATATGTTTCTTTGGTATTATGTCTTATTTTGTCAGCTTGTGCCTCCTCTGCAAATCCAAAATTACAGCGGGAAGTGCAATTTAAACCGGCAGGACATAGCCACGTTGATAGTAATGAACCCACACCTTATGATTCTCATGCAGATGCTGCCTCAGATATCGTAGCGACTTTAGCGGCAGCCAAAGCAGAGAACAAAAAAGCACTTTTGGTTTTTGGTGCAAATTGGTGTCACGATAGCCGGGCGCTAGCAGCTCATTTTGAAAAACCTCGCTTTCAAACGCTCATCCAAGAGAAATACAAGCTTATTTATGTCGATGTCGGGCAGAAAGACCGCAATATAGATTTGGCGCAAAAGTTTGGTGTTGAGGAGATTGTCGGCTCGCCGACTGTCTTTGTAACAAATTCTAATGGAGACGTTTTGAATTTAGAGACCGCGCCGACATGGCGAAATGCTGCGAGCCGTGAAGAAGAAGATATTTGGCAGTATTTTCGTCAATTTGTGCACGCAAGCCCATAGGAGTGATTTATGTTTATTGGACATTACGGCCCAGCCGTTTGGGATACGCAGCGCGGACATAACGCGCCGATAATCAAATTATGGCAAGGCTTTTTGGCTGTCCAAGCCATGGATATAGTCACTGGCTTTCTTGTTCTTTTCGGTGTTGAGGGCACCCGCATGGTTGATGGCATGCCCTTATTTCATATCCCGTGGTCACATTCACTCGTCGGGGCTATATTTATAGCTTTAGTGGCGGGCCTGATTTTTAAAACGCTTAAACCCTCAACTGGAAAACGTGGGTTCTGGGTTGTCGCTATATTGGCCTTTAGCCATTGGCCGCTTGATTTGCTTGTGCATCGTCCTGATTTGCTACTTTACCCTGGGGCAACTAACCCAATGGGGTTTTCATTATGGAATTTTGCCTGGCCGTCATTCCTAGTTGAAGTTCTGTTACTGGGCGGGGCTCTGGCATGGTGGCTACGTGTCAGTAGCGGTCCGCGCTGGACAGTTTTTGCGACGGCTATTCTTTTTGCCCTTATGTCTGCAGTGCATTTTGGCGCTATTACGATGGTAACGCTCCAAGTGCAGGCGGGGACATTTGATCCTTCTTCACAGCCTCAAGGGCCGATAGCCGGAGTGGTTATGTTGACAATGTTTGTTGTGATTACGGCTTTAATCGGATGGATTGAACGCTATCGTCCTTCACGATTTACTCAAGTGAATCAGGCTTGATTTTTTCAGCTAGCGAGACCGCTTTATTTCTCTTGTTTTTATTCAGCCGAAATCCGCGTCCAGTCATGACAGCATCTTTGCCAAATTTGGAACGGGCTTGATCTGTAGCGCGTTCAGCAATGCCGCGCTTAAGAGCACCGGGGTCGAGTAAGTCTCCGCTATCCCCGACGGGAGTTGTCAGGCCTGATATGCCCGCGCCGATAAGGCGAAATTTTCGGCCATTGGCTTCTTTTTCGAGCAAGGGAAGGCAGGTTCTGAAAATAGCATCTGCCAATTGGACGGGTTGAGCGAGAGTTCTTCGGCGCGTTATCGATTCAAATTGCTTTGTCTTGAGTTTAAGGGTGACGACTTTTCCCGCAAGGTTTTTGGCTTTGCTACGGTCGGCGGTTTTTTGACAGACTTGCCATAATTTGTCTTTGAGCAAATCAACGTCGGAAATATCCTCATTAAATGTGGTTTCAGCCGAAACAGATTTTCTTTTGCTGGTGGGCTTTACGGGGCGGCTATCTTCAGCTCTGGCGAGCCTTGCTAAATGCAAGCCGATATCACCAAAGCGTTCAGCCATAGATTTGTCCGATTCTCGCCTTACATCGGCAATAGTGACTATACCCACTTTATTCAAATTACGGGCAAAGGCAGGTCCGACGCCGTAGATAAACCCCACAGGCTTGTCGGCAAGGAAATCTAAGGCTTCAGATTGACCGATGACAGCAAAGCCATTGGGTTTATCTAAATCTGATGCGGTTTTAGCGAGGAATTTATTATAAGAGAGGCCGACAGAGACTGTTACGCCGACTTCGCTGAGAATATTATTTTGTAACATGATCAAGCTTTGGGCGGGCGTGCGTCCATGAATACGCTGTGTTCCAGATAAGTCCATAAAGGCTTCATCAATAGAGAGCGGTTCTACCAAGGGGGTAAGGTCACGCATCATCTCGCGTATAATGGCTCCGTCACGTGCATATTTTTGCATGTCCCCGCGCACGACAACCGCGTCAGGGCATAATTTAAGCGCCTTGAACATGGGCATAGCTGAATGAATACCGTAAATACGGGCGTGATAACAAGCAGCGGAGACGACACCACGTTGTCCGCCGCCAACAATGACAGGCTTGTCACGGATAGCCGGATTATCGCGTTTTTCCACGGAGCAATAAAATGCATCACAATCAACATGGGCGATAGATAGAGAGCTAAGTTCTGCATGTGAGAGCAAACGAGAGCCGTTACAGGCATGACAGCTTACCCCTTGTACTGGAACCGCACAATCCCGACATAATTTAGTCCATTTAACGACGTTTGACAGATTCAGGAGTCCTTAATTAATGTTCCATATATGTTCTATTGTTAATAGAGGGCAAAGTCCAGCTTATGGTTAACCCAAAGCTAAGGACGGAGACACTGTTGATTAATGATATTCTGCCATATGGGAGATTACATAATAACTGTGGGCAATGTCCTACAAATGGTGAAACGGGAATATGCTAAAAATCATGCCAAAAAAAGTTCTCATTGTTGAAGATAACGAACTGAACATGAAACTGTTCGCTGACCTACTGGATGCTCATGGATATGAAACACGTCAGACACGTGAAGGCTTGAAGGCGATTAGTATGGCCAGGGCCTTTAAGCCTGACCTTATTTTGATGGATATCCAGCTTCCCGAAGTGTCCGGCCTCGAAGTCACAAAATGGCTTAAAGATGATGAGGCTTTAGCCGATATTCCTGTCGTTGCTGTCACAGCTTTTGCGATGAAGGGCGATGAAAAACGCATACGCGAGGGTGGGTGTGAAGCTTATATCGCCAAACCTATTACGGTGTCATCATTTCTGGCGACCGTACGGAAATTCTCTGAAGCGGCTTAGAGCTTAAGCCTTGTCAGCCCGTATTCTCATAGTCGATGATCTTGCGCCAAACCTTCATCTTTTGGAGGTGAAGTTACAGGCGGAGTATTATGACGTTGTTACAGCCAAAAGCGGGTATGAAGCCCTCGAAATTGCAGAGAAAGAAAAACTAGACCTTATTCTTATGGATGCCATGATGCCGGGCATGAACGGGTTTGAAGCGTGTGAAAAACTCAAACAAAATCCTGACACCTGGCATATCCCTGTCATTATGGTCACGGCGCTTGAAGAAACCAAAGACCGTATCGCGGGATTGGAAGCTGGGGCTGATGATTTTATTACAAAGCCTATTGATGATTTTAACCTAATGGCGCGTGTGCGCTCTTTGTTACGTTTGAAAATGGTGACGGACCAATTACTCAGCCATACGGGACATAACCGAAGGAATTCGCGTCCGCTGCTTGATAAAATTGATAATAAATCTGGAAAAATTCTCTTGATTGAAGATCATGACTTCCGCGCCGATAAAATATCCAAACCCTTATCTAAAAGACATAAGGTCATAGTTGAAAAAGATCCTATTCAAGGGATGAAATTGGCTAAAACGGGTATGGACTTAATCATCGTTAGCCTAGTGTCAGATTCGTTTGATGGGCTACGGGCTTGTGCGAGCTTAAGGTTTCATGAAGAGTCCCGAGAAACTCCCATTTTAATTATTGGTGATCCTGAGGATGAGACGCGGTTAATCAGGGCCTATGATCTTGGGATTAATGATACTTTGATGCGTCCGATCGAGATGCAGGAACTCCACGCTCGGGTAGCAACTTTATTACGCCGAAAATTTTATGCCGATAGTTTACGTGAAAATTTTAATGAAAACCTTGAAATGGTTGTGTCTGACCCTCTCACAGGACTTGGAAATCGACGTTACTTTGAACGGGCAATAGACCCGTTTTTTAGGGCCTTAGAAGAGACAGACGAGCCTTTCTCTATTATGGTATTTGACATTGATCATTTTAAACGGGTCAATGATATTTTAGGTCATGATATGGGGGATCAAATACTCAAAGAGATAGCAGCCCGTCTTGTGACCAATATGAGAGCTATTGATGTCGTCAGCCGTTATGGCGGAGAAGAGTTTATGATCGCCATGCCAAATACAAGTGAGGTAGATGCCGTCATCGCCGCTGACCGTGTAAGAGCTTTAATTGCGGGAACGCCTGTTTTTGTTGATGGTCAGGCTTTGCGAATAACAACGAGCGCGGGTGTTGCTGAAGTGCAGAAAAATGAGCAGCTTAGAGATGTGTTTAAGCGTGCAGATAGCGCGCTTTACAAAGCCAAACAAGCGGGTCGAAATAAAGTGTTTTCCGCGGAGTTACAAAAGGCAGCTTAGCTCTATTAACAGACAATCTGTTACGGCAGCTGGCTTTATCCCCGATTAATCCCTAAATATGACCTATGCGTTTTGGTGAATCTTTTCTCGAAGAGATAAAAGCCCGTATCCGTCCTTCGGATGTGGTTGGAAAGCATGTCAAATTAAAGCGTCAGGGTCGTGAGTTTGCCGGGTTATCCCCGTTCACCAATGAGAAGACTCCCAGTTTTTTTGTCAATGATGAGAAAGGGTTTTATCATTGTTTTTCGTCTGGAAAGCACGGAGACGCGATTTCATTTTTAATGGAAATAGAAGGGTTGTCTTTTCCAGAGGCTGTTGAAAAATTGGCCGAGATGGCTGGCATGGAGATGCCAAAGGTTGATCCGGATGCCGAACGCCGCGCTGCGCGTAATAAGAAAACAGTTAGCTGGATGGAACAGGCTCAGATATTTTTTGAGAAATCACTTTACCGCGAAATGGGAGAAGAGGCCCGCAATTATTTAAAAGATAGAGGTTTAAGTAAAACGGCAGCCCAATATTTCGGAATGGGGTTTGCGCCTAATCATTTCTCCGCGCTCAAAGATGAATTAATACAGCAAGGGGCCTCTGCGAAAATGCTCATCGAAGCGGGTCTGATTATTGAGCCTGAAGATCAAGGGCGTGAGCCATGGGATCGGTTTCGTAATCGCATTATGTTTCCTATTCATGATAGCCGGGGCCGTATGGTTGCTTTTGGCGGACGCGCCATGGAGAAGGGCGCTAAAGCGAAATATCTAAATTCGCCGGAAACACCGATTTTTCAAAAAGGTCAATTACTCTATAATTATCACCGGGCACGTAAAGCGATATCTAATCCACATAACAGCGCGCGCGGGATGATCGTTGCTGAAGGCTATATGGATGTTATCGCGCTCTCGCGGGCGGGGTTTGAGCATGCGGTTGCGCCCATGGGGACAGCGCTGACCGAAGATCAACTGGGCTTGTTGTGGCGGGCAGGCCCTGAACCTATATTGTGTTTTGATGGAGACGCGGCAGGGCAGCGTGCGGCGTTTAGATCAATAGAACGAGCTTTACCTCTTATTCGCCCGGGCCAGACGTTACGCTTTGCGATGTTGCCCAATGGGCAGGACCCGGATGACCTTATTAAATCCAAAGGCAAAACCGCAATGCAGGATGTATTGGAGAGCGCTCTGCCATTGGTTGACATGCTCTGGCGGCGAGAGTTCATAGCAGAACCGCTAAATACACCCGAAGCTAAGGCAGGATTGAAATCGCGTATTTTTGCGGCCCTGAATGAAATCACTCATGAAGATGTGCGTGTTCAGTACCAAAACACGCTTCTGGGGCGCTTTGACACCGAGTTTGGCCGCCAAGCTAAAACTTATAAAGGCAAGCGTTATAAGAGACAAACGGGGGATAGTTTGATGGATGAGTTAAAGTTGGCACCGAGTAAAGCAGCTAGGGCAAGCTTGGCCAACAATCAAAGAACCGAATTTGTTCTTATCGGGGCTATATTGGAGTGGCCTGACCTTTTAACCCATGTCGATGAGACGCTTTTTGAGTTAAAATTCGTTACACCCGCTTGTATTCAGATGCAGGCGTGCCTGCTCTCTTATTGGCAAATCACGAAAGCAGTTGAAAAGTCTGGATTAAATGCCCATATAGCATCCGAAGGATTAGAACATCTTCGTCACGACTTCGTTTGGGATCGTCTGTTGATTAGGGCGGCGATGGGCGGGGCTGAAGCAGATCTGGACAAACGTACGGTACTTTGGATGAATGAGGCCGACGCCCTGACCGGGCAGGACCAGACTGATCACAGTGATGATGATACCCGATCCCTAATGGCGGATGCAATTCGCAACGATAATACTGACGCATTAATGCGTCGCATGCGGGCTCTTAAGGGAGTGCGCGACTAGATTTATGGCCTTCCGGTCCTGTATTTTCTATGTGAATTTACAGTATGAGCGGCGGGCTAAACGTATTTTTAAGGGGTTGGGTCTAGCTCAGCTCTTTACGCCGGAGTTACACCTATGGCCAAAGTTGCCACGAAAAAAACTACTGCCAAAAAAGCGGCAGTGAAAAAAACTACATCTAAAACAACAACCACTAAACAAACTGCGCCAAAAAACGCGGCAGGTAAAAACACAACGAAATCATCAGAAGTTGCGGTTGTTGCAGAAGCAGTTACGCCGCCTAAACCCAAGGTTTTAACCTACCGTCTCGATCTAGAAGACATAGAGGTCAAACGGTTGATTGCGGTGTCTAAAAAATCAGGCTTAATCACGACAAAAGACCTATACAAGCATATCAAAATCGAAGGCATCACTGCTGAAGATATAGAAATCACACTCGCTCAGCTTTCCGAGATGGGAATATCGGTTATCGATGAGAAAGATGAAAAAACTTACGGGTCTAAAACATTGGCCCGTGCTGAAACAACAACAGTTAAAGGCGGGAATTCTAAAGATGAGCTGGACCGGACAGATGATCCGGTTCGAATGTATCTACGTGAAATGGGAGTTGTTGAATTACTATCCCGTGAAGGTGAAATTTCGATAGCGAAACGTATTGAAGCTGGTCGTAATACAATGATTAAAGGCCTGTGTGAATCGGCGCTGACCTTTGAAGCGATTATGGTTTGGCGTGAAGAGTTGGAAGAAGGCCGAATTTTACTGCGTGATATTATCGATCTGGACACGACATATAATCGGGCCATTGGGAATATTCAGGAAGATAGATCGCAAGCCGCTGTTCGCCGGGAAAAGATTGAAAAAGGCGAACTTGAAGCCACACCAGAAGATCTGGCTCAAAAATTTGACAACGGTAAAACGAAAATTGAAATCAATCGAAACTATAAAGAAGGCGAAAAGCCGATTGATGATGAAGAAGAGGAAGAAGATAAAATAAATCTTTCCATGGCTAATATGGAAGCTGCGCTTCGCGAAGATATTATGCTAAAGCTTGATCGGATTTCTCAAGATTTCGGGCGTTTCCAGAAACTTCAACAAATGCTTATTCGTGCCCGCTTATCCGGGAAAAAAATGCGACGACCACAGCATGAAGAGTATGAGCAAATTCAAAATGAGATTATTGAAGAAATAAAATCTTTAAGGCTCAATAATGCGCGTATTGATGCTCTGATAGATCAACTTTATGCGATTAATAAGCGTTTTATCAGTCTTGAAGGCCGGTTAATGCGTTTGGCTGATGGTAACGGCGTGCCGCGGCAAGAATTTCTTCAATCCTATTTGGGCTCTGAGCTTAATCCGAGTTGGTTAGAAGATATGGCACAAACCTCTGAAGCTTGGGGTCGATTTGCTAAACGCGAAAAAATATCGATTACTAAAATTCGCGATGAAATCGGAGAATTAGCTAAGGAAACAGGGGTGCCTGTTGATGAGTTCCGCCGTATTGTGCAAACAGTTCAAAAAGGCGAACGTGAAGCCCGCCAGGCCAAAAAAGAAATGGTTGAGGCTAATTTACGCCTCGTGATTTCTATTGCCAAGAAGTACACAAATCGCGGTCTGCAATTTCTGGACTTAATTCAGGAAGGTAATATTGGCTTGATGAAAGCCGTTGATAAATTTGAATATCGCCGTGGGTATAAATTTTCGACTTATGCGACGTGGTGGATCAGACAGGCGATTACCCGTTCGATTGCTGACCAAGCCCGTACTATTCGAATTCCGGTTCATATGATTGAAACAATTAATAAAATTGTACGAACCAGCCGTCAGATTTTGCATGAAATTGGTCGGGAACCGACACCTGAAGAGCTTTCGGCAAAGCTGTCCATGCCTCTTGAAAAAGTGCGGAAGGTTATGAAAATTGCAAAAGAACCTATATCTCTCGAAACCCCAATTGGAGATGAAGAGGATAGTCAGCTGGGTGATTTTATTGAAGATAGTAATGCTATCTTACCTATCGATGCAGCCATTCAGTCTAACTTGCGTGAAACGACGACGCGTGTGCTTGCTTCACTGACGCCGCGTGAAGAGCGGGTTTTACGGATGCGCTTTGGTATTGGGATGAATACTGATCATACGCTGGAGGAAGTTGGACAACAATTTTCTGTGACGCGCGAACGTATTCGTCAGATTGAAGCCAAAGCTTTACGGAAATTAAAACACCCTAGTCGAAGCCGAAAGCTTCGCAGCTTCCTAGATCAATAAGACATCAACCGCTTCGTGCATTTGAATAACACCAATTGCACCTAGCGTTTTTTTTAAGATACTATTTTTGTTTTACAACTTTAACATTAATAAATTATTCGTCTAATTAGGTTATCAATACCGACTAATAATTAGTGTTTGTGGGAATACTGTGCAGGTCGGGGTATTTTTAAATAAATATGAGCGGTTTCTCCGCTTTGATGAGTTCTCAACTAGTGCAGAATTCATGCGCGGACGTGGTGTCTATCTGATTGGATGGACAATGATACTCTCCCAGATATTTAATATAGTGTCGATGACAGTGAGTTATGGCCACTGGACTCTTGATCATACGGTTTCGGTTTCTGCCAGCCTTTTGGTACTGGGTTTGATACATTGCCTGAGATATTCAAAAAACTTTAAAGCCTATGCCATTGCCTATTCGTCTCTCTTGGTAGCGGGGATTTTAGTTTCAGCTATGGATCAAAATACTGGCATCAATTCGGCGCTTCTGCCGCTTTTATTGGCAGGTGCCATTATGAACGGCTTTATCGGGACGTGGCGTATGGTTGCTGGCTATACGGTTATATCCGTGATGATGGTTTGGTTTTTATATTATGTGTCATCTACGGCCGTAGTCTCGAATGTTGTTGATAAAGACTTGTTGGCGAACCGAGAATATCAAAGAGCTATGCAGGCCACACTCACCTTCATTGTCATATCATGCACTGCAGCTTTCTTCAGCGTTAATATGTACCGCATGTTTGATGTTTTAGAGGGTAATATTAAGCGCGCCGAAAATGCCGATAAATCTAAATCTCAATTCTTAGCCAATATGAGCCATGAATTACGCACGCCTTTAAATGGTGTTATCGGTATGAGTGGGCTTTTGTTGAAAACTGAACTCAATGAAACTCAAAAACAGTATACAGAAATTGTGCATGATTCGAGCCGTAATCTTGTTGCTATCATCAATGATGTTCTAGATTTGTCTAAAATTGATGCCGGGAAAATGGTTTTCACTGAATCGGAATTTTCACTATATGATATGCTCGAGGGCTTAGTATCCCTTCATAAACCTGCGGCTTTATCCAAGAATGTAGAACTTGCTCTTGAATATAAAGATGTCGTCCCAAAAACCTTTAGTGGTGATTCAGGTAGATTAAGGCAGGTTATCAATAACCTCATTGGAAATGCGGTAAAATTCACGCCGTCAGGTAGCGTTATGATTTATACAGATGGTCATTATGTCGAGGGTGATAATTTTGAACTCGCACTTTATGTCAGAGACACTGGCGTAGGGATAGCGCCAGAGGATACTCTGCGCGTGTTCGAACGCTTTGAACAGGTTAACAACCGAAATGACAGAGCCTTGCAGGGGACAGGGCTTGGCTTAACCATCTCGCAGGATCTCATCAAAGCGATGGGCGGAGACATGAAGTTGGTAAGTTATGCGGGCCATGGAACGACATTTTATTTTAAGATCATATTGCCAGCGATACGCCAAATAGCGGACGAAAATAGTGTTTCTTTGTCCGTTCAAAATGAAGTTCGACCTAGATATTATGGTTAAGGCTGTTTTTTAGCTGTAGCCGTATGGGATTTACGGCTTTGACGTCCTCTCCACCAGCGTCGCAAGAGCCATAATCCCGGAAGAATTATGAGGATGAACCATGGGAGTATGGCGGCTAAAAAGTTTATAACATTGGCAAGGCCGCTAGAAAACCTACCGATAAATCCTTTTAAGGCGCGGCCTATAGGGGCGAGAGCGCTTTGGCTGACGGCGACATTTTGGCTATTATAACTTATATTGACGACTGACATAGAGACGCGCTTACGCAGCAGATTAAGGGTTGTTGTCGCGCTCTCTATCTGGGCTTGAACGCGGGCAAGTTCTCGTTCAAGCGCCAGTAAATCATTGAGCTTGGCATCGCGCGTTGCTAACAATCCTTGTAGCCGATCCCTAAGCGTTGTTTGAGCTTTGAGCCGTGCATCCGTGTCCAGAATTTGACGGGTTAAATCTTCTGCGCTGACGCTGTTATTTATCATTTTGCCTTTGGCGGCTTTGACGGAGCTTTGCATGTCAGCTTGAAATGTATTCAGCCAATCAGGCTCTGCGCGCAGAGACAGGTTCGCATTGACGTTATCATCATTATAAGAGGAGGTCGAGGAGTTTAGAACTTGGCATTTTTTCGGGCCAGCATCGAAGCAGATTTGGGCATGTGACTTGGCCGTAGTAGCAACAGATCGCGCCGGTAATGAGAAGCCGTAATTATACCGATAGGCCAGAAAACTGAGATTGGAGGGGTTGTCTTGGCTTCGTGGATTTGGTGGCGTAACTGGCGATGATGAGGCGGGTGCATATGTTGTTGTAGAGCTGCCGGACTTCATCACGGGCATGGATTGCGTATCTGTTCTGCGTTGGATGTTAGTGCTTTCTAACCGTCCATCCGAACTGTGCTCAGGAAACGTATCCGAGTTTCCACAGGCGCTCAGGATAATAGCGAGAGGTATGATGATCTTTTTCATATTCGTCTCCATTCTTCGTTTGACATGGGCAAACGCCAAGTCTTTCTAGTAAGACGTAACAAGCTCCTCAATCCTTGGATTGGCACTCGATTTATTCATATTACTCTTGGTCTTTCGTTTGATCATAGGCGAGGGCGCGGACATCTTCAAAAATCTTTGGATGATTTTCGCTAAAAAATTGTAGCATTAATATGCCGAAACTCCCATTTTTTCGATCAATCCAAAATGTTGTTCGCGCCGCTCCGCTCCAGCCCCAATGTCCAAGACCTTGACCATTGCGGGCAATTTGTTCAGGCGTTTCTTTGATCACAATACTCCCGCCATATCCGAAACTATTGTTGGTTTCGCCCCCTAGCCATGGAAAAAGGAATGTTGCACCGGCTCCCATATGATCCGTCATCATATTTTGAACGGTCGCTTCTTCTAGGATGCGGTGACCCTTATATATACCGCCATCAAGCATCATCTGCGCAAATTTAGCATAATCATCCATTGTTGAAACCAATCCGCCGCCGCCTGATTCAAAGGCAGGTTTTTCCAAAAACGCATTCGTGTTTAAAAGCGGGTTATCGTCCCGAATAGCTTCAAAAGTACCGTTTTTTTTCAAAACATAGTTTTTCGCAAAGCGCGATTTTTGATCAGGCTTCACGTAAAACCCAGTTTCACTCATACCCAAAGGATTAAAAATACGCTCTTCTAAAACCTCGCCAAAACTTTGCCCTGTTACGATTTCTGCGATGCGCCCTAGAACGTCAATCGAATAGCTATAATACCATGCCGCTCCGGGCTGCCCGACTAATGGTAGTTGGGTAAGCTTTTTCATTTTGACATCGAGCGTTTCTGTAGGGTCAAGCAATCCGGCCTTGGCATAAAGCGTTTCAACCGGATTCATATCGCCAAAGATACCATAGCCGAGACCCGCCCTGTGCAATAATAAATCTTCTACTGTGATAGGACGGGCTTGAGGGGTGAGTGTTGGTTTACCATCTGTGCCTATTTCAGCGACCTGCATATTCGCAAATTCAGGAATATACCTGCTAACAGGGTCTTGGAGAGAGAGTTTTCCCTCCTCTTCTAGATCCATAATAATCACCGACGTGATCGGTTTGGTCATAGAATAAATCCGCCATATGGTGTTTAGCTCTACGGGAAGGTTATTTTCTCTGTCCCGCAAGCCGAAAGCCTCTTTATAAACTGTCTCCCCGTCGTCAAATATAAGCGCGGAGACACCAATAACATCTTTCGATGAAACCGCTTTGGAGAGCAATTGATCCATGGCAGCTTTATCAAAAGTGGCTGCGTCAGAGTGAGTAGTGGTGTTATCAGGTTGAACGGCGGCCTCACTGCAGGCGATTAAACTTATGGCGGCTAGGGCCGATATTATTTTTTTCATTTACTTAGTCCGATTTAATAAAATTGGCTCCCCATATCCCAAGGCTTTTAAGCCTTCAGATTGCGTTGCCGCGTCCCCAACGATCAGGTAATTCATTGCATCGGGACGAAGATATTTATCCGCTAAGGTTTTGAAGTCTTCCAATGTCATAGCCTCAATGGCTTTCGCGTTTTTCGCCCTGTAATCTACGGGATAATCATAGGCGCTAATCTCGCCGAGCATTCTAAGCTTATCCGACAAAGTTTCATTTTTAAGAGCCTGACCTTTCAGGAGGGCTCCTTTCATAATGTCGAGTTCTTCTTGCGTGAATTCCGTTCCGTAATTTTCGAGAATTTCGCGGACCAGATCAATCGACTCTTTTGTGACATTTGTACGGACGCTTGACCGGACACTGAATGTCCCTCGATCTAAATCGCCATTAAAGCCTGAGCGAATGCCATAGGTGTAGCCTTTTTCAACACGAAGTGCTGTATTCAACTTTGAGGTATAAATGCCGCCCAGGGGAAAATTGATAGCCTCGGCGAGGGCGAAGTCAGGGGCTGTGGCGGGTAGTGACGGACGTTCGATGCGCAAAACCGATTGCTTGGCTCCGGGCACATCATAGAGATAAATTTTAGACTCTGTGATAGGTTTAGATGGGCCGGGAACAGTCCTGATATTGTCCTTACCATCTTCGTTACCGTCTTGTTTTATACTGCCAAATTGAGTTTTGACATTGCCCGGAGAATAATCTCCGACAATGCGCAACTTGGCATGATCCATGCGGTAATAGGCGTTATGGAATGCTTTGAGGTCATCTAGCGTCACAGCCTCTAATTTTTCCTTCGGGCCATAGCTGGTATAATGAAAAATATTATCAGACGGGTAGTTCAGCTTGGCATTTTCACGCGCAGATATGGCATTAGGGTTGGCTTCGGCTAAGGTTATATTCTGCAAGGTTTTGGCTTTGAGTAAGGCAAATTCTTCTGCGTCCCAACGCGGTTTGGTGAGCATTTCTGTCACAAGCTGAACGGTTTGATCAAAATTACGGCGCAATGTTGTGCCGGAGATAAATGTTCCGCTGGCTCCGTTGGAAATAGAAATAGATGAACCGAGGGACTTAATCGCGTCTTCAAGCTCTGCGGTTGTTTTATGGGCTGTGCCTTTTTCCAACATATCCGCAGTCAGAGCCGCAATAGCCGGTTTGTCAACAGAACCATATTGACGGCCTGCATCTACTTTCAGTGAAAAATTAATGAGCGGCGTTTCATCGGAGCGGATTCCGTAAACCTGCATCCCATTGCCTAATTTATCTCGCCATATATCCGGGGAGGGTAGGTCATAAGCACCGCCAAATTCAGGCTCTATAGTCCTGTCAAAAGCTGATGGCGTTGTAACTGCCAAGACACGTGCAGTCGGGTCAAAATTCGGGGCCGCGCCTTCTCCGGCGACAATTTTTTCTTCCACCACATCGGCTTTAACCGCGCCGTCAAGGGCGAGATCAAGTGCACCTTTTGGCGTAAAGCTGACGGCGATATGCGGCTTATCCTTCATGTAGCTCTGATAGACCCGCATAAGATCATCGGGGGTAACGGCTTGGATATTGGCGATGTCTTTTTTGTAAAACCCGGGATCGCCAGTAAACACATTATATTCTCCGAGCTGAATGGCTTTGCCAAGCGCGCTTTGTACCTCGCCGTAAAAGTCAACTTCGATGCCCGCTTTGATACGGTCAAGATCAGCTTGGGAAATGCCATTGTCTTCAAATCGGGTAAAAGCTTTTCTTAGCGAAGGTATAAGCCCGTCTATATCTTCACCCTCATTGGGGCTGATAAAGAGATAGATTTCACCCGCGATTTCTTTTGTGAAATTAAAACCTGAGACTGCGGATGTCACTTTATCTTCATCAATCATGACTTCATTAAGCGGGGCACGCTTACCTTCCGTCAAATAGCTTATAAGCATGTCCAGCGCATAGGCATCAGGATGGTATTGCTCGACGGCAGGCCATGTTAAAGAAAGCTGCGGGACGGTAGCAAAATTATCCTCATGATAAAAACTCAAGCTTTTAGTGAGCGTGCCGGGCCGGGCGTCATAAGCTGGAATGTCGTCACCGCGCGGAATTTCACCGAAATACTTCTCGACCATTTTTTTTGCGACAGCTTTATCAAAATCCCCCGAAATCGTGACCGTAACATTATTGGGAACATACCATTTCGCGTAAAAATCTTTGACGTCTTGCAGGCTAGCTGCGTCCAAGTCGGTGAGAGAGCCTATAACCTGCCAATTATAAGGATGTCCCTCAGGATAAAGTGCTTTGGAGATAATATAGAGGTTATGGCCATAGGGTTGATTATCAACGCGTTGGCGTTTTTCATTTTTGACAACTTGCTTTTCATTATCAACAACGTCTTGCGACACAGTATTGATGAACCAGCCAAGCTTATCGGCTTCGGCCCAGATAATTTTCTCAAGCGCGTCTTTAGGCACGGCTTGAAAATATTGGGTCATATCATTGGTGGTAAAGCCGTTCGTGCCTTCCCCGCCAATACGGGTGTTCATCTCATCCAGCCCGCCATAGCCCAGATTTTCGGAGTCCAGAAAAAGCAAATGCTCGAATAAATGCGCAAAGCCTGTACGCCCCGTCACTTCGCGGCCAGACCCGACATGGGCGGCCAAATCAATGGCAACAACAGGATCAGAGCGGTCGATATGAAAAATAACGTCCAATCCGTTATCTAGCGTTATTTTCTCAAAATTTATATCCAGAGCTGGGCTCGCCGCATTTATATCCAGAGCCGGGCTCTCCGCTTCAGGCGGCGCAATGCTTTCTTGCGAGCAAGCGGCCAGAACCGCTGCTGAAATGTATAAGCAGCTATTTCGAAAAACAGACATTATTTTCCCTTATTGTTTTTTCTAATTTGAAACAGATAATGAGTATTGTCCATGGAAACTATAGACTTAAGGCGG
>CAZNWH010000029.1:21479-23031 GCA_964576765.1 uncultured Hellea sp.
AAAACATATCCATGTTTTATTCTGTCTAAATATCAAACCGCCCGAGCTTTGTATCTTTGTGCAGATTTTGAGCCTCAAATATTCGTCCATTCATTACGCCGAAAACGCCGTATTCGAGGGATTGAGCTGCGATGATCGCGCCGCCGAGATTAAAGCCTGCATCGGACTTACCAAGAGAGTGGGGCCGCATGGCCCCTGTCAAGATGATGGTCTTATTCCCGACCTTCCCGTCAAGGAATTTTGCCGTTAGTTCCATGGTACCTGTGCCGTGTGTAATCACGATACGGTCGTGCGGGGAGTCTAACACGGCTTTTAAAATCAGGGCTCGGTCCTGATCGTTCATATCAAGACTATCTTTTTGCATAAGTATGTTTTGAACAGGATGCTGGCACCGGCCAATACGTAAGACATCCGGGATATGGCTGTCACCAGACTCGTCAAAAACAAGACCTTCGGTGAGAGTATCATGCACCTTATCCAGCGTGCCGCCTGTTATGAGAATCAATATATCCATATCGGACCCAAGAGCTAATCAATTATGTCATAGCTCATAGTGACGGTGACGCTAATCTCTTGCTCTCCGGCCGAGACAGGGGTGCTTTCAGCCCGTGACCCTAACGTAGCGGCATAGGCGACGGGTTGGGGGCGATGATGCCCGCCGGACTCAGATAAGGATTTGAGTTTACCGAGTTTGACGCCTGCTGCATCCGCCATGCTTTTAGCTTTTTCGCGCGCTTCCCGAATGGCATCTTCACGGGCTTTGTTTTTGGCAGATTTAGCATCCTTGATTGAAAATTGGACGCCGTTGATATTATTGACACCCGCTTTGACAAGCGCGTCGAGCATCGCGCCGACATTATCCAGATTATAGGTTTTAGCCGACACCGTATTACGCGCTTCATAACCATCTATCTTGGGCGATTTACGGTTCTGGTAATTATAGCGGGGCTGCAATGAGAGTTGAGAGGTTGTAATATTCTTTTTTTCAATGCCAGCCGCTTCTAATTCTTCAAAGGCGCGCGTCATTTTTGTGGCATTGCCGAACATGGCTTCTCTCGCTGTTTTGCCTTGGGTGACAACGCCTGCGGACACGGTGGCCATGTCAGGGGCCATATTGGTCGTGCCTGTAGCAGAGACTTGAATAGTCGCCATGGGAGCTTGATCAGCTGTGATGTATGTCGGGCCCCCGGGATTGCAGGCCGATAAAGCGAGGGAGGTCACTGCCGTTATAAATATAGTTCTCATGATGTCCTCCATGCCTTAAATATTATGAAAAAGGTATCATAGCTTATCACGTTCAACAATACGGATAAGGCCCTCTTGTGCTGTCGAGGCTATAAGCTCGCCGGATTGTGTATAAAAACTGCCGCGTCCGAAATCACGGGCGCGGGCGGAGCGTGGGCTATCAATATGATAATAGATCCATTGATTGACCCGAATTTCGGAATGGAACCACATGGCATGATCAAGACTTGCGCCGATCATGCGGTGTGTTTTGCGGTCAATAATATGCGGCATCATTCCCACCGACATAAGAGCTTTGTCCGAGATG
>CAZNWH010000030.1:0-22424 GCA_964576765.1 uncultured Hellea sp.
ATCTTTAGTAATCCTTATGAGCTTAGACAGCTTGCATAAAGCATGGTATGGTGACCTACAGAAATAATAAAATAGGGTAGGGCGAGTGGACCCAGTTAAGTTTTTTCTAGAATTGCGGCGACGCAATGTATTTCGCGTCACGGGAGCTTATTTCGTAGGCGCGTGGTTTCTTGTCCAGACCGCCTTCACCCTTGAAGCCGTGATGAATCTCCCTGATTGGTTTGACTCACTGTTCATGTCCTTGATGATCTTGGGCACCCCTGTTGCGTTTACTTTAGCTTGGGCTTTCGAGTTAACACCTGAAGGCTTTAAACGAACCGAAGCCATATCCAAAGAAGATAGTATCGCAGCTCAAACCGGTAAAAGATTAGAAATCGTCATCATCATAGGTCTGATTTTAATAGGCGGCATTTTAATAGCGGATAGGCTTATGCCTAGCGAAAACGTGAAAACAGTCCGTTTTGCCAATAATCACTCCGTTGCCGTATTACCTTTTTCCAATCGTAGCGCAAAAGAATCAGACAGTTATTTCGCCGACGGAATTCACGATGACTTGCTCACACAACTCTCTAAAGTTTCGGCCTTAGAAGTCATCTCGCGAACCTCGGTAATGGGATATCGTGACACAGAGAAAAAAATCCCCGATATCGCTAAAGAGTTAGGCGTCGCTGTCATCTTAGAAGGCGCGGTTCAACGCGCCGGTGACCGTGTGCGCATAACTGTGCAGTTAATTGACGGGAAAGATGATACCCATCTTTGGGCAGAAAATTATGACCGCGCCCTGACGACTGATAACATCTTTGATATCCAAGCTGAGATAACACATGTTATCGCAACGGCACTTGAAACCGTTTTATCGGGTGAAGACAAAACCTCCATTGGTCAAAGGCCGACGGAGAATTTCGCAGCTTATGAGGCCTATTTGCAAGGAAGGCTCCTCACGCTTTCAGACGGAAATAAAGAAAAAGATCTTAAAAACGCAATTGCCCGGTTAAATGAGGTAAATACTGTTATTTATGGTCACGTCTAAATCTCTAAAACAATGAAAGCTTTAGGATGTTTAGCAAATTACATAGAGGATGGATAGAGGAATTTCGCTATAGTATAGTCTTACTCATAAGGCGTATATAGATTTATAAACTCTTTAGTTTTTATTATCACTACATTTTTTTGGGAAGATTATCTGAAGTTATAAGAGCTCAACTATAAACTAAACTGCTTGATTAAACTGTTCTTCAAATTCTTCTCGATAATCATGAAACCCGGGAGACTGTACTAACATCCAGTAAAAAACCTCGCCGCATTTATATGTTTATTAAAAGTCCCATGAAGGTTTTTTTACCCCGTTCATTATAGTACACTAGCCATTCGTTTCCGACTTTGGCCATACACATACACTCTTCACCATTACCATTTAAACTATAATGATAATCTGGGACTTTTTGGCGCTTAAGTGCATAGTGTAATAATTTTGCTTCCATCTCATCGCTCGATATTACCATTGTAAACCTTTACATTTTATTTTGAGGATATTAACCTGTAATCTTTATAATAAAACTCCTATCAATTAGATCTTGTACACTATTATCGCCCGTAAAGTGCTGAACTCCAAGTCCTGGGCGGTCAAACCAAGGTGCTATAAGTCCAGATTCAACGGGCAATTCTTTTATTACTTCAAACCTGCGAGGCTCTAATACTTCGGAAAATGGTGCAAGAGATAACTGCTCAACTGGTGTATCTGGATCTGTAAAATAGCTACCGCCATTTCCCCCTCGTCGTTAATCACCTTAGATCCATCTTATAGTGACGCCTATGCCAAAAAGGCTTTTGCCCAAATATCCCTCTATTGGTTTATTGGGCGAGATATCAATTATCGTGATGCAGCGTTGGGATCTCTGGCCAAAGCAAAAGAGCTTGCCCCGGATAATTTTGAGACTCTTATGTCTGAAGCCTTTTATCATTATTGGGGTCTACGAGATTTTCGAGGAGCTGACAGACTCTTTGATCAAGCCCTGAAACTTGCGCCCAATAATGTTGATGCGCTTGCAGGGAAGGCCTTTATTGACCGCCGCTTGGGACGATTTAAATCCTCGGCTAAAGACCTCACAAAAGCCCACCGCCTAGACCCAAAATCGTTTTATCTTTTGCCTGAACTAGGCCTTACTTATGCATTAATTGGCGAGTTTGATAAATCTAATGCCATGATAGCTAAAGCTAAAGCTATAAGGCCTGACTCCATTCAGGGCTCAGCCTTTGAAGCCGCAATTCTTCAGTTTCAAGGTGATGCTATTGGCGCTTATAATGCCCTATCATCGACAGGCACAATTGTTCAGGCACAAAAAACCAACTATGCTATCGCTACCCGTAATCCGGCTAAAATTAAGGCTGCTATAGAGGCTTGGCCAGATGACATGCGCTCACCAGAAGGAAGTCCTGAAGCCTATAATATTGCAAAAATACGAGCCTTACTGGCCACAGGCCAATCAGCCAAGAAAGAGTTGGCAGCGCTTAAAAAGAGAACTTCACTAACGCCTCACTCAACGGATTGGTCTGGCGCTGCATCCTATTCGCCTATTGTGATACCAGGTCTTTTAGGCGATTTGGAAGCGGTGAAGGCTTTAGCTCAGGATTATGACAAAAATGCTCCTGATGATGCTATGGCCGCCTTAACCTTATTAGGGGATATTGCGGAAGCTTTTGCACGTTGCGGCGCTCCTGATGAAGCTATGAATTATCTCGATAAAATGAGAGACCTTATGGGGCCTCACATATATTTACTGATGAAATTCGAGCCCGGCTTAGACGATATCAGAACAAACTCACGATACTTGGCCTATAAAGCTAATTATGCAGCTTGGGTTACAGGGAAAAATGGGTAACTGTTCGGCTTGATGATAAGCAGAGAACTCTATAAGGCGCATAGTGTAATGGCCTACGGACTTTCAAAATGACATCTGCTAAAATTGGTTTTATGTGCGGCTCACTTCGCCAAGAGTCTATCAATAAAAGGCTACAAACCGCTTTGATGAAACGATTTAAATCCAGCGGCGCACAACCATCATTGATCGATCTGGCTCAATATGATCTTCCGCTTTTTCATGGAGACTTGGCAACGCCCCCTGACGTAAAAAAGCTTATCCGTAAAATGAAATCATATGATGGCATTGTCATTACAACACCGGAATATAATGGCAGTCTTCCGCCGGTTTTAAAAAATGCGATTGACTGGACGAGTACAGTCGAATTGAGCCATATGCACGGCCCTATTTATGGTATCGCCTCTTGCTCGCCAGGGCCTATGAGCGGCATCATGTGCATGCGGCAAATTCAATATATCCTAACACGATTAGGAGCAGATGTTATTCCTATTCAAGTTGGATGCGGGAACGCCGCAAAGGCATTTGATCCAGAAGGAGCGTTGATTGCAGAACCCTCATTAACTCTTGCCAATAATATGCGGGATGCCATGTTAAGCCGAATAGTACTTAATTCAGCTTAAGCTAAGCGTAAATGGCCAAAGAAAAACTCTATAAAGATTTACCACGTCCCAAACTTACACGGGCACAAATCAGCTCTATTTATCGCCATCTGCAATCCTTAGACCCCGCCCCGCGTACAGAACTGAATTACAGCAATCCTTATACCTTGGTTGTGGCTGTAGCGCTTTCGGCACAATCCACAGATGTCGGCGTCAACAAAGCTACAAAAGCGCTTTTCGAGAAAGCAGATACACCTGAAAAAATGGTCGCTCTAGGTGAAGACAATGTCCGTGATCATATCAAAACTATCGGACTTTATAAAAACAAAGCCGCCAATGTAATCAAGCTCTCTAAGATGCTGATAAATGATTTTGGCTCAGTTGTACCGGGCAATCGTGATGATCTTATAAAACTACCAGGAGTAGGCCGGAAGACCGCAAATGTCGTCCTTAACGAGGCTTTTGGTCAACCGACTATGGCGGTCGATACGCATATTTTTCGCGTGGCAAACCGGACAGGCATGGCCCCCGGTAAAGATGTCTATGAAGTGGAGCTTAACCTGCTGCGTGTAACCGAAGATGAATTCATGCTCCACGCCCATCATTGGCTTATTCTACATGGACGTTACACATGCGTCGCTAGGAAACCAAAATGCTATAATTGCGCCATCACTGATATCTGTAAATTCAAGCCTAAAACGCAAAGGCCTGAGGACTGACACGTTACCCTAAAATCATACATTATTTTACCCAGTTAAAGGGAGTTCAAAATTTTCATTTTGGGCAGAACGGCAAGGCGGCGTTTTCACATCAGCAGCTTCGGCTCTCCAGTTAAATATTGTCGCCAGAGGTGCGCCAACCGGACAATACCAGCGCTGGACAGAGGGATCCCAGCGCGCTCCAAGACGCTTCGCAAGCTCTCGGTCCGAATATTTCACATTCAAATATTTCTTAACAACGGGTTTAGTCATGTCAAAATCCTAACACTCTTCATAACAAGAATAAGAACATAACATGAACATAATAAAATGTAAATCTATTTTTGTAGATTGATATTCGACTTCTACTCTGCTCTCCCCTAGATTCAACATGGGATGTATCAATTTATATAGGATGCTAAATGAGTGATTTAAAACCGGGAGATATTGTTCATTTAAATAGCGGGGGCCCGCAATGACTCTGGAGACCCTGAGCTCTAGCCAACATGTCATCGCTCGTTACACATGGTTTGATGGCCCGCAAAAACATAGTGAAAACTTTGTTATCACCTCATTACGGGCTTATAAACCGGCCCAAGCTGTTGTTAGGCTGGCTCCACCAAAACGGGCAGCTTCATAGGGGTGATTTAAGCGCAGGTCGTTTTTCGGGTTGAAAACGAGACCATCTTCTTTCGAGTTTCACACCACAGCGCCAAGCGAACGGTCTTAAAGCTTTGCCATAATGTCAGGCGGCCAACGGTTTTAAGCTCCGGATGGGCCTTTAAGATACGCGGCAATTGATAAAAGGGGATACGGCTAGACAGGTGATGCACGTGATGCACACCAATATTACCTGTCACCCACATGAGCGGGGCCGGAAGATCATAATAGGAACTGCCATGAAGGGCTGCATCTTCTCGAGTCCATTCCGCTGTCCGTGACCAATGGGTTTCATCAAATTGGTGCTGAACGTAAAACATCCAGACCCCGATTGACGCCCCGATAATGATGATAGGAATTTGGATCAAAAGAAATGCTTTAAGTCCCACGCCCCATATCATAAGCCCGTATATAAGCGCGACGCCTGCATTTGTCGTCAAAGTACTAATCCACGGCATTTTTCGTTTCATCGCCCCAATCGGCAGTCGATTAGCGAGAATAAAGACATAGGCCGGCCCCACACCAAACATGACAACAGGATGGCGATAGAGACGGTATTTTAACTTTTCCCATTTCGACAAAGCTTCATATTCATCCACCGTGAGCGTGGTGATATCGTCACCCATACCGCGCCGGTCCAGATTACCAGATCCAGCATGATGAAGCGCGTGACCCCGGCGCCAATGATCATAAGGCGTTAGTGTCATTAATCCTATAAAACGCCCAATCCAATCATTGGCCAATTTATGGGAAAACATTGAGCCATGTCCGCAATCATGTTGGATGATGAAAAGCCTAACGATAAAACCGCCCGCCGGAATAACGCCCAGCAAGGCCCAGTAATGCCCTTGGCCTAAGAGAGCCCACATACCCGCCCAAAGCGCCAGAAATGGAATAAGCGTAATAAGGAGTTCAAAAATGGCACGACCATTCTCTGCGGCGCGATAAGGGGCCAAGCGGTTAAACCAAAGCTTTGCGCTTGCCGCAGGGTTGGGTAGTGTCATGTTACAGCCTCTTAAGTGGAAGAATCATCGTGCTTGATTTCTGTTACCAATTTATGAAGCTTGCGGGGTCAAATACACCTAAACTTTTGGTGAGATTACAGTCTTAAGCCGAATAAGGGGCTTGTTGCAATATAGCCGCATTTTTAGAGACCTAGTTTTCAGGCAAATGACCTGTCTTAACGTAAATGAGACATCCGTCTTTGGAAAAAGGGTGATGAGCGGATAGATGCGGACTGCGCATCCAAGTACCTTTGGGATAATCCCCCTTTTCATCAGAAAAAACACCTTCAAGTACCAAGATTTCCTCGCCGCCCCAATGCTGGTGAGAATTAAACTTTGTTCCAGGTGCCCAGCGCACCAACGCGCAGCTTTCCTTTTCAAAACTATGAAGGGGCAAGACTGTTAATCCCGGAGCCGAGCCCGGTAGGAATTGTGCCTCGGCCGTATTAATGGAAAATTGCTCTGTATCGCGAGCCTCAAATTGATGAAGCTTGACGAAAATAATACAGCCATCTTCACTGTGGGGTTTATGAGATGTCCCTATCGGATTACGGACATAGGTTCCCGCCGGATAATCACCATGCTGGTCTGAAAATGTGCCTTCCAGCACAAGAAACTCTTCCCCTCCGCCATGCGTATGAGGGCTGAAATAGGATTGAGGATCATAGCGTACAAGTGATGTTGCCCGCGCGACTTCATCCCCTATTCTGTCCAATTTACGCCGCGACACACCCGCCATAGGAGACGGCTCCCACGGCATTGCATTGGTGTCGAGAATAACGGGTTTTGAAAAATCCGCGTTCAAATGCATCACAACCTCACTTCCATTTAACCACCACAGCTTGGACGAGCCGCACACCGCGCGCGCCATTCTTGCAGCTTGTCCAGAGTTTCAGGTATATCCACTTTGGCAAAATCTGCAAAGGCCAAGCCCGCAAAGGCGAAATAACCCAAAAAATAGAGCAAAAGCATCCATCGCGGCCTTGGAAGGGGCAATGATTGTGGCTTCAGTCAATCAGGATAATAATATTTTTGAAGCTGTAGCTCAATTTGTGAAAATTAACCCAGTTTCTTGATGAGGGCCTGCGCTAGCTTTTGCGCCCCTTGATTATCTCCCCCCTCCCCTTTTGCATGAGATAAATAAAGATAAGGTTCGATCATTTCGAGTTCTATCAACTTTAATCGCCCATCCCGTCCACGTAATAAATCAACCCGCGCGTAAAGCGGCGTAAATGTCAAAGCATTTAAAACAGCGCGCGCGGACCGACGTTCTGCCGAGCTGGGCTCGTAGGTTTTTTCTGTTCCCCCATAAAGCGATTGAATACGATAATCTCCCTTTTTAGGACATTTAATCAAGCCATGTGAAAATTGACCCCCAAAATAAAGAAAAGAATATTCACCTTCCTCTATCACGCTGGGCAAAAATGCCTGTATCATCGCCCCTTCAGGCGGAAGTTTGTCTTTGGATGGAAACGGATCGCCTTTTTCATAAAGAACCTGTCGCCAAGCCCCACCGCCAATTTGAGGTTTAATAACAATCTTATCTGTGTGCAGCTCTTTAAAGGCTTTGGCGACATTTGTCTCGGAGACCCGCTCGACCGTAATTGTTTCGATAACAGGCGCCCCTTCACGTTCAAGCTCTTCCAAATAAGATTTATTGGCATTCCATTTCAAGGTCGAAAATCGATTATACAATTTCGTTTTCGCTTCAACTTTGGCCATCTCGGTTGTGAAAGCAATCTCATTACCTTCAAAGTAATCCCAAACCAGAAGCGGCAGGATAGCATCATAATTCTCGGCGATGTTGGCCGCGCCGCGCCATGGAATAAGCTCCAAGTCCATGCCCTGCGCTGCAAAGGCGGGGACAAGTTTTGCCATTTCTTCATCACGTTCAAAAAAATCAGCCCGCGGTTCAATATGTCCCGGCATCATATTATCTGAAGCTAAGATAGCAATTTTTTTCATTTCACAAACTCCTCAAAACCCGCTAGCGGAATACACGCCTACCAACAAGGAATTTTGAAATGAAAACGCAGTATGATGTAATAGGTATCGGAAACGCAATTATGGATATAATCGCGCCAGTTTCTGAAGATTTTTTGACAGCGCATAATATGGACAAAGGCAGCATGGCCTTAATCGATCAACCGCGTGCCCTTGCTCTGAATAAAGCACTTTCGGTTAATGGACAGACACAAGAAATCGCCGGTGGGTCAGCCGCCAATACAATGGTCGGCATTTCAGCCCTGGGATGCCGCGCCGCCTATATAGGGAAAGTTGCTGAGGACGCTGTTGGAAACCGCCTCATCAAAGGTTTTGCCAATGTCGGCGTTGATTTTACAACCAAGCCCATTAAAAACGGCCAAGCCAGCGCGCGCTGCATGATTGCAGTCACGCCCGACGGCGAACGCACTATGAATACTTTCCTAGGTGCGTCGACTTTGTTAACATCAGCGGATATCGTCAAATCCAAAATAGAGTCCTCAGAAGTCTTATATCTTGAAGGCTACTTGTTTGACGCCGAGCCTGCAAAAAAAGCCTTCGTCAAAGCGTCTGAAATCGCGCAAGGCGCAGGCCGAAAAGTGGCTCTGACGTTATCAGATAGTTTTTGTGTTGACCGTCACCGTGAGAGCTTTCGCAAGCTTGTGGATAACCATGTGGATATCCTATTCGCAAATGAAGACGAGGCTCTTAGCCTCTATGAAACAGACCGACTTGATACGGCTTTGGACCACCTTAATAAAACAAAAACAATCTCTTGCATTACGCGCAGTGATAAAGGGTCTATCATTCAAGATCATGAACGCCGCCATATGGTTTTAGCTGCCCCTGTGGATAAAGTTGTGGATACAACGGGCGCGGGCGATCAATATGCGGGCGGCGTCCTTGCAGGCCGCGCCATGGGCATGGACTGGAAAGATGCGGGTTATCTGGGAAGTTTATGTGCAGCCGAAGTCATCAGCCATTACGGGGCGCGGCCTGAAAACTCTATTCATGCCATGGCTTTAAAAGCTTAACAAAACAGGCACAGCTTTAACAACTATGGGGAATTTGTAATCATTCTGAAGACAATATTCAGGCGCTGTTAAACTGCGCTTATTTAGAAAACCACTAAGTTTAAGAGATTCGTCAAAGGAATCGTGATGAAAAAATGGTTGATATTTACAGCGTCTTTCGCAGTTCTGGCTCCTATAGCCACAGCTCAGGTGCAAGGGCAGTATCAACAAGCGCAACCACAATATGTCCAACCTGCGCTCGCTGCATTTACGGACCCCCAAAATGTTCCGGCTGATTTAGCCCGCGTCGACGCCGCTATGAATAGTACAGTTAGTTTTTCCGGCCGTTTTGCACAATATGCCTCTGACGGGTCCTTCGCACAAGGACAAGTCTATATTAAACGCCCGGGCAAGCTTCGTTTTGAATATGACGCACCTAACCCGCTTTTAATCGTCTCTGATGGTGTGACCTTAACGCAGCAAGACAAAGCTTTGGAAACCATTGACCGTGTCCCACTCTCTGCAACACCGCTAAACTTTTTTCTCAAAGAGAATATAAATCTGGAAAATGATACCGAGATAACTTCGCTGATTAAAACCCATAATGAATGGCGCGTAACGGCGCGCGATGGGTCAGGCGAGATGGACGGCGCAATCACCATGATTTATGACGCTAATACTCTGGCCCTTAAAGAATGGATTATAGCCGATAGCTTTGGCGGAGAGACAAAAGTGCTCTTGTCAGATTTGAAATATAATGAACGGATTAATCCAAGGCTCTTTGTCCTACGCGATGAAAGCCGCCGAAGCCGCGGCCGCCGGTAACTTTCATTAAATCCTTGCGTCTTTTTTCGGGTCGGCTATGCCGCAACTATGAAAATAAAAGTCGCCACATGGAATATCAATTCAGTCAGACTTCGTATTGATCAAGTCATTCGGTTTTTAAACGAACAACAACCCGATGTTCTGGGACTTCAAGAAATTAAATGCGAAACTGATCTCTTTCCAAAAGAGCCCTTTATCGAAGCCGGTTATAATTTTATCGAGGTTGCAGGTATGAAAGGCTATCATGGCGCCGCCACAGTCTCAAAGCTCCCTATGGAACGCCTGCCCACCAGTTTTTGTCCGCTTGATCATGCCCGTCATGTCAGCACTAAGGTTATCGCGGGCGACCAAGATTTCGAGTTTCATAATTTTTATATTCCAGCGGGTGGCGACGTAGCGGACCCAAAGGTGAACGATAAATTCGCCCATAAACTCGATTTTTTAGAAAATATGCGCGGCTATTTTTCCAAGCGGTTTGCCATCGGCGATGACCAACAAATCTTGGTCGGGGATTTTAATATTGCCCCGCATGAAAATGACGTCTGGAGTCATAAGCAATTGCTCAAGGTTGTTTCCCACACGCCCCTTGAGGTCGGGATATTGAAAACCCTGCAAGAAACACATGACTTTACAGATTGCTCTCGCCTATTCGCAGATGATGACGAAAAACTTTATAGCTGGTGGTCTTACCGCGGGCGTGACCCTATGAAAAGTAATCGCGGACGACGTCTTGACCATATCTGGGTCAGTCCAGCCCTTAAACCGGCCGTGGAAGCCGGCGGCAAAGAGGCTCATGAAATTCATGTTCCCTGCCGCGTCTGGGCTGAAAAACCCAGCGATCATGTCCCGATGACACAGGTTTTGGATTTAGGTGTTGACGATTAAAGCGAGCTCTTATTAGTCTTTTATACTCTATCCGAGCTCGAGGCGGTAGCCACCCGGTTCTGTGACTAATAGCGTCGCGACGCCTTTTTCAGGTTCAATCTTTTGCCGCAAGCGGTACACATGGGTTTCCAGCGTATGGGTGGTTACGCCGGAATTATAACCCCAGACTTCGTGAAGCAATTCTTCTCGTCCAACCGGTTTACCGCCTGCGCGATAAAGATATTTTAAAATATTGGTTTCTTTTTCAGTCAGGCGAATGTCACGTGGAGGCTGCTCTCCTTCGATAGTAGGCGGTGTTAACTTCTTAAATGCCGGAGCAAATTCATACGGGCCCACCTGAAAAACAGCATCTTCACTCTGCTCAAAGCTGCGTAAATGCGCGCGAAGACGTGCAAGTAAAACAGCAAACCTGAACGGCTTGGTGACATAATCATTCGCGCCCGAGTTAAGTCCCAAAATCTCATTCATATCGCCATCATTACCCGTCAGCATAACGATAGGCGCAGCAACACCCGCAGTGCGCATCAATTGGCAAGCTTCGGTCCCTAGCATGTCTGGCAAATCCACATCCAGTAAGATTAAATCAAAGGTTCCGTCTTCTGTGGCTTTAATCCCATCTGTCGCAGTGCCAACGTCCGTCACATCGAACTCTTTATAAAGCGCAAATTGCTCGACTAATTCTTCACGTAGAGCCTCATCATCATCAACAATTAGAAGGCGTTTTTTAACAGCCATAATTTTACTCTCTTTAAATTGTGCATTCTTTAATCTTGTTTTGACGACAGGACTAATGTCAGATGCCTCTCAATCTATCACATTAATGAGAGTTTAGCTTGAGTCTTATCGTGAATACAACTTTACAAACGATTTCGTCTGGTGGGTCAAGTGCACGATGCCGTATCGGTCGCGGCGGGTTTATAGACTTTCAGCAAGGTGTGGAAGGCGATGAAAAAACACCCTTAGGGCATTTTCATATTAGGTTTGGACTTTATCGGGCCGACCGGCTCCCTCCGCCCGATAGCCGGTTAAATTTCAGAGCTCTGCGAGAAGATGATGGATGGTGCGACGACATTAACGACCCCGCCTATAACCGCTTCATTCGCCTGCCATATCCTGCAAGTCATGAGCGATTATGGCGCGAAGATGGAGCTTATGATATTATTCTCATCATGTCCCATAATGACGCTCCGCCTATCGCCGGTTTAGGCAGCGCTGTCTTTATCCATATCGCACAACCCGATGACCGAAAAACATTGGGCTGTATCGCGCTGGAACCTGAGGTGATGATTAAGCTACTCCCTACACTTTATACGGATATACCCATTCTCGTTAAATAATAACCGACCTAGAAAAGGTCGGTCAGAATGGTGAGGTGTATTATGAAGAGATCAATATAAGCCTAAGGCTTAGTTTGAGCTAAACGGATAGTCAGCGCAGCTTTATTCGCTTGGGCAGGTTCATAAGCTGGACGTAGGTCCAAAGCCGTAACGCAAGCCTTTTGCGCCAAATCTATCATATCTACTTTTGCGTAGCTGGCGCATAAGTTTGAATAAGCAATAGATAACTTCTTTTTAGATATGGGAGCGCGTGTGGCTTGCTCTGTCAATTTAATTGCTCGCTTGTAATCACCACGTTTAAACGCTTTTACACCTAATTTTATCAAGCCATTAGTCGTTGAGGTGACGTTGAAATTTCCACTAGGCGCTTCATTGGCCATGGCACTGGCAGCTGGAAGGCTAACGGAAAGTGTCAGAGCGACAAGCGCTGCTAAGCTTGTCCGTTTTAATGTTACATAAGTCATATCGTTTCCTTTCGTTGACATTTTCAATATATAAATTCCAAAAAAGAATAGAATTGACAATTTTTGCACAAACAGTATTCATATTAGAATGAAAAACTGGTCCGACTATCCAATTCTGTTAGCTGTGGCTGAAACAGGCAGCCTTACTGCTGCTGGGCGCAAGGTAAATATGAGCCAACCGACAGTCGGACGACGAATTCGTGCTCTAGAAGATCATTTTGGAACTCCCCTTTTGAAAAAAGAAGACGGCGCGCTCGTCCCAACAAGTTTCGGCCATTCTATGCTGGATCACATTCGCCGCATGCAAGATGAAGCTTCAGCGATTGACCGCTCATCTGCGACTTTGGAAAATTCTCTAGCTGGTGTTGTGCGGCTATCCGCGACCGAAGGAATTGGAACAGCATGGCTTCCGGCTGTTTTGCAAATATTTCGCAAAAGCCATCCTGATATTCTTATCGATATGGGTGTCGGGTTTAAGAATTATAATTTGGCTCAACGGGAAGCTGATATTGCTATTCGCTGGATGAGTCCTGGTGATCAAAACAGCCTTATTGGACGCAAAGTAGCAACAGCTACATTCGGGATGTTTGCCTCAGAATCCTATCTCCAAGAAAGAGGCGCGCCCCAATCCCTAGAAGAATTGTCCAACCATGACGGCGTTATGGCGACCATTATGGATGGTAAACAGCTTTGGGTTATGGATAACAACCGCCAACCGCATCACTTGCCCGAGAGAGTCACCTTTAGGACCAATTCGATTTGGGCTTTTGATGAAGCTATCACAAATGGTTACGGAATTGGCGTTTTACCAGTATTTGGCGCCTGCGTTAACAACAATATTCGCCGTATCTTACCTAATGTATCTCAACAAGAGGACATATTTCTCGTCGCCCATGAAGACTTAAAACGCTCAGCCCGCATCCGGGCTGTGTTTGACTTTCTCGTTGATGCTTTCTCTCAGGATGCCGCGTTTTTTCTAAATGGCGGTGAGTCAGCTTTTAAGAGTTGTCCCTCAGGGTTAGCCGAAAGCTATCCTAATGCTGACAATTCGGACCATGTACATGCCCCGGAGTCTCGCATCCCTGATGCTGCTGAGTAATTTCTTTTCTTAAAATTTCGGATATATCCTCTGGCGTGAACACCAATCCTGAGGGCCCGGGATTTAAGATCGCGTAATGCCCCAATAAAGATGGAAAAAAACTGGCCCCATGGGCCCGTGCAAAGCGTGTGCCCGTGGGCGCAAAAGCGGTCATTCGGGCTTCGGATGAAAATAAAAGAACATGTGGTTGGTTGTTTATCACAACAGCCTGTAACGAAATTCCGCCAGCTTTAGTCTGCTCTTCTTCGCTTTCTTCTACCGGCAAATAAAAATCACTGGCTAGCATCGCCTTGCTGAAAGCTCGCCTCGCAATCGGGTCACTCGCCAGCTGTTCAGACGTGGTATGCGAAAGCATATTTTCAAAATCAGATTTGGTTTCACGCATGAGACAATGAATAACCTCAGGCACTCATTGTCAATGGGGCAAAAAAATACCCCCAAAGGGGGTAAAAGTTATAAGAGTAAGGAAGTACAATGTCGCCTATTTCAGCAACACTTAAAGACTTTATAAGCTATAATGTTTAAGGCTACACTAACCTTACCTTAATAGAAATTAGAACCTTTGACTGATTATTTTCAGCACTTTCGCTTAGCGTAATTATATGTAAATAGTTCTCTACTATCGTTACCTTATGGGACCCCAATACATCGATAACATTCTAACTTTGCTCGCTATAACTGTTTGTGCTGACAAACGTATTTTTGCAGATGAAATAGATAGCTTCATTGAATCAGCCCGAGATTTGGAGGTGTTTAGCGAAGGAGACGAAAATATCACGCCGGCTAAATTACTTCTCTGGTTCGAAACTCGCCGCGATGAGTTGAAAACCCGCCTTGCTAATATCGCTGTATTTGAAAGCTGGCTTAATCCTATTTTGGATAATTTATTAGACTCTCCCCATAAACCCGCCATTTTAAATAAAATGATTAAAATTTCTAAATCCGATGGGGAACTTCACGTAAGTGAAAAAGCCTTGATCGTCCTGGCCGCTAAGCGATGGAATCTTAAGCTCGCAGCTTAGTCACACCTATATAACCTTACATCATAAACAAAAAATCTGCCCGCGTTTTGCCACATGAAACCCATGTGAACGCACATGTTTCATCTCCTCGGATTTAAAATTACGAAGAGGGTTTGTATGGTTGATGTGAATAAAATGAACCTTATCCGCCAGTCCTTTAAGGCGGTCCATGGTGTCAGTGACACGCGGATGTGGAATTTTCGTCATATCTCGTCCAGGTAGTTCATTATTGTCAAAGAAGGTTGCATCGATAAAGGCATTATCGACTGACCCAATGATCTCAACAATATCCCGATTAAACTCCACCGCCCATCTATCCCAATCGTCAATATCCGGTAAGAATAATATTTTGTGGCTGGGGCCGCTAATAATATACCCGACCGTCTCGGAATACTCGTCTCGGTGGGGAACCAGAAGCGGAGTCACAGATAGGTCCTGTGCAATATTTAAAGCTTCTCCGTCCTTAAGACTGGAGTCTAAACGAATATTATTGAGCTTAATAAGTTGGTTCCACGGACCATTATTTTCTAAAAACGTTTTCAGCCGCGGCATCACCGAAACGCCTACATCCCGTGTGCCCGCGGATTCGCGGCCCAAAAACATAAGACCCGCATAATGCCCTATATGCGCATGGGTAATAAAAATATTAGAAAGTCCAAGATTATGCCCAGAGGAGCTTGGGAAAGCTTTGTCCAAATTTTTTAATTGCTCGCGAATATCGGGTGTAGCCTCAAATAAGTAACGCTGTCCATCTCGGCTATCAATGAGCGCTGCGGATGTGGCAAGCCGCTTTGAGTTGATATCTGCCCATGCAGGATCATCGACATGCCCAATTTGCGGCGTTCCCGCATCTTGAGACGTCCCTAAAATCATAAATTGAACGGCGCAGGCTCCTATCTCTTTCGCGGCGTCAGCTTTTATAGATTGTGAGCAGGCGGTCACAAGACTTAATAGGCCTACCTCAAAAAATCGTCGCAGCTTTATATTCATGATTAATGCGATAAGTGATTATACGGCTTCCACCTGCAAGGTTGTCCCTTTAACGGAAACAACACGCAATTCTTGCCCCGCCATAGCCGTACCTTCATGGACTGAAGCTCGCCACTGCGTATCCCCGACTTGCACGCGTCCAATCCCCGTTTCAAAATCGGCAATAGCCTTAACCCGCATTCCAATCATCGATCGAGCGCGGTCATTTAGATCAGAAGGTTCCCCGCCCTGCATCTTGGGGCGGACATATTTATGACCCACAACCAATAAAACCGCTGATAAAATGAAGAAGAGCAAAAATTGCATCTCCCATCCCAAAGGTAAAACAAACGCTATTAATCCGACAATAAGAGCCGCCACAGCGGGCCATAATATATAGGTGGTCCCTGTCACCACTTCTAGGATTAACAAAAGCACGCCCATTATAATCCATTTAGTACCAGACATGCTCTCCAACAGCTGGACGAGAAGATTCGTATTATCGCTCATTATTAACCCCTATTTTGACTTCTTATTACCGGCCTCAAGCAATCCGGTAATACCTCCCACCGTAGCGGCGAGACCTGAAAGCTCAGCCGGAACAATAACCGTTTTTTGATTGGGCGATTTGGCCAGCTCTCCAAAAGCTTTGACATAATCTTGGGCCACAAAATAATTCACGGCATTAACGTCGCCCTTAGCAATTGCGGCGCTCACCATAGCGGTTGCGCGCGCTTCGGCTTCGGCTTCTCGCTCACGGGCTTCCGCATCCAGAAATGCGGCTTCCTTACGGCCTTCGGCTTCCCTAACTGCGGCTTCTTTTTCGCCCTCCGCTTTTAAAATTTGTGACTGTTTCTGACCTTCTGCCATTAAAATATCAGCCCGCTTTTCTCGCTCAGCCTTCATCTGTTTATTCATGGCCTGCGTAATGTCAGCTGGCGGGGACAGATCTTTAATCTCGATCCGGGTTACTTTTGTTCCCCAAGGGTCGGTCGCTTGGTCAATCACCGATAAAAGCTTCGCATTAATTTCATCGCGCTTAGACAGCGTTTCATCCAAATCCATAGACCCGACAACCGTCCGCACATTGGTCAGACATAGGTTCTTAATCGCATTATCAAGATTGTTAACTTCATAGGCCGCCATGCGGGCATCGACTACTTGGATAAAGACAACCGCATCAGCCGTGACCATCGCATTATCTTTGGTAATCACGTCTTGCGAGGGAATATCAATCACACGCTCGCGCATGTTCATTTTATAACCAATGGACTCTATAAAGGGGATGATAAAAGAAAGACCCGGTTTGAGAGTTTTCGTGTAACGCCCGAATTGCTCGACCGTAAATTCCATACCCTGCGGAACCGCTTTAATGGCTTTCAATATCACCACTAAAATTAACACCACCAATATGATGGGCACATAACTACCAATATCCATAAGACTCTCCCTTAATTATTTACGTGTTTTGTAGGCTAGAGATTCTCCAGTACATAATCCGCAGATGACACTTTAAATTCACCACCTTGCTCGACGAAGACATTTTCAACAACACCATTATCAACCACCATAGCATAGCGTTGAGATCTGGATCCCATGCCAAAACCCTTGGCATCAAGTTCAAGCCCAACAGCTTTAGCAAAATCGCCATTGCCGTCAGCCAGCATCATCATCTCGCCGTCAATACCCTGATTTTTACCCCAAGCATCCATAACGAAAACATCATTGACGGAAGTACAGGCAATAGAGTCGACGCCTTTGGCTTTAAACGCGCTGGCTTGCTCTTTAAAGCCCGGCAAATGTTTAGCCGAGCATGTTGGTGTAAAAGCCCCTGGCACAGCAAATAGCGCCACCCGTTTTCCAGAAAACAACGTCTCTGTTGTGACAGGTTCCGGCCCATCTGCGCCCATTGTCATAAATGTTGCCTCTGGGACTGAGTCCCCTTTTTTAATAGCCATATTGTTCTCTCCCTAGTGGTAATTCATTTACTTATATATGGTATGGGTGCGACATCTTTACAAGACTAGTTGGGAGGGTTTTGGCGTGATAAAATCAAAATTCTATGGCTGATCCGGCCCCAATGCGCTTGACCGGACGCCTTTTGATCGCGACCCCTGAAATGGGGGACCCACGGTTTTCAAACGCTGTCATCTATATTTGTTCCCATGATGAAAGTGGAACTATGGGCATTATGATCAATAAGGGCCGTGAAGGGCGTATGCTTTCCGATATGCTGGAAAACATTGGCATTGAGGGTGATGTCCGCGTAGCTGACGCGCCCGTATTACTTGGTGGTCCTGTTGATATTGATCGCGGCTTTGTTTTGCATTCCGCAGATTATTTTAAAACTGAAACCAGCCTCAAATTATCAGACACACTTCACCTAACATCGACAAAAGACATTCTGGAAGCGCTCGTCAATGACGAAGCACCGGAAAAGGCGATGCTAGCCGTCGGTTATTCTGGCTGGGGCGCGGGACAAATCGAAAAAGAATTACAGGAAAATGCGTGGATTGTTGCCGATGGGGACGAAGCTTTGATCTTTGATACTAATCTGGATGACAAATGGACAAAGGCTTTGGCGAGCCTTGGCATCCGTCCGGAAATGTTATCGGGCTCGGGGGGATCTGCCTAGGCCACCCCCCCCAAATTGTTTAATCTCCTGATAGTTTCGCGTAAATATCGTGATCTTGCCAAACGCCATTAATTTTCAGATATCCACGCGACGTTCCTTCGCGTGTAAAACCAACAATTTTTAACACTTTTATAGAGGCTGCATTATCAGACTGCACAGCGGCTTCGATGCGGTGCAGCCCCAAAGTTTCAAAGCAAAACTGACAGGCCGCACTGACCGCTGCTTTTGCAAATCCTTGCCGTCCATAATGTTCGCCAACCCAATAACCAAGTTTAGCGCTTTGAGCGACGCCGCGCTCAATATGGGTAATATTACACGCCCCAATTAACCTCTCATCTGAACTTCGGAAAATATGGAAAGGAAAAGCGTCACCAGAGGACACCATTTTTTTAAACCGCGAAAGCCGATTACGATAAGACAGTCGCGATAAATGCGCAGCATCCCATGCAGGTTCCCATGGCCTTAAAAAATGCTTATTTGCAGCTCTCAGCGCAGCCCAATCGTCAAAATCGGCCCAGCGAGGATGTTTCAAAACTACAGACCCGCCCGCTGCTGTCCCGCGAAGAACCGTATTCATATTCGCTTTCATTTAAATCTTAGGCGCCCTTGTCTGAAGTGAAGCAGAAAATAGATGATCAGTAAAATTAAGGCGAAGCTATACCATGTCAACATATAGTCGAAATGGTTATTTCTAATTTCTGGGCGTTTGGGAGGTAGAGAGTTTAAATCGGCTCCTGGGGTGATATCCAAATATATCTCCGTCTGTATTTTCCCGCCTGAATCCCAATCACCCGTCTGATTAAATTTGAAATAACGATTATGGTCCGGAGTTGCGGCTGACTTCACCCAACTCTCAATACGTCCCATCGGATGATCTTTACGTACATAACCTGCAAGGGAGGTGAGGCCTTCAGCTAATGAGGTCTTGTCATATGTGTCTTTATCGGCGTCACGGACGACGCCTAGGCCCGCAAAGAGGCTTATGCCGCTTTCAGTTATCGGCGTAAAAACCTGCCAATAAATGCCATCCTGTCTTGGCTTATAGACAAAATATGACCGGGCGGTTTTATCAATTTCAGCCGAAAGTTTAATGCGGCGAAAGTCTACAGCTGCGTCGTTTTTTATAAGATGGCTTAACTCTCGTAAGGACGTTAGGGGCGGCGCTGTGACTGCGGCTTCTACTTCGGCCAAAAGCGCCGTTTTCCATTGTAGACGGTGATATTGCCACGTTCCAAGGCTGATAAGGATAGAAAGGCAAATGACTGTTACGACCGAAAGGCCCGGCATCGGTTTAAACCGTATCGTCATTTAAAACTGAACGTCGTTCGAACACAGGGCCATATTTAAAAGACCTCTAAACCTATTCACCTTAGTGGAAACTGCCGCTTTGCCTTTCGGGTCGTTTTGAACACAACGAGATTTAGACGCCATAATCAACCTTAGTGAACAGCGCCTCCACCCGTCGCAAATACGATATAAACAAAGGCAAAGAGGAATAACCAAACAACATCGACGAAATGCCAATACCAAGCCGCCGCTTCAAAGCCGAAATGTTTCTCAGGTTTAAACCCGCCTTTTAATAATCGCAAATAACAAACAAAGAGGAAAATAGTTCCGATTAAGACGTGAAGGCCATGAAAGCCAGTCGCCATAAAGAAGGCTGATCCATAAGCGTCGTTACCAATCCAGGCTTCATGACCAGATTCGCGCGCGAAGAAGAGCTCTGCATATTCGATTAACTGAAAAACCGTAAACAATACACCTAAGGCAATAGTCAAAAACAGACCCCATTTCGCGCCTTTGCGGTCATTATGCATTAAGGCATGGTGAGCCCAGGTTACGGTTGTTCCTGATAATAAAAGGATAAGCGTATTGATCAGAGGTAAGTGCCACGCCCCGACAGATGTCACCCCGGGGGCCATTGAATCGGCATAAGCCGAAGCATTTTCAAGAATATCAGGATTCCAGCTCGCGCGGACTTTATGAAACAAGCCGAGTTCAAAGAACATCCAAAACCAACCAACAAAGAACATGGCTTCTTGCATGATAAACATGATCATACCGTAGCGCAGACCAATATCGACAACAGGTGTGTGATCACCGGTTTCGGACTCGCGCGCAACATCACGCCACCATCCGCGCATAACAAAAGCTGCGAAAATAGTCCCCGCAAGTAAGAAGAACCAACCACCACTAACAGAGCCATCCCCTGTCATGGTCGATTTCAAACTATCCAAACCATTGGCGAAAAAGAATTCCATCATCGGACTTTCGCCCGTACGGTCTACTAATCCCGCAAAGAAAACCACCATACCCAGGCCCCAAATCAGGCAAGCAACCCCGGAAAGAAACGGCCACGGGCTAGGCGGTATCAAATGATAGTCATGTTCAACAGCGTGTCCTGACATAAAGTCCTCTTATAAATCCGCTAATCCGTATGAAACTAAATTCATATGAAACTGTGTGCCCGCTATAAACAAGCTCACCCTATCCTGCAATTAATTTACGGCGTCGCGGCGCAAGGTCGCATCTGCGTTTTTGGATGTATTTAAAACCGTATCAGTCGGGTTTTCGACTTCAAAAAATGTATAGGATAAAGTGATGTCCTTGACGTCAGCCAAGCGCTTATCTTCATCTAATTGCGGGTCCACAAAAAACAGCACTGGCATTGATATTTCTTGCCCCGGTTCGATACGTTGTTCAGTAAAACAAAAGCACTCGGTTTTAATAAAAAAAGGCGCAGCTTTAATCGGAGTAACATTAAATGTTGCCGTGCCAACCATGGCTTTGTTGGAGCGGTTTTTAACTTTGTAATAAGCCAATCCATTTTGGCCAAGCTGTACGCTCATTTTACGCTGTTCAGGCTGAAAGTCCCATGGCAAATCACTGACATTGGCATCAAAGCTAACGCTCACCTTACGGTCCAATATTTCAGACAGATTTTCATCAGCGTAGCGCGTAGTCCCGCCATAACCTGTGACCTTACAAAAAGTGTCATATAAAGGTTTAGACGCAAATCCGAGGGCGAGCATAGCCAGACCTATACCGATAAGGATAATCCGCGTCTTTCGGTTGGCGTTCACGTAATCGCTCCTTTGGACACCATGGTTACAAATACGAAAATCATAAACACGGCCAAGGCCAGCGCAATTGCCACGTTTCTTTTGTGGCGTGCCTTGAGTTCATCTTCGCTTGGCGCATGAAAGTCTTTGGGCTTGTCTCTATATTCAGCCATCAGATTAGGCCTTTCAGAACGGTTTCAAGGGCTAAAACCCCGAAGATCGCAAAGAGATATATAATAGAGAAGGCAAAGAGGTTACGCGCCGCGTGGTCACCTGATTTGACCGCATAAAGCGAGGCTTCATCTGAGCTTCCAGCTGTCTCTCCGGCGCGAGATTTCCAGACTTTAAAGGCCAAGGCGAGGAAAGCTAAATTGAGCGCCACAGAAAAGACCGCAAAAATAGGCCCGCCAAGGCCTGTAAAAATCGGCGCAATGGCTATAGCGGCCAACATAACGGAATAAGCCATAATCTGATTGCGTGTTGATTTTGGGCCTTTGACATTGGGCATCATCGGGATTCCCACTTTCTCATAATCGCCTGTCTTATAAAGGGCGAGTGCCCAAAAATGCGGGGGCGTCCAGATAAAAATAATCATAAAGAGTAAAATAGAGTTGAGCGTAATATCACCGCTAACAGCCGCCCAGCCAATCATAGGGGGGAATGCGCCGGCCGCGCCGCCAATCACGATATTTTGCGGCGTAGAGCGTTTCAACCACATCGTATAGATTATGAGATAGAAAAAGATCGTGAAAGCGAGAAGCGCCGCAGCCACCATATTGGAGGCGATATAAAGCATCCAGACCGAAGCTATGCTAATGATGACGCCAAAGCCCAGAGCCGCACTGGGCGACATTTTTCCTTGTGGAATAGGCCGTTTTTTTGTCCTCGACATCTTAGCATCTATATCAGCGTCATACCACATATTCAGCGCCCCCGAAGCGCCCGCGCCAGCCGCAATACAGATAATAGAGGCAATGGCTTTCCAGAGCGGCAAAACACCAGGCGCGCAAACAAGACCCGCCCACGCTGTGAAAACAACAAGGCTCATCACCCGCGGCTTCATCAAGGCGAAGAAGTCAGACGGTTCAGCCAAGCTAAGCCCAGGTGGGTTATAGGCTGACGGATTAAAGGCCGCATCTGAAGATGTAGCCCCTAAATTCAAGTTATGAGAGCCATTAGCCACCTAATGCATTTCCTGTAAATATGGACTCAGAAATTGGCCGAAGGTTGCCCAATTTCTGAGGCATTTATGGGTATGATTAGACAAGAATTGCACTAGTGCTCGTCTGT
>CAZNWH010000031.1:0-22258 GCA_964576765.1 uncultured Hellea sp.
ATACTAAAATTTATTTTAACATCCGAATTTCGGTTTGCGGCAGAGGCATTCGGATTCCGTTCTTTTTCAATATTCGCCAAATCGCAAAATTAAGATCAGATGTAAATTTGTTAGGTCCGTCATCAATCCCAGAGCACCAAAATTCTACAGCAAAGTTAATACCGGTCGGACCAAATTCTCGTAATTCCAGATCAGGTTCTTCTGGCTCCTGAAGCACACTTGGATGGGCTGAAATTTCAGGAATAATAATATCTTCCAGTATATCAATATCGGTATTATAAGGAACAGTGAAATAGACTTCATAGCGTTGTCGTGGGTCCTTATGAGTCCAATTCTCGTAGGAGTTTTCAATAAAAGTCGTATTGGGGACCATGATATCTTTGCCGTCCGTAGTTTCGACAATCGTGGAGCGCATATTAATAGCCTCCACAAATCCCTCGCGCCCATCATCCAACGACACAAAGTCCCCTACTCTGACAGATCGGTCGAAGAGAATAATCATACCCGAGACGAAATTTGCAGCGACGGGCTGGAGTCCAAGACCAATCCCTAAGGACAAAGCTGAAAAAATCATGACAAGCCCAGACATAGGCACTTTTGCGGCCCCCATAACCAGAATAAAGATAAGTCCAAATAAAAGAATCTGGAAAATTTTAGAGACAACCTCAACGGTACTACTGTCTAAAGATTCTTGAGACCGGATAGCTGTTTGCCCTTTATTATTGAGGATACCACCTAGTTTGAAAAATATAGCACCGAAAATAGCAAGCTGAACCACCGTCATGAGGGTGATGGGAGTATCCCCCATACGAAGCAGTTCAGCCCCTTTGAGAAAACCTGTAAAATTATCAAAATATCCAAAGACTGCTAAAAGCGCGAGTGGAAGTGTAATCCAGGTTGCCAGCTTTCTAACAAGTTCATTCGGTATAAAGGTTTTAATCGCTTTATAGAGTAGAAAAACAATGGCCAAGCCTTGCGCAAGTTTGACAAGCCAGTCTTGGCCAGCAACGGGAACAGCTTTTAAAACCACCGCAAATAACGCCAAAAGCGCTACAAGAAAAACCGCTCTTAAAAATTCACGTGATCTATAAATATAATCCCGAATGACTCGAAGCTTGGTATCTTCAACTGGTGCTTGATTAAAGAGGAATAATTTTTTGCGCACTAACCCCGCAATTATCGGGGAGATCAAATAAGCAGCGCCTATTGCACCAATCTGGGCGAGAAATGAAATGCTTGTTAACCATCCAATAATTTTATTTAGTATTTTCTGCGCAAGAGCTTTGAGTTCCTCGGTTGAGGTTGGAATTAGGCTTGTTTTCTCAGTTGGCTCAGATGTACCCAGTAGAGTGTTTTGACGATGAGCTTCGATAGCGTCAGCTAAGGCACGATCAACTTTTGCTTGCTCATCTTGTAATCGATCCCTTTCCTGAAGAACCGCTTGAATGGCAGGATTATTAAGATCAATTTTCGCTAACGATGGAGGCGAATTTTTCTCTTCTAAAGGTACTGATGGCGTGGCTTGTTGTGACTGGGCTACCGGCACAGGGTCTTGTAGCTGATTATTTGAGCTCTGCGCAACAGATTGCAAGCTAACGAGGATCAACGCCGTAACGCATAGCCCTAGAGCCAATCGATAGACTATGTAAATAAGGTCCCTCATATTATCCCCGTATTTTAAGACCTGTTAGGCTAAATCTCTAGCTTTTGTAAATCTTTTTAGGATATAAGCGGGTCTTTGGATATAGCCATCTTTAGGAGCCTTTGTATGTCCTCACCCAAAAAAGTTGTCCTCGCCTATTCTGGCGGTTTAGACACGTCAATCATTTTAAAATGGCTACAAGAAGAAAAGGGCTGTGAGGTTGTTACCTTTACGGCTGACCTTGGACAAGGTGAAGAATTAGAGCCTGCCCGCCGAAAAGCCGAAGCTTGCGGGGTCAAAGAAATTTTTATCGATGACCTACGAGAAGAATTCGTTCGCGATTTTGTTTTCCCAATGTTTCGGGCCAATGCCCTCTATGAAGGACTTTATCTTTTAGGAACTTCCATTGCGCGACCTCTGATCTCTAAGCGTCAAATTGAAATCGCACATATGGTCGGAGCAGATGCTGTCTGTCATGGTGCAACTGGTAAAGGTAATGATCAGGTTCGCTTTGAGCTGGGTTATTACGCTCTTGATCCCGATATCAAAGTTATCGCGCCATGGCGAGAATGGGATTTAAACTCTCGAACCAAGCTCATAGAATATGCCGAAAAACATAATATTGAGATTGCTACAGATAAACGTGGTGAAGCCCCTTTCTCCGTTGATGCCAATCTTTTGCATACATCTTCCGAAGGCAAAGCCCTTGAAGACCCCTATAAGGAAGCTCCGGAATTTGTTTATCAGCGAACTGTCAGTCCCGAAGAGGCACCCGATAAAGCAACTTATATTGAAGTTGGTTTTGAACAAGGCGACGCCGTCTCTATAGATGATAAAAAAATGTCACCAGCGACCTTACTAACCAAACTCAATGAGCTTGGCGGCGCGAATGGCATTGGCCGTCTAGACTTGCTGGAAAACCGTTTTGTTGGAATGAAATCGCGCGGGATCTATGAAACTCCCGGTGGAACAATCCTATTGATGGCTCATCGCGGTATCGAGCAAATCACCATGGATAAAGGCGCTATGCATCTCAAAGACGAACTCATGCCTAAATATGCCGAATTGGTTTATAATGGATATTGGTACTCGCCCGAGCGCGAAATGCTGCAAGCCGCCATCGATAAATCTCAAGAATTAGTTACAGGCAACGTCCGCTTAAAGCTCTATAAAGGCAATGTTGACGTCGTAGGCCGCGATAGTCCCTATTCGCTTTATTCACAGGAACATGTGACCTTTGAAGAAGATGATGTTTATGACCAAGCTGATGCAGGCGGGTTTATTAAAATCAACGCCCTACGCCTACGGCTTCTTAAAGCTCGCGACCGCAAAGCAGGCCGAAACAGTTAATTTACAGATGATTTTGCAAATTACTGACGATTACCCTTTTTTTCGTCCAATAGCATTTCATCGGTTAACGGAGCATCACCATCAGCCAGCTCTATGGCAGGTGTTGCCGTCGCTTTAGCGACTTGCGTTGCCTTCTCAGCATCACCACCCGAAAATACCATAATACTCATTATAGTCCCGATGACACCTAGAACTAGGCCGCCTGCAAATGCAAGCATCGGCGAGAAAGGTTTTTTCATATGTAATGATTGAGCATGTCCCTCTAAGGTAGATTTGTCTGAGTTTAATTTATTACGCCGAAAGAGGCCATTTTTAGCTAGGGGTTTTTGAATAGCGCCCTGCTCCATTGATGCCTGTTGATAATTTTGACCCTGATAAGATTGCGCTTGTAACGTCTGACCTTGAGGAGACTGTCCTTGAAACGACGCATAGTCGTGAGCAGCAGGAGTTTGTCCCTGAAATTGCGGGGCTACGGCCTGAGGCATGGATTGCCGTGTAGGCGGAAAAGTTTGAGGCGGTTGTAATATATACGGATTGGGCGCTTGTCCCGGATGTCCTTGTCTTGGTGGCGGAAATTGTTGTGATTGTGGTGGTGGCCCCGGTTGAGCTTGAGGGTAAGGCTGTCCGGGCATTTGCGACGCAGGAACTTGAGATGGAGCTTTTGGTACCTGAGTAGCATTACTCCCGTGCCCTCCCATTTGTTTACGAAATTCATTTGGGTTAAAAGGCTCAGCCACGTTTTGTTCCTTAAATAATAAGAGGGTGTAAACAAAGGGCACTAAACCTTATAATTTCTAAAAATAGCTTAAGATCAAATTAACCAAGTTTTCAGCTTTGAAAGGCCATTATTCTTTAGACGAGCCGAGAGTAAAGAATGCTACACTTCGTCATAAATTCGAAATTTAATTTCTCTAAAACGCCGCTAGCGCGACTATAAGCTTTGATGAGGAGACCCTTATGAGTAAATCATCCGTGAATGAACTCAACTTTAGAGATAGTGTTGACTTGATGTTTAACAGGGCTGCCAGCTTTATGGATATATCCCCCAAATTAATCGAAAAAATTCGAGTCTGCAATGCCACTTATATTGTCCGCTTTGGTGTAAAGTTACGCGGTGAAGTTCACACCTTTACTGGTTACCGCTCCGTTCACTCTGAGCACCTCGAACCTGTCAAAGGTGGGATTCGCTACTCACTCGGGGTTAATCAAGACGAAGTTGAAGCTTTAGCCGCCTTAATGACCTATAAAACAGCCCTCGTCCATGTGCCTTTTGGAGGCTCCAAAGGAGGCCTACGCATTAACCCAAAAGACTGGACTGAGGATGAGCTTGAACGAATCACACGCCGCTTTACCTTTGAATTGGCAAGGCGGGATTTGATCCACCCTTCACTCAATGTTCCCGCTCCTGATATGGGAACAGGCGAGCGCGAAATGGCCTGGATGATGGATGAATATCGACGGCTGAATAATACCGACATTAATAATATTGCGTGCGTGACCGGAAAGCCAGTTCATTTGGGCGGCATTTATGGCCGCGTAGAAGCTACAGGTCGCGGAGTACAATATGCCATTCAAGAATTTTTCCGCCATCCCGATGATAAGAAGAAAGCAGGTCTACGTGGCACGCTTGACGGCAAAAAAATTGTTGTTCAAGGCTTGGGCAATGTCGGATATCACAGCGCCAAATTCTTGTCCGAAGAGGACGGCGCTAAAATTATCACGGTCATTGAACGCGGCGGTGTTGTCAGAAACCCAAAGGGTATCAATATCGAAGAGCTAAAACAACATATGCGCTCTGGAGCGCCTCTCGCCGATTTTAAGGACGGGACTGTTACCGACCCTGATCCGGCCGCGATTTTCGATTCTTGCGATATCCTTATTCCTGCCGCCATGGAGGGCGTGATCAATATGGATAATGCTCACTCTATCAAAACCAAACTTATTGTCGAAGCGGCCAATGGGCCTGTAACAGCGAAGGCAGATAAAATCTTACGCGATAAAGGCGTCTTCATCATTCCGGACATGTATGCCAATGCAGGCGGCGTGACGGTCTCTTACTTTGAGTGGGTTAAAAATATTGGTCATATTCGATTTGGCAGATTACAACGCCGTAATGAGGAAGCCAAAAATCGCAGTCTTATTCAAGCCCTAGAAGATCAAGGTAATCTCAATTTTACAAAGAAATTTAAAGACAGCTTTATTGAAGGTGCGTTGGAAATTGATCTGGTCCGGGCCGGATTGGATGACACAATGCGCGGTGGCTATAAAGCGATTAAATTAACGTTGGAAGAAAATCCTGAGCTCGAAGATATGCGCACAGCCGCCTTTTATAAGGCCATCACCGACATCGCCCTGCATTATCAAAGTATTGGCCTATAAGTTAGACACATTTACCCTGCCACACGAGCGCCGCCTTCGTTTTATTATTAGCTTTAGGTCGCTTGGTCTCCCCTCGCAACCAATCACTAAGACGTGAAACACACACCTCATCAAAATGATGAGGTGTGTGAGTAGGGGCTATTTAATAATCGTAATTTAGCTCAACGCCAAAGACGCGACCTTTAGCGAGAGGCGCAAATGTACCATTACTAAGCTGAGTATCGTTACCGTGTAAAACTTCATTGGAGAGGTTCTTACCATAGACAGTCACGTTGAAACCCTGCGATAAATCTAACCCAATACTGGCGTCAAATCTATCCTGTGCATTAATGAAACCAAGATTATTATCTGTAAAGAAAGCTTGGTCGCGATGGGCGTAATTCCCATTAAACGTCATTTTACCAAAAGACGTATCATGGAAATAGGTGAAACCTGCGGTCGCCGTAAAAGGAGACAGACGCGGAATTTCCAAGGCTAGATCCTCTGGCCCTGCAGGGTCTGTAAGCTCAGCCGCGCTCGATGCGGACAGGTTAACGCTAACATCCGTATATGAACTTTCGAGGAAGCCAATCGTGCCATTGACGATGAAATTGTCAGTCACTGGCCAAAGCGCATCAAATTCAATTCCGTATATTTCAGCATCCGCAGCATTCGTAATGACCTGTTGCACAACCGCTGAGCCGCCAGCAACATTAATTTCACGCTGTAGATTATCAATTGTATTAAAGAAAGCTGCGCCGTTAAATTTAGCCCCCGGAATAGGTTCGGATTTAAAGCCTATTTCGAAACTATCAATTCTCTCATCTTCGAATGGACCAGGTGTTTCAATCCCTGTTGGCGGCACTTGAGCCGATGTATTTCTTAAATTAAAACCACCAGCCCGGAAAGCGCGTGCCCAATGTCCATAAGCTCGGATATTGTCCCGAACTTCGTAGCCAAATCCAACTTTAGGGGAAAAATTGCTTGTCGAGAATGTTGGAAACTCATCTAGGCTACATAATGTTGACCCTGCTTCAAAACGCGGATCATCCTCAAAGATGAAACAAGGTGCATTTGCTATTGATATTGCCGTAATGTTAGCTTCTTTCGTTTCGTCAGAATAACGAATACCTGCATTTAGGGACCAGCGATCGGTTAAATCATATTCACCAGCAGCAAAAATTCCGAAAGTTTCATGATCTTGGATACCGCCGCCATCAAACCGCGTTTGTGCCCCTCCAACAATGCGTTGCTCCGCATATTCTAAATCTTGCTGAAAATAGAATATACCTGTAGTGAAATCGAGTTTATCATCAAAGAAACGGCCATTATAGCGGAGTTCATTAGATATCTGATCCTGACGAACATTAAAGCTGGCATCAAAAACCTGTAAGGCTGTCGCATCAATATCACTAAGACCATCTTGGGAATAATCGCGATAGCCAAAAATGTTCGTAATGGTGCCATCTCCAAAGGCTACATCAATATCAGCGCGTAGGCTCCCTGATACCCATTCATTATCCGAAAAGCCCAAAGTATTAATGGCAAAGTCAAATGAATTTCGATCGAATGTTTGTGCCGGATCGCCTAGAATATTTGTTGCAAAACTATTTACGCCGGAACCATTTTGATGGCTTTGCCCCGCAGGGCCTTGACTTAGCGTATCACCATATTCCAGTTTCGCCAGAAGGTTTAATCCTTCAATCCCGTCATATTCGAGCGCGCCGCGAAGAATAACAGTCTCACTTTCGCCGAAATTGGTTCCATCATCTGGGTCAGCGACAAAACTCGTCCCGTCAAACTGGTTTCGAAACCATCCATTGTCATTATTGTAATAAGCGCCCAATTTACCTTTAAGACCACCCCCTATAGGACCGGAGACGACGCCTTGTGCGTAATAATTTCCGCCTGTGCCGCGCAAGCCTGATTCAGCCGCTAACTTACCTTTAAATCTAAATTCATCAGTTGGATTGCCCGTATTAATAACAACCGCGCCGCCTGTTACATTTCGCCCGAACAAGACACCTTGAGGCCCGCGAAGCGTTTCAACACCCGCCAAATCAAATGTATCAAGAACAACACCTGCATTAATGCCTAGATAAACACCGTCTACGAAAACACCAACAGCAGGATCAATAGAGGGGATAGAGGAGTTAACACCCAAACCGCGAACAGAAAAGTTCGCTGTACCCTTAGAAGTTCCAACTTCATCAAGCTGCACATTTGGTATTTTAAAGCTCAAACCAGAAATATCGCGAACCTGAAAAGCTTCTAACTGATCGGCGCCAAAGGCTGTGATAGAGATGTTGGTATCTTGTACATTTTCACCGTCAGCTTTCTTTGTGGCTGTCACAATGACTTCATCAAGAAGAACATTGTTATCTTGAGCAAAACTGATAGGGGCCATATATCCTGCAGCTATAACTATAGCCGACAGCGAAACACTAGTACGATTGATGAATTTCATGATATTTCCCTCTTAGATTTATTATATCATTATATTTTATATCATGCGTATGAATTAATGCTATTGATGAGGCAAATATATTTATTATTGCATATTAATACATTAATTGTATTAATTGTATTATGATCAAAATAGATTATTTGCGCCATTTTATCGCCGCCGCAGAAATGGGTAGTTTTGCCGCGGCGGCGATAAAGGTAAATATTTCCACGACATCTATTAGAAATTCTGTCGAAAAACTAGAAATAGGGTTAAATACAATACTCTTTATACGCAAACCTGCTGATGGCGTAACTCTGACAGATGAAGGCCGAAGGTTATTAGAACAAAGCAAGGTTCTACTTAATAATGTTGAGGATATTGAAGGGTCTTTTACAGCAATAGATAGAAAATTGCGCGGCAACCTCACAATCGGGTGCCAAGAGGGCCTAACTTGGTCCTTGATACCAAGAGCAATTCACAAAATAAATATTGAACATCCAGAATTAAATATTTCCATAAAGACAGTCTGGATGGATACTCGGTTTGAGTCCCTTGATTCAGCCAGTGTCGATGTCTTAATAACTTTCTCATTGCTTCCTGAGTTACCAAAAAAATATAGTGTCACAGAACTATGCTTACCTCAAGCCTGTGTAATGATGCGCAAAGGACATCCACTAGATAATGGTAGGCCGATTAGCCTTAAAGACCTCGTACCTTACCCGCATATATTTATTCACGATGGACCTGCCTGGCCCTTATTTCATGGAATGTACGTGGAGAGAGGGTTGGAACCAGAGATATTTATGTATAGTAATATTAGTACCGGAGCCCAATCAGTAGTTGGCAGGTCGGATGCCGTCTCTTTAAGAATTTTGCGGCCTGCGAACCCCCTCACGCCTTTAGGAGATCCGATGGTTGTGCCTATCATTAAAGATAATGTTCAAAGACCAAGATTAATTGCAATTACGAATAAAATCAGACGCCCTCTCCCCTTAGACAAGCGCTTAGTATTTATCCAAATATGCCAATCATTATTCGACGAGGGTGATATGAAAAGCCATGTTTATTACTAAAACGGCTCAAAACTCTCCAACCTGAAAGGTAAGTCCTTTAGATCAGGGCTAACCCACATCTTTCTCGCCTTATGAGAAAATAAACAATCTTGAGTCCAGTAGAGTAAAAGCCAATTAGACTGCCCATGCTCAGACTCAAGCAAGGTATTGACGACGCCGTAGAGCTCTTGCCCAGGAGATCTCTCCAAAACGTCTCGCGCTGCAAAAAGAGACGCCAACGTGATCGTGTGATGATATCCACCGCTTTTCGTATTTTGGACGCCCGTAGCCTCGTTATAGCGCCAAATAAGGTCTGGCATATCTTTGAAGGCTTGCGCTTTTCGCTTTGATAAAAGCGCTATGGCTGCCGCAAAATGAGCTTCATGTGTCCAAGCTGACTTAGGTAAAGACCGTGTGACTAAACCCTCATATATGTATTGGATATCTGCATTAGACTTGAAACTCATAAGTCTTTCTAAATGACATGAGATATTTTCCAATTAAAAAGCCGCAGCTCAACTACGGCCCTATTATTAGTTTTAGAGCATTGAATTAGAATTTACCAACCACATTGAGGTACCATCCAAGGCCGTCATCATCTTGCGCCGCAAGATATTCTTCCTCAATACCGCCCCAAGTAATACCCGCGCCGATTTTGGCGTTATCGTTTACGTGGCGGTAAAGGCCCGCCAGACCGCCTTCGCGTCTAATTGTACCATTTCCGATATCGAGAATACGGCCTTCAATGACTGCATCCCAAAGATGGGTGGCGTGATAATCAAGCCGGATAACGCCGAGCTGCGCTTCAGATCGTGTAAAATCGGTGCTTTCGCGGTCACTAGTCACTGACCCAGCGCGATAAGCATATTTACCACCCAGCGTCCAGCGCTCGGAGATATCATAGCTTGTATCAATTGAGGCAATACGGCTCTTCTGACGGAAATCCAAAGTCTCTCCATTAAACCTTTGTGAGGTTGGAGATAGGTCTTCAATCAGAACCAGCTTGGCCAATAAGTTGAAACGATCATCCCAAATCGGACGATAGGCCGCCGAGAGAGAGGCCTCTGTAAACTCAGCCTCATTGAAGCTGCGCGGCCCCAGCAATGCATCAATAGCTGTCTGCTCAGAGAAGGCCAAATTCAGCTTCGCTTGTAGGCGCAGTTCTTCAGAGGCGAGGTAACGAGCATGGGTGCGCAGAAGCCATGTCTCGCGTATATCGCCTGTATCTGTGTTCTCATCCTCACGCCATTCGCCGGTAATACCCGCTTTAATCCGGTCATTACCAAAGCCAATATTGGCCGAAATCGCTGTCCGGTCCAGTTCATCAACTTTACCGACCTCACCTGACAAACCAAGGTTCCAATTCCCCGGCGTATAATCCACACCATAAGCATGGGTGAGACCGTTTAATCCTCGGTCGTTAAATTGCAAACGCTCTTCACCATAGACTGACAAAGAGTCTGTGTAACGACGGCGAGCCCCAAAGTTAAAGCTCCCTAAATCTGAGGTGACATTACTGCGAAGCGGCAAATCATAGGCGAGGTAATATTCGTCGCCATTATCATATTGATAGCGCAGCGATGCCCGAGCACCCAAACCATCTTCACCGGTCGAAATTTCACCGCCGCCAATAATGTTCTTAGACAAACGAACCTCTGCACCTGCGCCAATACGGTCCGTTGTACGGGTATTGTCACCACTAATCCCAACCTGTCCAAAGGCGTAGACTTTGTTATCATCATTAAAGGCATAATCAACGCGTCCGCCAACCGATGTTCCCGAATTCCCCTGAATATCATCGCTAAAGCTCACGCCAATAGAGGCCGTAATATGCTCATTCGTTTCATAATCCAGACGCGCTTCAGCAAAGCTATTTGTCCCAACGGTTTGGTTATCCGTTACATCAGCCCGAACCGATAGACGTAGAGGTTCTGAGAACTTGATATCAAGCCCGCCGCCAAATTGTTCAACGGCTTGGTTCGTCGCCTCTGAATATCCTGCAAATCCAGCTTCGCGCTTACGCCAGTAAGCATAAGAGTTACCATCCAGATTAATACCGTCAATTTCATTAAAGTCGGCAGCAGCTTCTATTGCATAACCGTCAGCCGTATTATTTGTTCCAGCAACACCCAGACCGCCGCGATCAAGCGGGTTGAATGTGAACCCTCCATCTTGTGAGCGGAAGGTTTGAACACCTAAGCCTTCTGTGCGGGCAAATTCACCTTTAATATAAGTCCCAGCCTCATATCGAAGCGTTAGATCAACCCCGTAAAGATCAGACTCAGACCCGCCATCCGTATCATGATTATAGGTCGCGCCAAGTTTAACATGATCGCCAAACCAACGTGATCCCCGCGCACCGTATACAGCCGCGTCACCAGATGCGTCAAAGACAGGCGTAAACTCATAATCAACCACGAGAACGCTTTCATTACCGCTTTGTGAGCCATCACGGAATAGGCGGCCATCATCAGACCTGCTACCCAAAGGCTGATTCAAGATGATACGGCCTTGAATGAAGTCCAAGTCGTAATCCGTTCCATAAGTCAGACGGCGGGTTTCAAGCACTAAGTCCGAAACAGAATCTCGAGTTTCAATCCGCAAAATTTCAGATCCGATCGCGATATCGCCATTTCGCAGATAATAGACTGATCCGCCGGTGCCTTGGAATTCATCTCGTCCCTGACGTGACCCGCCTTCAGCAATAAAGGCCGTCAGACGCGTACGGTCATCCCCAAAGATTGTTTGATTCCCGTTTTCATCCCATTGAAGTTTCGCACCATAAAGCGTGCGCTGAACGCGGGCAAATTCAGTATCATTGAAATTGGTCTGATAATTCCCCCAAAGAGCATAATCATCATCGCGCTCAATACGGGCATAGAAACGTCCTGATGTCGGAGCATCCTGTTCGATGACACTATCATCTCCATAAGTCGGATAATAACGATCAGGGTCAAGACGTCGGAGAAGCTGTCCGAAATCTTTATCGTCTAATCCGTCAAAAAGATCCGTAAGGGCCGCTTCGCCCGTATCAGCCGTTGCTGTTACAGCCCAGCGGTCATTAAGACGAGAGCGCAGATAAAAAGCAACGCGGCCATCTTCGAAGGTTCTGTCCCCCGTGCTATCCTCGGAAATCGTTTCGCCAATCGTGGCTTCAACTTGAGCCACATAGAATGTGTCTCTTGATTTAACATCAACAGAGCGCACGATCCGAGTTTGTATTCCGTTTTCATCATCAACCAAAACTTCAACCGATTGATCGCCATAGGGCAAAAGTTGCTCAGCCACGAATTTACCATCCGCATCAACGCCAATGTACTGGCCCATAACCTGAACAGATGTTCCGGGTATGTTACGGCCATAAACACGAACCGTACCGCCGCGTAAGCGAATATTATCGACTGTGAGTGAGTTTTGTCCGAAGGCTGTATGGGCTTCTTTCTGCCACTCAGCTTCACTCAGATCAAATTCGGCATCCCCAAGCCTTAAGCGCTTAGGCGCTGTTTCGTCAAAATCACCCTCAACGTTATAAGTCCTAAGCACATATAGCATATCTTGAGGCATATCGTCATTTAAGAATAGAGCCACTGTACTACTAACAAAGTCGGCTTTGGCTAATGGTTTACCTCGCGTCGAACGATTAGCATCAAAGACACGTAATTCTGCACGCTCAATAAAGGCATCATAATTCCAATATCCCTCAGCCATTATGACACGGCCATGCTGACCTGAAACAATATCGGCCTGAGTATCCAAGCGTTTTACAGGATCCAAAGAAGATGTTGTGGTTTCGATCTCCATACCTTCGACATATGATGATGTTCTATTACCCCAACCAACCCAGCGCTGCAAACGTCCAGGACGTGCAGATTCAGCCAAGCCATTATCACGGCGACCCCCAAAGCGAGACGTTGGACGTCTGTTATCACCAGTAAGAGCCCGCGAGCCACGTTCGCCGCGTAACCCTTCTTCGCGGTTTATATATTCATCGCCCAATTCATGCCCCCAATCGTCATCATCACGGGCTGTTCGTTCGATTTGACCACTATCATTTTCAAAAAATGCCACACGATCACGGTTGCGCCCATCCGCAGGGCCATCAAAAATTTGGCCAACCGCGCGACGAGCTTCTTCATGCTCATGACTGTCAACAGTCTCGGCATAACCCGTATGGCCTATAAAGGCCCTAGCATCTCCCCAGCTGGATTCTAGGGCAATGTCTTTAAAGCGATCACGAGCCATGGCTTTCACTGCGTCCAAACCAACATTAAGAGCAGCTTGGCCTTGGTCTACATCTTCCAAATCATCCGCATGATAAACAATAATAGCGCGCTCCGCAGTATTATCTTGAGCCAAGACTTTGCGAATACGTGACTGTGTTTCACTGCTCAGTACCGTATATTGTCCGTTAAAGTCAGACGCAAAAAGATCAATGCGAAGCTTAGCTCTGTGCGCGACCCCAAAGTTCATTTTCACAAATTTACCTCTTGTTGCCCGCACAACACGTGGATTTTCAGTTGTTGGCGAGTACCCTAGCGGGAATGTCCGTGTGTCAGCTTTAAGCAAGAAGTTAGATCCCCGCTCGCTATTAGCAATAATTGCGCATGGAATATGATAACGACCATATTGATCTGTCGTAATAATATCACCATTGACCGTCGCGAGGCGAATAGCAGGCAGTCCAGATTCCCCGTCATCAGGATATCCATTATGGTTGACGTCATCATAGACGCGGCCAATCACAGGTGTACAGTCAAAGCTTGGTTCCGGAATATAATCCACAATAGCTGTTGCAATAGAAGAACGTTCTCCTGTGTTGTTTTCCACATAGGCTTGATTCTCATGGGCGCCAAATTCAACATTTGGACCTGCTAATAAACCGAGTTCAACAGATATAGTCTCTCCAGGCGAGAGCGCATCCAAAGGCGCTGTATTAATGCTACTGACCGGCCAGCTCAAACGTGTTCTATTGGAAACTACCGGCTCTAGCGAAGTTGTTGTATTTCCATCACTTATGGTGGCGCTATTTGGAATATAGGCAAACCCAAAAGGTATATTATCGACAAGTTCAACATCAGAAATAGCTCCAGCACTCGTATTTGTAACTTCAATCGTATAAAGGACAGGGTCACCGATTTGAACGGTTCTTGGACGCGCTGTTTTTGTAACGATCAACTCATTAATTTTAGCGGCTGGGATTAGCTCAATAGACGCTGTATCATCCGCTAGAACAGGAGCGCCTGTCAGCGGGTTACTAGCCTGCACTGTCGCCTTATTAATAAAGGTACTGGCCGTGTCAGGCGCGACAAGAGCTTGCATTTGGACTGTCATGTTTTCGCCAGCCTCAAGAGAGCCAAGCCCATCAAGAACTGTAATATCATTCACGCCATCATAATCCGAGTTTTCAATTCCAATATAATTTGGGGGTTTCGATGTTATTTCATTTAAGCTCACAACAACATTGGCATCACCATAAACATCCCCCAAATCATCTGATAGTTGAACTGCATCCACCTGCGTCTGGCCTGTATTTGAAATATCAAACTCATAGGTCACAAGCTGTCGCCCATCGTCTTGCGCAATCGGGTCACCTATCACAGATTTAGCTAAGCTTAGCTCTGAGCTCCCGCAATGTTGCAACGGAATATTATTCAGCAAGATCGACGGATCACCAGCTTCAAAGTCAAAATTAAAATAATAGGCAGGATTAGCCGACAAAGACTCATCAGCCAATACGCCAGTATTCCCAACTTCAGAAGACCCTAGAACAGCAGGATTATTCGGAAGAAGCGAACTCGCATCCAATACAATGTTTTCTACTGGGCGGTCTGTACTCGGAACTCCCGTAACAGGATATGTTGGTATCAATGTATATCGGCCCGGCGCAGTCACGTAGAACTGGTAATAGCCGTTTGATCCATCCTCGACGATGACAATATTATTAGCTGTGCCGATGGAAGAGTTAGAACCGAATGGACCCGTGACTGAGATACCACCACCGCTAAGAATAGAACCATTTTCTTCGCAGAAAAAATAACCTGTAGGATCATAATCTTCAGAGTCTGGGATACCATCGCCATCGCGGTCTTCGCTGGCGCTTTCAAAATTATCCGGTGCTCCATCACTATCGGTATCAATAATCGACAACGGTGTTGGATTCGTATCTTCGTCATTATTAGGCGTAATACTAAGATCATTTGACGGAACAGGATCATCTAAATCATCAGAGTTACCGATGGCCGTGTTGCCCTGAGCCGGACCTCCTAGTGAAGTATCAACTTGGACAATAATGGTCACAACACCTGTGTCGCCTGGTGATAATTCCGGCGCGCCAGATAAGAGCTGAATATCAGACGTACCATCGTAATTTGTATTCGCTGTACCCCCCGTAAATCCACTTAGCGCTGTCGTAGGCTTTATAAAGACTGTAGCTGGCGCTAAAAACTGACCTAGATCATCTTCGAGGGTCAAGTTCGTCAATGTGACATTGCCTGTATTTTCCATAATAATTTGATAGGTCACATCATAAAGCGGACCAAAGGCTTGGACTGTTTGCGTAATAGACTTGGTTACCCCTAAACTCGGTTCTATCCGCGCTTCAACGGTTTCAGATGTTGCAGGGGAATTGATATCACCTGATGAGGCGCTAGCCACATTGGTGACTTCACCCGCATCTATGTCAGCCTGCGTCACCGTATAATCAGCTATACATGTCGTCACAGCTTGCGGGGCTAAACCTGACACAGCTAGCGCGGGACAGACAACATTTTCGATTTTATCATCCGCAACTGTTATAGCTGATGTCAAAGTCGCGTTACCCGTATTAGTGACATCATATTCATATGAGACAATATCGCCTACCATTGAAAAATCTTCACTTAATGCGCGCTTAACAATAGATAGACCTTCAATAATATCAGCCGGGACTGTTACCGTATCAGGATCAGATGTGGTTGTTCCGTCTGAGGCTGACGCAATATTAGTCACGCCACCAGCATCAATATCCGCTTGCGTCACATTATAATCTGCTGAACAATTTAAAGTCTCTGCGGGGGCCAAACCGCCAGCCGGAAGCGGCTGACATGTTACTGATGGAATTTTGTCATCTGAAATCGTGATCGTATTCGTGACGCTTACATTCCCTGCATTGGTTACAACATAATTATAAGTAAGAACTTCACCTACCGAAGCAAAGGAGGTAGCGGTCGTTGATTTGTTCATTAACAGAGAAGTAATTTGTGTTCCATCAATTGTCACAGAGTCCGGGGCTGTCGGTGGATTGTCGCCAATCGTTGCACTCGCAATATTCGTCACAAATCCAGCGTCAATATCATCTTGAGTAACTGTATAAGTCGCAGAGCAGCTATGGCTTTCATTCGGAAGAAGACCTCCAGCGGGAAGAACGCCACAGTTAATTGTTCCTATCTTATCATCATCGATGCTGACTGAACCTGTCAGAGTAGTATTGCCTGTGTTGATAACCGTGTATTCATAAGAAAGAATATCTCCAACAGCCTCAAAATCATCTGAAATAGCATCCTTATCAAGTATATAATTTTGGTTTTGATTAGCCAATATGGTGACTGTTTCTGGTGAGGAACTAATTGTCCCATCTGTTGCTATGGCTGTATTGGTCAAGCTACCAGCATCAATATCAGCCTGCGTGATAGTGTCTTGCGCAGTACATGTAATAGAGGCGCCGGGAACTAAGCCCGCTGCTGGTAGGGCTGGACACGTCACTGTTGCAATCTGGTCGTCTGTCACGGTGATAGCCTGAGTCAGCGTTATACTTCCAGAATTGGTCACAACATATTCGTAGTCAATCGTATCACCCGAGGACGTAAACTCGGTGGTTAAGGCGGTCTTGACCATCGTTATAACCGACGTTTGGGTTCCATTAACAGTTTCGGAAACATCCGAGCTTGTTATCGTACCATCTGTTGCCGATGCAATATTTGTTACACTACCAGCGTCAATGTCTGACTGCGTAATGGTATAGCTGGCCGTACAGGTTATACTTTGCGTAGGGAGCAAACCACCCGTAGGAAGAGACGGGCAATTGACAGTTGAAATTTTGTCGTCAGAGACTGAGATCGGACTCGTCAATGTCGTAGGTCCCGTATTGGTCACAAGGTAATCATAGGTCAAAACATCGCCAACCTTAGAGAATGTTGTTTCATTCGCCGTTTTCACGATATCCATAGACGGTGTTAATGTGCTTGTGACTGTGACTGTATCTGTTGGAGATGTCGTTGTTCCATCTGTAGCAAAGGCAATATTCGTCACAGACCCTGCATCAATGTCCGCCTGAGTCACGCTATAAGTGGCGCTACAAGTGAGTGTTGCATTTGGAAGCAAGCCACTTGCCGGTAAGGCAGGACACGTAATGACACCAATTTGGTCATCATTAATTGTGATCGCTTGTGTCAGAGCCACATTACCATCATTCGTCACAACATAGTCATAACTCAGAATATCACCTACATTTGCGAAATCGCTAGTTTGTGCAATTTTATCGAGAGCCATAGACAGGGTTTGATTACCGTCGACCGTCGCCGTTTCAACAGATGTTGCAAGCGTACCATCTGTTGCAGTAGCTGTATTTGTCACAGACCCTGCATTAATATCGGCCTGCGTTACAGTATCAGATCCCGTACATGTAAGAGACGCACCGGGAACCAATCCGCCTGCTGGAAGAGCTGGACAACTCACGGAAGCTATGCGGCTATCAGAGACTGTAATCGGTGATAGAAGCGTCGTATTCCCTGAATTGGTAACCACAAATTCATAGTCCAGCACATCACCTACATTAGCAAAATCTGCTGTCAGGCTCGTTTTGACCATGCTGATACCCGAAGTCTGGGCCGCATCTATCGTAACGCTATCAAGCGGTGAGGTCGCAGTGCTGTTTTGAGCAAAGGCGTTATTGGTCACGCTACCTGCATCAATGTCGGCCTGCGTTACCGTATAATCAGCTGTACAAGTCTCGATTTGGCCTGGTGTCAGATTACCTGAGTAACATAGGATGGTCCCAATTTTATCATCAAGGATATTGGTATCACCCGTTAGAGTCATATTCCCTGTATTTTCTATCTCAAAGCTATAGGTTAAAATCTGGCCAGCTGTTGTAAAGTCAGTATCAGAGGATGACTTTCGCATCGTCAAGGCTGGTTTCCCATCTGCAGGAATGGTTTCCGAGTCAGGTGGAGACGTTGTTGTTCCGTCGGTTGCAGACGCAATATTCGTCACAGACCCTGCATCCAAGTCCGATTGGGTCACAATATAATCCGCTGTACAAGTCAGTGTCGCAGCTGGTACGAGGCCGCCGGCCGGAAGCGCCGGGCAAATTACTGTCGGGATCAGGTTATCCGTTACAGTAATCGGAGCCGTAATCGTCGTATTCCCTGAATTGGTGACAATATAGTCATAGCTCGTAACATCACCAGGTTGCTCAAAGTTTATACTCGTCGCCGTTTTGACAATATCCATAGACGGAGTTTGTGTGGCTGAAACTGTTTCATCGGCATTGGGCGACGTCACATTACCATCGGTTGAACTTGCGATATTGGTTACACTGCCCACGTCAATATCTGTCTGCGTGACAGTATATGTTCCCGTGCAGGTTATAGACGCGGTCGGGGCGAGGCCGCCTGCGGGCAGCGACGGGCAACTCACAGATGGTATTTTGTCATCAGAGACTGTGATCGGATTCGTAAGGGTTGTGTTACCTGAATTAGTCACTTCGTATTCATAATCGAGTGTCTGACCAGGTGTATCATATGTTGAGCTAATAGCTGTCTTAACGGTTGTAAGGGCCGGGCCTTGGCTCGCCGAAACTGTTGCTGTATCTGTTGGAGATGTTGTGGTTCCATCAGACGCGCTTGCAATATTCGTAACGCTACCTGCATCAATGTTCGCCTGGGTCACAAGATATGTCGCCGTACAGGTAATTGTGGCATTGGGCACTAATCCACCCGTCGGCACGCTTGGACAACTCACAGTGGGAATAAGGTTATCTGTCACAGTAATCGCGCCAGTAAGCGTCACATTGCCTGTATTGCGCACTACGTAATCATAAGACAGAACATCACCCACAGTTGAGAAGCTGGTCTCATTCGCAGTTTTAACAATAGAGAGTTCGGGCTGCTGAACTGAATTTACAGTTTCAGTAACCGTTGACGTTGTTATCGTGCCGTCAGTTGCAGAGGCCATGTTAACAACACTGCCTGCGTCAATATCGGCTTGCGTGATAGAATATGTCCCGGTGCAGGTTAGCGTTGCATTCGGAGCGAGAGTGCCACCTGGCAGGGCCGGACACGATACAGAAGGAATTTTATCATCTGTCACCGTAATCGGCGAGGCAATCGTGACATTCCCTGTATTCGTGACGACATATTCGTAATCAACAAGGTCCCCGACAGCATCAAAGTCTGCTGTCAAAGCGGTTTTCACTAAGGCAAGGTCTGGAGTTTGATCAGCCGTAATATTTTCTGACACAGGCGGCGTTAAAATTATCCCATCCGTACCCGTAGCTATATTGGTAATAGATCCAGCATCGATATCGGCCTGTGTCACTATATCTGTTCCTGTACAGGTCAGAGTGGCATTGGGTAGGAGACCGCCTGCTGGCAAAGTCGGGCAGGTTACAGTCGATATACGGTCATCCGAAATAGTTAAAGCATTCATTATCGTTGTATTACCCGTATTTGTAATGACATAGCTATATGAAACCATCTCGCCGACCGCCGTAAAGGTTTGCGGAGTAGCCCTTTTGGTCATGTCTATTGCAGGACCTTGAACAGCATCGACAGTTTCCGTCGCTATTGGCGTTGTTGTCGTGCCGTCAGTTGCAGATGCATTATTGACTACAGATCCCACGTCAATATCAGCCTGAGTGACGGTATATGTTGCTGAACAAATGATAGATTGGGTTGGCAATAAACCACTGGCCGGAAGCGCCGGGCAAGAGACTGACGAAATTTTGTCGTCACTCACAATAATCGGGCTCGTAATGGTTACATTGCCTGAATTTGTCACAACATAAGTATAATCAACAGTGTCACCCAAAGTGTTATAACTCGGCGTCGTGGCTGTTTTAATCAGTGTTAGAGCAGGAGTGAGGTTACCATTGACCGTTTCTTGATCACTAGCTGGCGGTAATATTGTTCCGCTTGGCGGTGTACCTGTGACAGCGGCAATATTCGTAACTGATCCCGCATCAATGTCAGCCTGGGTCACACTATATGAGCCCGTACATGTTGTCTGTGCGCCAGGGAGCAGAACATTAACCGGACAAGAAATGGAGGGGATAAGGTTGTCTGTCACAACAATATTTGTAATGGTAACATTACCCGTATTTTCCACATCGTAAGTATAATTCAAAACATCGCCTATAGCGGCATAAACTATATCAATAGCCTGCTTATCTATCGTCAGCAGAGGTGTTTGAGTTCCATCTACGACCGCGCTTGATGTAACCGCCGGCAATGGGTCTCCGTTTGGAAGATCGCTGTTAACTGACGCATTATTAGTCACAGATCCAGAATTCACATCAGCCTGAGTGACTGTATAGCTGGCGGAACATATCATCGTCTGAGCAGGTGCAAGAGTTGTCAAAGGACAAGAGACCGAAGAGATCAAATTGTCACTCACAACTATATTAGACAAGGTCAGTGAGCCTGTATTTTCAACATCAAATTCATAATCAAGAACATCTCCAACTGCAGAGAAGTCCGAAGTAAGAGCTCTCTTAACAAGCGCAATTGACGGATTAGCATCGCTATCAACAGTTACGCTTGAGGGCTCCGTCACAGGCGATCCTGAAGGCGGTGTCCCTGATGCCGTGGCATTATTTGTAACAAAGCCTGCATCTATATCGTCTTGTGTTACTGTATAGCTCGCCGAACACACCATTGCTTGCGAAGGAATCAAACTCGTTTGCGGACAGCTTACCGAGCTGATCAAACTATCCATAATGCTAATATTCATTAGCGTCACATTACCGGAGTTTTCAACATCAAATTCATAAGTTAAAACGTCGCCAACATTAACGAATGTCGGTGTAGTTGTCCGTTTGATGAAATCAAGATCAGGAGACTGCGTTCCTGTAACAGTCTCGTCAACGGGAGCGGATACTAAGCTTCCATTTTGAACAAAAGCCTGATTTGTGACTGACCCTGCATCCATGTCAACCTGCGTAACCGTATAGGTCGCTGTACATGTTTGCGTCGTTCCAGGAAGGAAGTTACCAACAAAACAAGAAATCGTTCCAATTTTATCATCAACAATTGTTGTTGTGCCCGTTAGAGTCAAATTTCCGTCATTGGCAATTTCAAAGCTATAATTAATAACATCGCCAGCCGCTGTAAAATTAGTGTCCAAGGCCGTTTTGATAACAGAAATTGCGGGAGATTGATCCGCTGGAATTGTTTCTGAATCTTGTGGTGATGTCGTCGTACCATCTGTCGCAAACGCGATGTTAGTGACGGACCCCGCATTAATATCAGCCTGTGTGGCCGCATATGATCCCGTACATATCAACGTTGCGCCAGGCAGCAAACCGCCCGTCGGTAATGCTGGGCAATTCACATTTGGAATTAAATTATCCGTTACCGCAATCGGATCCGTTAATGTCGTATTCCCTGTATTCGTGACGACATAGTCATAAGTCGTAATATCTCCGGGCTGCTCAAAGTTTACACTCGTTGCAGTCTTGGTCATATCCATAGCAGGCGTTTGCGTCCCGCTAACTGTCACCGTATCTGAAGCTGGCGCTAATGTGCCTCCGGCAGGTGTTCCTGTTACGTCAGCAATATTAGTAACGGATCCCACGTCAATATCAGCCTGCGTAACCGTATAAGTTCCGGTACATAATGCCGTATCGGTTGACTGCAGGCTTGTTACAGGACAGTTCACAGATGAAATCTTATCATCAGATACAGCAATATTTGTAATCTCAACATTGCCCGTATTCGTAACTAAATATTCATAATCTAAGCTATCACCAACTGTAGCAAAGCTCGTATCCAATGCACTCTTAGCAATGGTGAAAGACGGTGTTTGGCTTCCGCTTACTGTCTCACTGTCCGTTGGCGGAGTTAATGTACCCCCAGCAGGCAATCCATTGGCGGACGCATTATTAGTCACGCTGCCCACATCTAGGTCATCCTGCGTAACCGTATAAACGCCTGTACATGTTGTTGTCGCCCCGGGAGCAAGAGTTGTGACTGGGCAATTAACTGTTGCAATCTTATCATCACTAACCACAAGGCCAGAAATCGTCACATTACCTGTATTCTCAACATCATATTCATAGCTCAAAACATCTCCAGCCATTATAAAGCTCGTCGTTAAAGAACGCTTATCAAAACTTAATGAGGGAGCTAATGTTTCAGGGCTAATGCTCTC
>CAZNWH010000032.1:0-21151 GCA_964576765.1 uncultured Hellea sp.
ATTTACAGCGAAGTTACATAAATGGTCGTTATCACCCGAGTGTTTCAGGTCAGACCTTTGAGACGTTTTATCCAGGCACAAATCATAAAATTTGCGACATTGAGATTGCTGGTCAGCCTGAAATTGAGGCAGCTGTTGCTGCGGCAAAATACGGTTTTCAAATCTGGCGAAAAACCCCAGCGGCTGAGCGGTCTAAAATTTTACGGCGGGCAGGACAAATCCTGCTAGAACGTAATGGAGAGCTAGCGGAACTCGAAACTCTTGATACAGGCAAGGTGATTGCTGAAACGGCGGAGGTTGACATTATCGCGGGTGTCGAAGTGCTAGATTATTATGCGGGCATCGCGCCGTCATTACACGGCGAGTATATTGACCTGCCGCCCACCGCATTTGCTCATATTCGCCGAGAACCGCTTGGTGTCTGCGTTGGGATAGGGGCGTGGAATTATCCTATACAGATTGCTCTTTGGAAATCTTCAGCGGCTTTGGCCTGTGGAAATTCATTTATTTTTAAGCCGTCCGAGCAAACCCCTCTGACCGCGCTTAAGTTGGCCGAAATTTATACAGAGGCAGGCCTACCTGACGGTGTGTTTAATGTTGTCCAAGGTATGGGCGAGACCGGCGCGGCGCTTATTGAGCACCTTGATGTTGCCAAAGTAAGCCTGACGGGCTCAGTCCCAACAGGTAAAAAAGTTATGGCAGCATGCGCTCAACAGCTTAAAAAAGTCACATTAGAGCTGGGGGGGAAATCGCCGATTATTGTCTTCGATGATGCAGATTATGATAGTGCGCTGAATGCGGCGCTATTCGCTAATTTTTACTCCAATGGTCAAGTCTGCTCTAACGGTACACGTGTCTTTGTCCAACGGGGTATTTATGATCGATTTGTCAAAGACCTTGCAGAACGCACAAAACAAATAAAAATCGGTGACCCCTTTGATCCTGCGACAGAATTGGGGCCTTTAATTGGCCGAGGGCATTTTGATAAAGTTATGGGCTATATGGAAGCGGCAAAAAGGTCTGCCGCCAAGCATCTTTGCGGAGGTGAAGCCTTGATCACAGACGATCTTGCTAAAGGCAATTATATCACTCCTGCCGTCTTCGCTGATTGTGAAGATGATATGATTTTTGTGATTGAAGAAGTCTTTGGCCCGCTTATGGCTGTTCTGCCTTTTAATACTGAAGAGGAAGCTTTGCGGCGCGCTAATGCAACGGAACTTGGCCTAGCTGGGGCTGTCTTCACAACTGATTTTTCTAAAGCTCACCGCGTGGCGAATGAAATTCAAGCCGGGGTGGTTTGGATAAATGATTATAATGCGCTTCCGGCTTCGGTGGCCTTTGGAGGTTATAAACAGTCAGGTATGGGCCGTGAAAACGGGACAGCGGGTATTGAACCATATACGCAGCTTAAAACAGTTTACGCCAATTTGGACAAGGTCGAAGCGTTATATTAGTATCTGGTCGCTAGGTTCCGTATAAAATCTACATCTGGAGGCAGACAGAGTTATTTGCCTTTCCAAACCGGGTTACGTTTTTCGGCGAAAGCTTTAAATCCTTCGAGTATGTCTTCACTTCCGTAAAGTGTGTCGACCGTTTTGAGTTTGCGTGACGTGATCTTATTCAGTGTGCCCTGAAATTTTTCGCCCTCGGCTTCACGAACAATTTCTTTGATCGCAGCCATCACGAGCGGCGGCCCCGCGGCGATGATATGCGCTAGCTCCCAGGCGCGGTCCAGCAGCTTATTAGCAGTGACGATTTCATTGACAAAACCCCAGCGATTGGCTTCCTCGACATCGAGCCAACGTCCTGTTAAAAGCATTTCCATGGCGATATGATAGGGAATGCGCTTGGGGAGTTTTATTGAGGCGGCATCGGCGACCGTGCCGGAGTTTATTTCGGGTAGGGCGAAAGTAGCATGCTCTGCTGCCAAAATAATGTCAGCAGACAAGGCGATTTCAAGACCTCCGCCGCAACAGATACCATTAACTGCGCAGATGACAGGTTTGTTCAGACGTGGTAATTCCTGCATTCCGCCAAACCCTCCAACGCCGTAATCCCCATCAACTTCATCGCCATCTGCGGCGGCTTTCAAGTCCCATCCAGGGCAAAAGAATTTGGGGCCGGCTGCTGTGATAATCGCGACTCGTAATTCAGGGTTATCCCTGAAATTTTTGAATACATCGCCCATGATACGGCTGGTAGCTAGGTCAATGGCATTGGCTTTAGGCCGGTCAATCGTAACTTCTAAGATGTGGCCTTCGATACGGGTTTTTATCGGGTCTTTTTTTTCAGAGTTTGCCATGTCAGCTCTCCTTTTCAATAATCAGTGCATCGAGCGCTATAGTTTTGGTTGCGTTCGCTGCGAGTGGATTTATGTCCAGTTCTATCAATGTGTCTTTGTGTGTTTCAACAAAATTGGCGATAGATTGAATGCAGTTTATCAAGCTATCCAAATCCACGCCCGGTTGGCCGCGATAGCCCTGCAATAATGTATTGACCTTTAAAGACCTTAGGTTTGCTTCGATATCGGAACGGTTGGTTGGCAATGTCAATGTTGCCGCATCTGCGAGTAATTCAGTTAGGATGCCACCAGCGCCAATAGTCAGAGTCCAGATCCCGGTTGGGTCAATAACTGCGCCAATGATCAGCTCGATCATTGGTTCAGTTATCATTTCTTCGAGTAAAACGTCTTCGGATAATTCTGTAAGTTTCTGGATAGCTGAACTTGCTTGGGTTTCATTCTCGATACCCAAAATAACGCCGCTTCTTTCACTTTTGTGCGCCAGCCCAGACGCTTTAGCTGCGATCGGGTAAGTCAGTGTTTTAGGTAAAGATCTGTCAGCGATTAATTCGCCTTTGGGTACAGCTATACCAAATTTTGAGAGCTTCTGTTTGGCGTCATACTCCGAGAGCGTTCGTGTCGATACCCCGTTAAGTTCGGTCTTAATAACGGGATTTATTTCGCGAGGTTTCGTCCTTGATAATATGTCAACCACACGGAGTGCGACCTGCATATCCAAAAGCGGGATTACCCCCCCTTTAATAAATCGCGCTATAATATCCTCTTCGAGGTTTTCCGGCAGACTTCCGATAACGGCGGCTTGGGCGCCTGTTGTGGCTTTGGCAGCAATAATGGCTTCGATGGCGCAATCATGCCCGGTCGGGTCACATTGGTCAGCGCGCGGAATGTCCAGAACGAAGAGGGTAAGATCGATAGACTCTTGCATCACAGCCGCAAACACCTCCGTCATTATTTGAACATCTCCCCAGATATAAGTGTGGTAATCGAGCGGGTTGGCAATATCGACTTTTTCGCCAAGAAGGATGCTAAGTGAGCGATGTCCGTTTTGGCTAAATTCAGGAAAGTTGAGAGACGTCATTCGTGACAGATCTGACATGAGACTTGCCTCGCCGCCGGAACAACTGACAGAGGCTACTTTATTACCTAGTAAAGGTCCCGCTATATGTAGGAATTTTAGACATTCTAAAAACTCGGCCAAAGTTTCAACTTCATAAAACCCAAGCCTTTGGATGAAAGCCGATGCGACTTTGTCACTCCCTGATAAAGAGGCTGTATGGGAAATAGCTGCCGATCTCGATTTTTGAGTTTTCCCGGTTTTAAGGATAACGACAGGGATGTTCTTCTGGCGCGATTTTCTGGCAAATTTTTCAAGTGCACGGATGTCGTTAAAACCTTCAAGATATAGTCCGATTGCTGTGATACGCTCGTCACCAAGCATTTGCAGACCTAAATCAGCAATTCCAATAACAGCTTGATTGCCAATGGTGAAAAGCTGCGCGATATCCAGTCCACGTTTTTGCATGGTAAGATTAATGGCGATGTTCGAAGACTGGGCAATAATACCAACGCCACTTTCAACTTGCGTTCCGCCATGTTGATCGGGCCAAAGCGTGATATTGTCGAGATAATTTAACAGCCCATAGCAGTTCGGACCGAGGATAGGCATATCGCCTGCTGCTGCGACTAGGGCATCTTGGAGTTCACCTGTGCTCATTTCTGCAAACCCCGACGCAAAACAAATCGCTCCGCCTGCGCCAATATCTGACAACTCTTTGACGACTGAAACCGACAGGTTACGATTGACTCCAAGAAAAGCGGCATCAGGTATGCCCGGAAGGTGAGCAGTATCTTTGAAACATGGTAGGCCCATGAGCTCAGTTTTCTTAGGATGGACCGGCCAGATATCACCACCAAAGCCAGATTTAAGCAATTGATCCAAAACATTAGAGGACCATCCACCGCCATAGAGGGCAATAGATTTGGGATTGATGAGTCGGGAGAGCCCTTTCATCAAGTTTCCCTAAGCGTCCAAGGGTCGTAAAAGGCTGCGCGAGATAATGTGCCGCTGAATCTCGGACGTACCTTCCCAGATACGCTCAATCCGGGCGTCACGCCAAATCCGCTCCAGCGGAAGATCATCCATAAGCCCCATGCCGCCATAAATTTGTATGGCTTCGTCGGCGACAAAGGCGAGCATTTCTGAGGCTTTTAATTTGGCCATGGCCATGTCCATATCCAAGCAAATGCCTTGGTCGTATTTCCAGCCAGCTTCACGCACCAATAGCTCTGCGGCTTTCATCTCTGTGGCCATATCTGCGAGCTTAAAAGAAACACCCTGAAACTTTCCGATTTTTTGGTTAAATTGCTCGCGTTCAGCCGCATAGTTCACGGCAAGATCAAAGGCTCGTTCGGCGCGGCCCAGACACGTCGCCGCGACCTGTAGGCGTGTTGCTCCCAGCCAGTCATTGGCAACGGCAAAACCCTTATGAACTTCCCCTAAAAGGGCGTCAGCGGGCACGCGGCAGTCATCAAACTCCAGAATAGAATTGGTGTAACCCCTATGAGAGACATTGTTATAGCCATCACGAATGGTCAGGCCCGGGTGGTCATGATCCACGAAAAAAGCCGAGATGAGTTTCTTCTTGCCGCGCGGTGTATCTTCTTCGCCCGTCGCCATAAAGGTGATGGTAAAATCTGCGCTATCCGCATGGCTGATGAAATGTTTGGTCCCGTTTAAAACCCAGTCATCCCCGTCCTTTTTGGCGGTAGCAATCATGCCGCGTAGATCTGAACCGGCTCCAGGTTCTGTCATGGCGAGGCAATCAGATGTTTCGCCGCGCAGGCAAGGATCGAGATATTTTTTACGCTGCGCTTTCGTCCCCGCACACAATATATTGGAAGGTCGCGCTACACACGTCCAATGCAGGGCATAGGAGGTTTTACCGAGTTCTTTTTCATATAAAAGCCAGGTCTGTGTGTCCAGACCAACACCGCCAAATTCTTCAGGAATGTTCGCCGCATAAAGCCCAGCGTTAATAGCTTTTTGTTTGAGCTCCTTAGCAAGCTCAGGCCGCAATATACCTGTACGTTCTAGCTCGGCTTCATGAGGCATTAGTTCATTTTCGACAAATGCTCGCGTAGTCGCGACGATGAGTTCCTGTTCTTGGCTGAGTGCAAAATCCATCTAGGCCTCCAGCAAGGCCGGTAGAGACGCGTGGCTATTGGCCATTTCAATCATTTTGCCCTCGATATCTGCGCGGGGCGGGCAGGATTTGCGTGTGCTGAGATCTACATGCAGTAGAAACTGCTCGCAGGTCGCGATGATGCTGCCGTCCGCTGCGCACATTCTGTGAGCTAATTTCAATTTTTTACCGTCGGCCAAGATTATCTGACTATCCACGGTGAAGTTGTCTCCAGCGACACACTCTTCCAGATAATTCACTTTGGTTTCTACAGTAAAATAGGACAGACCGGACTTGATATAAGATGCATCAGCCCCAATAGCGATCAAGACGGCATCGGCGGCATCTGAAAATACCTGACCATAGCGGCCTTCATTCATATGCAGATTATAATCTGTCCAATCGACTGGAACGCTCCGATTGACTGATCGGAAATAGTCCGACATTTTTGGGCTGGCTGCGGACAGTTTGGCGTCCATCGTATTCAGCAACGCGCCGGTTCCCCAATCGCGATTTTTAAGCGCTCTCATAATTGCCACTAAATTATCATCGCGTTTGCGCTCTAGCTCGCGGATCAGATAGGTGCCAGATTGCGCGTCAGACTGATCTGCAATTTTCTGCACCAGCTTATCGGTAAGTTCAGGGACGTCCATGAGCTTAGTCCATGGCCATTTTAAACAGGGGCCAAATTGGGCCATGAAATGGGCCATACCAGCTTCGCCGCCCGCGACTCTATAGGTTTCAAACAGACCCATCTGCGCCCATCGTAGGCCAAAGCCATAGATAAAGGTCGCGTCGATTTCCTCAGTTGTGGCGATACCGTCATTGATGAGCCAGAGTCCTTCTCGCCATACAGCTTCAAGCAGACGGTCCGCGATATGGGCGTCAATTTCTTTGCGTACATGTAGCGGGTATGAGCCCAGCTTTGTTAGTATGGTTTGAGCTTTCATTACGGTTTGCTCAGGACCTACAAGCTCAACCAATGGAATGAGGTAAACCGGATTAAACGGGTGGGCGACAATGATGCGTTCGGGCGACTTACGACCTTCATGGAGTTCACTGGGTTTAAAGCCAGATGTTGATGAAGCAATAATAGCATCACGTGCTGCGTATTCTTCAATTTGCCCTAAGATATTTTGTTTGAGGTCTAATCTCTCGGGAACAGACTCTGCGATCCAGTCAACTGTTTTGACGGCCTTTTGAAGACTATCATGGAATAGTAGATGTCCTTCAGGCGGTAATGCATGATCATAAAGGGAAGGCAGAGAACGACGGGCATTTGTCAGTACTTCACCGACTTTACGTTCGGCTTCTGGATCGGGGTCGAAAATGTTGACATTCCAGCCATTAAGCAGAAACCGCGCAGCCCAGCCGCCACCGATAACGCCGCCGCCAATAATCGCTGCAGTCTTTGTCATGCCGGCGCTCTTTTGGTCAGGCCCAGTTTTTCACGAACCTGTACTGGCGTCATGATATTGGCACCCATACGCTCAATTATGCCAACAGCCTTTTGCACAAGACTTTCATTTGTCGCGAGTACGCCTTTTTCGAGCCAAAGATTGTCCTCTAGGCCAACGCGCACATTTCCGCCGGCCAGAACGGCGGCCGCCACAAATGGCATTTGATTGCGCCCGATAGAAAAAGCCGACCAATTCCAATCATCGGGTATATTGTTGACCATTGCCATAAAGGTGTTCATGTCGTCTGGTGCGCCCCACGGTATACCCATACAGAGTTGCACCAAAGCTGGGCTATCCAAAATGCCGTCTTTTACTAATTGTTTGGCGTACCAAAGATGTCCTGTGTCAAAGGCTTCGATTTCTGGTTTAACGCCAATTTCCGTCATCATCTTTCCCATGGTTCTCAGCATGCCCGGCGTATTAGTCATGACATAGTCGGCTTCTGCGAAATTCATGGTACCGCAATCCAGTGTGCAAATCTCAGGTAAGCAATTGACGATAGGTTCCATGCGGCTCTCGGCGCTGCCCATATCGGTTCCGGCTCGTAACGGAAGAGGTTCCTCCGGCGGACCAAAGATAAGGTCTCCGCCCATACCGGCTGTAAGGTTAAGCACAACGTCCGTTTTCGAGTCGCGAATGCGCTCGGTTAATTCCCGGTAAAGTTTAGGGTCGCGAGAGGCGACACCCGTTTCAGGGTCTCGTACATGACAGTGGACAACCGCTGCGCCAGCATCCGCCGCCGCGATTGCGCTGTCAGCAATTTGCTCAGGTGAACGTGGCACATGTGGGCTGCGATCCTGAGTTCCTCCGGATCCTGTTACGGCGCAGGTGATAAACACGTTTTTATTGATGGCCAATGGCATAAAACTCCCCAGAATTTTATAAATGTATCAGGTCTTGAGTTTTTAAATTATCTAAAATAGACAAAATATATGCAAAAAGAGACGCATAATATATCGACGAATGTTATCCTCTTTGACGGATTTTCGAACCTATGTTTGGCCAATGCTATTGAGCCATTAAGGGCGGCGAACGATATTCTTGGGAGAAGTTATTATAACTGGAAAATCGAAACACTAACCGGCAAGCGGGCGCGCTCTTCTAGTGGGCTCTCTATTATGCCTGATGGTCCTGTAGATGTAGCAGCAAATGCTGACAGGCTATTTCTTATATCTAGCTACGGGTATGATGCTGTGTTTAACCAAAGCCTTGGCAAGGTTATGCGGGCCTATCTTTACAACCAAAAAGAAATTTATGGCCTAGACACCGGAGCCTGGCTTATGGCGGAGGCTGGGCTTTTAAATGGGAAACGCGCGACAATCCACTGGGACGTGCTTTCGCGATTTGAAGAAAAGTTTTTATCCGTACAGGCAGAGAACAGGCCCTTTGTACGGGACGACTTATTGGTGACTTGCGGGGGTGCTATGTCAACTTTCGACTTAATTCTACAAATGATTGTTGAGGATTGTGGCGCTGGTGTCGGTTTCGATGTTGAAAATTTGTTCAAGCGCGTGCCTTCATTGCAATATCAGTCAGAGGCTGACGAGTTAACAGATATTGGTGTCACTCGGAAAGCGATGGTCATCATGCGGGCAAACCTTGAAAAACCTCTTCGCTTAAAATTGATTGCGGCATCGTTAGATGTTCATCCTAAGGCAATGGAGAGAGCTTTTAAAAAGGAATTCGGAGCACCAGCAGGACAGCTATACAAACGATTACGTCTTAATTCTGTTAGAGATTTGGTAGAAAATACCAACGCTAATTTCGCGGATATAGCTGTACGTTCTGGTTATCAAAGTGCTAGCGCCATGACGCGAGCCTTTGTTGCGGAATTTGATTATACGCCAAGCGAACTCAGAAAGAACTCTAAATGAATTTTGTCTCTAAGATACTTTAAACGATCAATCTGTTGAGATATGTCGGTCATTACTTTCTCCGGATTTGAATTAGGCGCGGCCATTACCAGCCTATACCGTGATAGTTGGGGTTATCAGCTTGGGTTTTGGAGATACGGACGAGGTCGATAATTGACGTGGTGCTGGGTAAGTTTTTTATCAATTCGATTATTTCTGGTGTCTTCTGGGACACAATCACGCAATCAGACTTTTGCAGCATTAACTTGGGATCCGAACTCATAACGTCACTCAGATTATCTATGAGATATTTGAGTTCCGGTTGCGCATGTTTGATGTATTTGAATTGTCCTTCAATTCGGGCGTCTGTAATAATATTGGGGTCGTAAGCCTTAAGGCCAACTCCATTGAGTATCAAATGTCTCATCACATGTAAAATGGGACTCTCACGCAAATCATCTGTATCAGGCTTAAATGCTACTCCAAGCACTGCGACTTGTTTCGGCTTAATTGCCATTGTCATATCAATAGCTTGCTCAATTTGAAGCCAGTTAGATGGGCTCAAACTTTCAATTAGTGGACAGCTTACACCCATATCTCGCGCCATATGCGCAACCGCACGAACTTCTTTTGGAAGACAAGATCCGCCAAAAGCAAATCCAGGCTTTAAGTAGTAGGGAGATAAGTTGAGCTTGGTATCTTTGACGAAGATGTCCATAACCTCATGACTATCAACACCAAGTGGCTTACATAGGCGGCCCACTTCATTTGCAAATGTAACCTTTGTGGCGTGCCATACATTGTCGACATATTTCACCATTTCAGCTACCGGGATTGATGTAATAAGCGGCGCATTATCGATCGGCTTATATATCTGGGCGAGGATATTTGCGGTGCGTTCATCACTGGCTCCGATAACGGTTTTTGGGGGTGTATGAAAATCTTCAATAGCCGTGCCTTCACGCAGAAATTCAGGATTGAAGCTCAAGCCAAAACCTACGCCCATTGTTTTTCCTGATTCTGATTCCAGGATCGACTTCATCATGCCAAGTGTTGTGCCTGCAGGAACCGAACAGCGCATGACAATCACATGAAAATCTTTTTTTGCTTTAAGAGCCATTCCGATTTGCGTGGACACATTAATCACAGCCGTCATGTCACATCCACCCCCCTCAGCCGTGGGTGTGCCGACTGACACAAAGGTGACATCAGTATCCCAAACGGCAGTCATCAAACTTGGACTCACGCTAATCTTTTCATTCTTTACACCTGCTGCTAATAAATCGGACAGCATGGGTTCCGAGATTGGAGATTCTCCGCGGCCAACCATTTCAAGTTTACGGGGATCGTTATCAACGCCAATAACTGTGTGTCCTAAATCAGATAAACATCCTGTTGTGACAATCCCGACATAACCGAGACCACAAACGCTAACCTTTAATTTATGGTCAGGAACAATTTTTGGAACAAAACCATTTGAAAAGACTCTATCATTATTTTCTATTGTATTTTGGGGCATTGAATTCTCCAATTTAAATGCTTTATGTGGAGATATATTCAAGGGGTGTGCCAAGAGGCTTGTTAAAAATAGTGTTATAAAACAAAGGTATATATGATTAACATAATGTTATGATTTTCATGTTTTGCACTATGCAAATAAGCTTTCGTATTTATACAAAAAAAAGCCCGCTCTAAAAAGAGCGGGCTCAAACAATTCTGATTGTGAGGCAATAATCAGAATTGAAAGTATATAAAAGGGTGGTGAGTAGGGGCTGTCAACGCAATCATCAAGGAGGTTGCCGCCCCAACTGAAAGGGCATGAATTGGCCTTGTCAAACGTCCAAGATATTTTGCAGGATGATCAATTGCATTATATATGTGAAATGCGATAGAGCCTATTAAGGTCAATATTAAGACTGGCCCGAGTTCAATTGTCAAACCTGTACGGTTAATGATAAGTCCTTCGATGAATGACAGGCTTTGCGCAAATGTCTGGGCTCGGAAAAATATCCACAGGACGCTTACGAAACTAAACGTAATGGCAATGGCCAAACCTTTATATACGGTAGATGGAAGAATATTTTTCCCGGGCAGTTTCACAAAACGATTCACGATAAGAGCCAAGCCATGGAAAAAGCCCCAGATAATAAAATTCCATCCAGCTCCATGCCACAACCCACCAAGAACCATTGTTAACATCAAGTTGCGATACATTTTGAATTTTCCGCCTCGGTTTCCGCCAAGGGCTATGTAAAGGTAATCCCGTAGCCATGATGATAATGAGATGTGCCAACGACGCCAAAATAGTTGAATATTTTGAGAAAAATATGGGAACATGAAATTTAAGCGCAAGCGATACCCAAGCAGGCCCGCAGTCGCGATAGCCATATCTGTATAGCCCGAAAAGTCGCAATAGATTTGCACAGAATATAAAAAGGCCGTAAGGTAAAGGGTGCCGGTGCTATAAAATTCCGGGTTCGCATAAACAGGGTCAATTAGCCCAGCAATGTTATCTGCTACACAGGCTTTCTTGAAATACCCGATCATAAACATGAAAATAAAAGGACGAAGCATTTGCCAGTTAAAGATTCGAGGTTTCGCAATTTGGGGTAAGAAAGTTTGCGGTCTGACGACAGGGCCTGCGACCAATTGAGGAAAAAACGCGACATAAGTTGCGTAGTCTAATAGGGCTATGTCAGAAGGTAATTTATTTTTATAGACATCGACTGTGTATGAAATAGCCTGGAAGGTATAAAAACTAATGCCTACGGGTAAGAGAATTGAGAGCGTAAGTCCTAAATCATCATATCCAGATGCTAACAAAGCGCCATTCAAACTTTCCAAGAAAAACCCAAAATATTTAAAGATAGCCAATACTGACAAAGCAGCGGATATCGATAAGGTGGCAGCGAGTTTACGATGTTTATTATTCTCTGTACGGCCCATGTAACGGGAAGCAGCATAGGTGGTCCCAATGATAAATAAGATGAGCCCCAAAAAGCGAACATCCCAATATCCATAAAAAAACAAACTACTGGCAAGAAGCCAATATTTTCGAAGTTGATGGTTTTGAACGCTCCAATAAATTGTGAAGACGACTGCGAAAAATAGGAAGAAAATGGGCTGTGTAAATAACATGGCTATTTTACCTCACAGTCAGGTTTGGATATAGATGCTTGTGTTAAACCCGTAGTTAAATTTCTGAGCTTGCTCCCACGTGATTTAGGTTTTGGTATGAAATTCTGGGCCAATATTTTGGTAAAAACTTGTGCACCATCATCGTTGAGATGACCATGGTCTGCCCAGAGGTCAAGATTTGCAAATTCTGTTTTATGTCTTTGCAGCCGCAAATCATATAAAGGCGTCGACTTTAATGGGCCGCGCCGTGCATGTACAAATTTGTCATGTGTGCGCATCCAGTCTGGAGAGATAGTTGGCGGTAAGACAATATGTGTTTTCACCCCCTGTTGTTTCAGGCGGTCAATCATGGTCTTATAATGTGCTACCTCAGGCGGTGATAAGGGTGTTTTATTGAGCGGGCTTTGGGCAATGCGTGTATATTTACGGGCTATATCTTTGCGTGCAGCAGGTTTAATGCTACGGTTTTGTGTCCCAAAACCTTTATTTTTTACAAGTGTCAGATTTGATTTTAGTTGTCTGATTTGCTTTTTCAGAGGGCTAGCGCCTGACAGAATAATATTCTGACGTTTTAAATCGAGGCGGCGTGTTTCGGCTTTTTCTAACTTGTGTTGAAATGACGGGATATTATTTTCAAAATCATATCTATGTAATTTCCCATGCCCGAGGAGGTGCAGGGCAAAGGGCTTTAAGGTCGAGATTGTTGTCGTCTCAAATATTGAGGTCATGTGCTGTCTGAAAGATTTAAAACCCGACGATAATATAACTCTATTAGTTGTCAGATTATCTGATTTGACCCGGCTAAACCCCCGACCTTCGAGAATAGCATGTTTTATGTTTTTGGCCCGGGCATTATCAGCGATGAGGGTAACCATTTTATCCATTTCTGCGGCGCTCATACCATTGAAAGATAGATTAATAGCGGTGCGTCCTGTTAAACTCTGAAAACTGATAGGATCAAACCCTCGGTAAAGGTGTGAGGTGCCGATAACAATTGTATCGACACTTCCACTAGGAGTGTTCAAAAAAATCTGTTGCGCCAATCTGATATCGTCATGTTTAGTCGGCGCAAAATCAGACGTATTTATATGGATAATGGATAGCATGAGAGTAAACCCAATAACGCCCCATGTGGTTGATTTAAAAATATCTTGTTTTTGTCTACTTAACATGATGCCTCACTTTCATAACGATTACGTCGCAAAAATCAGACCAGAGTGATGTTACATAAAATGCATAAAAAACAAGTAGTTAGATAGTTAATGGAGTCTTAACAAAGTGATATGATTGCAGAGTAAAAATAGACGTTTTCGGAATGCAAAACTGATTTAATGAAATAAATACTGAAGGGTATTTAGATCAGGTAGTTTAAACAAACCCGCATAACCGATAGTCCCCAATGCAAGGCAAGCCACAGAAAAGACAGTGCAATAAGCAGCCATCCCATTTCTGGCTTGTTCTATTCGGTTATTGCTATCCATTCCTGCTGTTTGATTGCCGCGATTACTCCAGCGCTGTTTAGAAAGTCGCCAAATGCAATACACCTTAACACTGGCATTAATGAGTTGATTAAAATACAAAATTGCCGGATAAAAAATCGATACACGCCGAGCATATCCAAAGAGGAATAATGATAAAGCCAACCGGCTTACCGCGATGAATAAAACATAGGCTAAGAAAAATGAGACTCCATAGAGGCAAGTTGATATTAACGCCAACATAGGACTAACTAGCATTGTCCACATGGATAATCGCTGATCAATAAGACACCACCAGATAAAAAATGGCATTTTTTTGGGACCAAGTTGAATAGCCCGCATACCATTTCTTAGCATGTTACCAGACCAGCGGCGAAAATTCTGTACCATCCGGTCAAGGCCAGACCCTTCAATGACTTCGACTGTATAACCCAATGCATCGGGGACATAGAGCATTTCAGCTTCTTGCTTTAGCAGATAATACCACGTGCTTTTATCATCGCCGGATAAGAACCTGAAATTTCCCCACAACCAATGAGTTAGATGGTCTGCTTCAAGTGTTCTGATAAATTCATTTTTTATCAGATGTTTGGCGCGAAAGACGGACATCCTCCCTGTTAAAGTCAATACACGATTAGAAATAGCGTGAGATTGCATGGCTAACCGTCTTTGGGAGAAGCGCATCTCAAGCCATGTCGCTATCCATTTAGGGCCAATGCAAATAACCTCCTCATCAGTCGTGCAGGCTTGTAGGCTTGGGCGGAGCTTGAAAAGGGTCATGCACTTTTCAATAGCCCCCGGGGCTATGATGAAGTCCCCATCCATAAAGGTAATCAGATCATCATCTTCTACAGGCAATCGGGACATTGCTCTAAGCACAAGTCCAATCGCTGCGCGTTTACCGGACACATTTTGCCGAATTATGCGAAGCGTAATATCTAGATCGCGAGCTTCAAGTTTGAGTAAGTTGGAAACCACATCCTCATCAAAGCGTACGCTGGAGCCCAACCAAATTGTCCCCGGTACGCCAGAATTGCGAATGGATCCTATAATAGACCGTACAACTTTTTGCGTAATGTCAGTATGTTCTTTATAAGTCGTCATCATGAAGTGTAGATGTCGTGGACGCCAGCCGGATTCCCAAATCTTATCGGCGTCTTGACGCATTTTAGGATAAATAACTTTACCGTAGAGGCTTGCTCGCACAGCGTGGGTCAGCCACCAACCATAGCGCCAAATACCCAAGCCTCCTAAAACAAGGGTGATTTCTTGTAACTCACTATCCCAAAAACTATTGGGTACAGAGAAGGTCAGAATTAAGCAAATGCCTAAATAAAGAGCTAGCTGAAGTAAGACAACAGGCGTCCACTTTTTAAACCCTTTGGGCCAATATGTTGGATCATCAACCGTGATATTAAGAGGCTTCATGGCGCGATATCTAATATTGGTGTTTTGTCTCTATTGCGCTTGAATAAAACGGTTACCGGTAATCCGGCGGGCCATTTTTGCGCCTCATCAGAGCTGATAATTTCAAGTTCGACTCTCGCTGATTTGGCATTGGGTTCTTGCCAAAGATATCGGCTACTAAGGATATCCAAATTACTGGTAGTTCGATTGATCGCTATGATTTTAGCTTCCGTTTTTTGTTTTAAGGACGGAATATAAATGCTGGCCGTATCATTCAGGGCGACCTTTAAAATTTCTTCTTGAGTCAAGAAAGCATCAATAGTGGGCTTACCAGTGCGCTCCAGAACGAGAAGGGGTTCTTTATAAATAACTGATGAACCAACAGGTTTTCTAATTTCGATAACACGGCCATCAAATGGAGATTTAATTTGGAGGCGTGATAAAGCTTTTTTGAGATTTTCAAACCGCATTTTGGCGGCCGTCAATTCCGTTTCTTGTTTGGCAAGTTCGGATCTAATTTTTTCTATTGTTGATACTGTTGATCGTTTTTTGGCGACACCGAGCGATTTTTTATATCTAGCAACAGCGTTTTCATATCGCATCACCTGAATACGGGCCTCGTCCATATCAGTCTCTATTTCAGGGATAGATAATTCAGTAATTATGTCGCCGGTTTTGATGGACTGACCGGCTACAAAATGATGTTTAGCAACAGTTCCGTCGGCCAAAGCTTTATTGATGATAATGGGCCGTGTTAAAATCGCAGAGTCGACTTCAAGTCTGATAAAATTAGTAAATATCAAAAGCGCCAAATAGCTGAAGACCCCGATACCTGCGAGCACATAAAAGCCTGTCATCATAATCGTTTTACGAGACCAACGCCGCAGCGGTATTGACACACCGGGATCAACATCCGGTTTTGTCGAAATAGGCGTCACTGGGACATCAATACGTTGAATAGTATCGTGCGCCTCAGACATGCATCCGCGAATAAGGTCCTCTATGAAATGTTCCATAAGGTCACGTTGACGTTCACTTAGCTCAAGAAATTGTCCGGCGAACATCCCTGTGTCTTTATCGAGGCGAACGACCTGAAATTGGTTTTCAAAATTAATATCGAAACCTTGAAATGGTAAAGATAGTGTCATCCGAATAGTGTCGCCAACGCTCGGTAATTCTCCGGTGATGCCTGATAAACGTAGGCCACCTATGCTCCAATCATCGGCGCGCAGTGTCTCATTTCCATAGGTCACGAATAGTGGAGCGGTGACTCTATGATGGCGGCGTTGGTCAGGTCTTTCTCTTAAAATTTTCATGACAGTATCTAGTAGCTCAGCCGTAGATCAGTCAGGATAAGCTGTCCGAAGTCTTTATCGCCAACTCTCGGTTCGGCGTGATAAATAACATAATCAAATCTGAAACGGGCATGACGAGAGAGCTTGATTTCACCGCCTAATCCATAATTTTGACGGGTTTCTTTTGAAGAACTTTGCACCGCAACTGAGGTACTAAGCCCCCATTTTTTGTTTAGATAGCGCAGGCCCGCATTGATCTCTGTCTGATTTAGCCCTTTGAAACTGTCGCTATCACCGCGATCAACATAAGCCGCAGAAGCTGTCCATTTACGCCCTTTTGTTAAAGCTGTCCCAAGGCTCCAAGAATTGATATTTTGACGCCTGTCAGAGGCTGAGCGACCTGTCACATAAGCTAAACTATTGTGCCATTGCCATCCTTCATTTAAACGGGTTTTAGATTGCAATGCGATTTCAACAGCGTCGGTTTGACGGATTTCACCCGTTGAACGGCTTTTTGTTTTCGGAGCATAGGAAATTCCAAATTGCAGAGGTTTCCTAGGCGCCGTGACATAATCGACTTTAAAGGCGTTTTGGCTATCATAGGCATTTAAAAGTGCAGGCCGACCCATATACCGGGTAAAATCACCTCTGATTTGGCCTGTGCCAATTTGTGGAGCATGTAGGGAAAGACGGTCAGCCTGACCGGCCATTTCACCAATTGAAAACTGCCCCCAATTTCCTTTTATATATCCAAATAGAAGACGGCGATTAACCCCATCTGTCCGCATAGTCGTTAGTGTATCTGCATCAAAATCTTGATCAAGTTTTACAATGAATCCTGCTTGAATTACATCTGTTACAGGATGCTCTGCTTTTAACCTAACCGCCCAATCGACATTTGTATTTATTGTTTGAGCATCATTTGCCGAGACTAAAGCGACTTGTGTGTCAATATTAAGTCGTAGGTCAAGGTTCGTTTCTCCCAGATTAAATTTTTTAGCCTCCGCTTGAACGGGATATAGGAGAGATACCCCTATTAAGAGGGGAAGAAGATAATTGTTCATGTGGCCTCACATTGTTTTTCACAAACATCGCAAGGGACAGGCCAACTCTACTGCTTAGAATTAGCTATATTTATCAGTGCTTTAGATGATTAATTAGGGTTTAAAAAATTGTCGACTACTCACTATGCAAAAGTAATTTGCAAAATGAAATACCAATTCAAGAGTGTGCTAACTTATATATGCCTTCATATCTTGCTGAGCTTCTAGCCATTGTTCCCGCTTTCGGTAAATTGTTGATGGACTTAACTTCAGAATTTTTGCAGCTTTAGGAACACTGTTATCATGAGTGGCAATTACGGCTTCGATAATATTTTGTTCAATGTCCACCATCGGTCGATTAAGGTCTATTGTAACCGGATTTTTCATCTTAGCTGATTTCTCAGTGCCATCAACTAATCCCATAAGACGATAATCAGAATTTGTTGTCTCTCGTTGTTTTAGGAATGGCATGACCATTTCTTTCTCAATAGAAGGTCCTGTATTTAAGATCACTAACTTCCTTATTAAGTTTTGTAACTCACGTACATTACCCGGCCAATTATGCTTTTTAAGGAGAGTTTGGGCTTCGGAAGATATTTCTGTGAAAACTTTACCCTCTTCTTCAGAGAATTTCTCAATAAAAAAATCGGAAATTTCGATAATATCATCACCTCTATCCCGTAATGGTGGGAGCTCAATATTCAAAACATCCAGACGATAGAATAAATCTTCACGAAACCGTTTTTCTTTAATTTCTTGAATGGGGTCTCGGTTTGTCGCGCAGAGAATACGAAGGTCCAGATCTTCGATAATATCACTCCCGACACGTTTGATTTGCCCCGTTTGCAAAAACCGTAAAAGCTTGGCTTGTAAGTTAATGTCCATTTCGCAAATTTCATCGAGAAATAATGTGCCCCCATCGGCCCGCTTGGCCGCACCTGAGCGCGCATCAGATGCCCCGGTAAACGCTCCCTTAACATGTCCAAATATCTCAGACTCCATAAGATTATCAGGGATAGCTGCACAATTTATCGCGACAAATGGCTTCTTGGCTCTTGGGCCGGATTGATGAATGGCCTGTGCGCAGACTTCCTTACCTGTTCCGGATTCTCCGGTGATGAAAACAGGAGCTTTGGAATGGGATATTGTTTCAATCAATTTGTAAATCGCCAACATAGGTTTTGAACTGCCCTTAAACCCACTTACATTTGAAGAGGGTAGACCCTTTTTCAAAACCTCCACTTTTTGCTCCAGCTGCGTCCGTTCCATCCCGTTTTTGACGCTAGTAATTATACGTTGAGCACTGACAGGCTTAATTAAGAAATCATAAGCGCCTTTTTTCATAGCTTCGACAGCTGTGTTTACGGAACCATTAGCGGTGATTACAATAAAATTTACGGGTATTTTTTTTCCTTTTATGGCTTTAATAATCTCCAAGCCGTTCATATCGGGGAGTTGTAAATCCAGCAAAACGGTCGAGATTGATCCGGATGAAAGCATTGCGATAGCATTTACACCTGTCTGTGTAATTTCTACTGGGATGCCTGCGCGTTCCAAGTGGCGTTGATATGTTAAGGCCATAGAGAGTGTGTCCTCTACGATTAACACTTTCGGCTGTTCGTTTTCTATGCTCATGATACCTTCCTTGTGGCAGGCGCAACTTCGACGGTAGAGAAAATAGCGTCAATATTTGCAAGGGTATCTCGGCCAATATCCGTGGCGAGCTGACCGTGAGTTAGCCATTTATCATTCGGTCTTGATTTACAATGCTGATTAGTTAAAGCGGCGAATTTATTAAGCTTAGTTATGCCGTAAGTTGCAGCGAGGCCTTTGATGATGTGAGTTGCTCTTTGCGCAAGCTCTATATCGGATGTATCAAGCGCCGTATGCAAGCTGTTTAAGGCTTCCGACAAATCTGTATGAAATTGCTTTTTAAAAACATCCAAGTCTTCTTGAGTAATGTCATCGAGTAAATCACTTATTATACGCCTATCCGCAATGTGCTGATTAGGACTAACTTCTAAAGTTGATATTTTTGCTAATGTATGAATTAGATGTCGTTTTCCAACTGGTTTAACTAATACAGCATCCATACCGGAAGCTTTAAAGGATTGAATTTCATCAGCGCTGGCCATGGCTGTAAAAGCAACAATTGGTATGTCCTGATAGGCATTATCGTTTTGACGTATTGCCTTCGTGGCCTGCAAACCTCCCATAATAGGCATAGAAATATCCATAATGATGACATCATAACTTTTTGAGGTAAGCGTATCGAGAACATCCTGTCCGTTATTGACTATATCAAGATGAATATGACTGTCTTTAAGCATCCGCGATACAACCATTTGATTGGTCTTATTATCCTCTGCTAATAGAACTTTCAGTCCGGAAATGTCGGGTAATTCTAAACTTTCATTAGTCGTATTTGGTGTTCCTATTTTTTCAGTGGAATGCAATGGAATAGATATCCAAAATAAAGCTCCCTCTCCAAGATTGCTTTTTACGCCAATTTCCCCCCCCATAGCATCGGTTAAGCTTTTACATATTGCGAGACCCAAACCTGTACCTTCATGTTCACGTGTGTCGGTATCATCAATCATGTAGAATTCCTCAAAGAGCGAGCTTTGATGATTAGTTGAAATCCCCATTCCTTTGTCTTCCACCGCGCAATAGAAGTCGTATTGGCCATCAGGTTTCAAATCAGCCTTCACGATTAATTTAATCGTGCCGGTTTTTGTAAATTTGATAGCATTTGAAATGAAATTCATCAAAATTTGCGAGATCCGACCCTTGTCACCCTCTAATATAAGTTCCTCATTCGCAGAGGATTTTAATTCAAATTGGAGACCTTTTTCTTTTATCACAGGTTCAAATAAAGCTTGAATATCGTCAAATATCTTTATGGGGTGAAAAGGTGTATTCATGAGGTCAAATTTACCGGAGCTAATTTTTGCATAGTCAAGCGTATCATTGATAATTCGAAGGAGGGCATGAGACGAGTTTGTTGCAGTTTGGATAAGGTCCAATTGGTCACTGCTTAACTGCGTATCTTGAAGAAGCTCTAATATACCCAAAACAGCATTAAAGGGCGTTCTGATTTCATGACTCATTGAAGCTAAGAATTTGGATTTTACAGCATTAGCATCTTCAGCCTTTTCCTTGGCTTCTTTCAAGGCCGCTTCAGAGGCTTTTTGCTTTGAAATGTCACGAATGAAAGCAATGAATATATCTCCGTGATCTCCTTGACTGCGAGATATGGCAAGCTCGGATATAAATTCATCTCCATTGGCTTTTAAGGCTTCTATTTCAATTCGTTGACCTAATATTTTAGCCTCACCCGTTTTCCGCATACGTTCCATGCCTGCATTATGGGCATTGCGATAACGTTCCGGGACTATCAACTCTGACATTTTTTTACCGAGAACTGTGTTTCTTTGATAGCCAAATATATGTTCTGCGGCTTCACTAAATTCTAAAATATCTCCGTCCGCATTAATGATAATGATACCATCAAGTGAAGCAGAAACAGTTGCTTTGAGTTGCTGTGTTTTTATTTTCGCCTGCAAGCGGGCAGCCTTAGCTTGCGGATTCCAACGAAAAGCATAATGGCGAAATAAAAAACCAGCACCAAATACCGCTATCAATGCAATTGAGGCGGACAATTCTGTAAAAAATGTATTTTCCATCTTAAGTCTCTTGCTAACTCCATTCAGAGTAGCAAAGATTTATTAAAACACCGTTAGATGTTAACATATTTGATAAGTAGTAATATGGTCCCATGGATAGTTATATCACCTATGGCTATGGCGGCAGTGTTTTGGAACCCTCTCACATCACAGGCCCGTTACATAAGACTGTTGGTACAGGGGCCAAGAGTGTTGGATCAATCCCTTTGTTTTGTCAGGTTACATTTTTGAAAGTCCACTACTCGTGCAAATGCATGGGATGAGGGAGAGCTTTATCCGTTTTGAAATCCAATCCGCACCAAAAACC
>CAZNWH010000033.1:0-21131 GCA_964576765.1 uncultured Hellea sp.
GGCCATAAAAGCGGCTTAAGTTTTACCTGTCAAGATTTCCACCATAGACGGCCTTGTTATCGTACAAGGATTTCGTTGAGAATTGCTATGAAGTGTTTAGGGCAAATTATCCCGCCTGAAAACTCTGCGCCTGCGTCCGGTTTCTCTGCCAAACCCAGTCTCGGCCCGTTATCTTGAAGTAACCCCGTTTCTTCGCATGGCGAACAGTTAGCGCAATAGATATAAGACAAACAATCGCCCTGATAACGAAAAAGCTCCAAGACCCTAGGGTGCCTTCAGCTACATCAAACATTGCAAAATACATATTCATCAGGATATGAAACGCTGCGGGCATCCAGATATTGTTGTCCCATTCAATATAGATCCAGCTCCACCAAAGTGCAGCAATCGCGGTAATGCCAAATATACCTAGAAACTCAAAAACGGTATTGCCCTGATAGAAATGGGCAATACCAAATACGCTCGCCCCGAATAAGGCCGCAGGCAGAAATCCCCATCCGGCAAAACGGAACAGAAGGCCAAATAACATGCCTCGATAGAGAATTTCTTCGCCAATGCCGGGGAGTATTGCGCCGCCGACAATATCCTGTCCCAAATTTTCTAAGCTGAACGGAGCAATTAAAGCATATGTAATTGGCAAAATAACCGTTGCGATCAGACCAACCTTGACAGCTATCCAAACAGACCCATCAAGCCCAAGCGCAGAGAAACATCGCTTCGGACCCGCGACGAGTCCTGCGACTCCTAATGGAACAAGGACAGTCCATATCCCATAGTAAAGGAAGGCGCGGGCAATCAGACGCGGCCACCCCTCAAGGGTCTGAGAAACATAGCGGTAAATCGACCAACCAAAGTTATCTTCAATGATATAGACTCCAATGACTATAAGAGAGATCAGGATAGGTCGAATGGGGTCTCGAAAACGGGCATTTTGCAAAGATATCAGCATGTCCTTATCCCTCACCCTCGCCGCATCCTTCAAACCGTTTCATCGCGGCCAAGCTCGGGACGGGCAGAAGCCTGTAATCACCTCCTGAAATTCTAATATTGTCCGCCCCCATATCCTCCAAATCTTTTACATTTATCATCGGAAGTACACAGTAAACAATTTGAACGCGGTCGGTCAGTTCGATGTCGCCTTTCAGGGCTGTAAATTCCAAAGGTTGCGTTTTATCGTCATATTTAATCATGATATGACTCATTTTAGGCACCAATATAGCCATAGCGCCGGCGGTTTTTTTATAGTGTGACTTACCATCTTTCAGACCGTCCCTAATTTCAACCAAGCTATGCATTCCCGAATGATTGTGAAATTGGATATCCGTATTGATGTCCAATGAAATTCCATCTGCGTCAAAAGGCTGTCCGGCCCGCTTGGGATCATAATGACAAAATTCTACATCCTTGCTGGCACTGCTGAGTTTCTCAAACCCTAAGAGCTGCCCATCAGGCGCAATGGTAAGATCGGTTTCAACACCCTGGTCTTTTATGAAATAACGTTCAGGGTAATGCTGAGACTTGTCTTCTAATTTCAAATGTGCACTGGGCGAAACCCCGACGGTATCTGTCTTTTCAGGTTTAAGTGCTGCGAATTTACCAAGTTTGTCAGAAATCCATCCTACCTTAAAGCAATTCTCGGCTTGGCGAATTTTGGGCGCTTCATCTTGCGCGAAGGCAGAATTAGTGGAGACCAAAACTCCGATGAAGCAAGTGAAGGTAAAATTTAGGGCCTGTTTCATGTATCATGTCCTGTTTCGTTTCAAACCATAAATTAATGCGGCTCTTTGGGGGCCGCGTGGCAAAACCTGATCCGCGGCACGGCAAAACTTTATATTCGTACTGCAAAAGCTGATAGCCAGATGTCAAAAGATGACAGGCACAGGAAAGTGTGAAACCTTCTCTTATGGATATAATTTTACGCATCGTAACAGCCACGCTTTTAATCGGGATGGCTTTGGGCGTCATTGCGAGGCCGCAGCCTTGGCGGTGGTCACTCTGTTTTGTTACCACGTCTCTCTGCGTTTCTGCTTTTGTGATGAACAATGCGGTGAGTGATATCTTAAGCCCTAAGTTATGGTCATGGCTGTGGTTTATCACAAATTTTATGGGCAAAATGATAGTAATATTTGTATGGTTGTTCGTTCAATGTAGCTTTGATGATGAGTTTCGGTTTAACCGATTTAGGATAAGTGTAAGCTTGGCATGGCTAGCTATTGTCCTTCACGATCTCTGGAGCTTCAAAGCGGGCATAGATGACCCTTTCGGCTATGCTAGCGTTATATTGGCTCTGACATTGATGATTCATCTTATCTGGACACTCCTGCGAGGCCGAGAAGATGACCTTCGTATGCGGCGAAGAACAGCGCGCATCTGGATATCTGTCATCATGGTTAGCCTGCTCCTCATGGATCTTTTCATTGATATCACAATGGGGTTTTCATGGCGTCCCGCTGGCTTTGTCTATGTTCAAAATGGGTTGATATTACTGGCCGTTCTGGCTTTGGCGCTAGCCATTATAAGAATAGATGTATCCGCCCTCGCACCTAAGGTACAGCCGAAAAACACACCTAATTATCAGCTGTCTGGACACGCGGCCACCCTTGATCACATCATGACCAGGGAACAGCTCTATCTTCGCTCCAATCTACGGCTTTCTGATGTCGTCGCCCGCTTACCTCTCTCTGAGGCAGCAACGCGAAGCCTTATTCATGATGAATTTGGCCATGGACATTTTCGAAGCTTTTTAAACCAGTACCGCATTAAACAGGCTCAAGAGCTTCTGCGCTCACCAGACCAGAAATCCAGTAAACTCATTGCCATCGCCTTTGATAGCGGTTTCGCCTCACTGGCCTCTTTCCAAAGAGCCTTCAAACGTGAAACAGGCCTAACGGCATCTCAATGGCGTCAAAAGCAAGATCAAAATTGAAACCCGAAAGGCGCGTATATATTATATGCTAAACAGCGCCTTTTATGGCGTCGACTAAGTCGGTTTTTTCCCAGCTAAAGCCGCCGTCACCGTCGGGCGTACGGCCAAAGTGACCATAAGCTGCCGTACGGGCATAGATGGCTTGGTTCAGATTAAGGTGCGAGCGAATACCGCGCGGCGTTAGGGTCATGATCTGGGGTAATACCTCCTCAAGGCGCGCCGCAAGCTTAGCATGTTTACCATCAAGTTCTACATAGATAGATGTAGGTTCTGCCACACCAATCGCATATGAGAGCTGAATATTAGCCCAGTCCACAAGGCCAGAAGCGACGATGTTTTTGGCTAAGTAGCGTGATGCATATGCGGCTGAGCGGTCAACTTTTGTCGGATCTTTACCAGAGAACGCGCCGCCGCCATGAGGCGCCATACCGCCATACGTATCGACGATGATTTTACGACCCGTAAGACCAGCATCACCATCCGGTCCACCAATAACAAAATTGCCCGTTGGGTTGATGTGGAAGACAGTGTTCTTTGTAATCCAGCCCTTAGGCAGCGTCTCGATAATGTAAGGTTTTACGATGTCTGAAATATCAGACGGAGTTAGACCGTCTTTATGCTGTGTTGAGAGAACAATCGCAGAGGCTTCGACAGGCTTGCCGTTTTCATATCGAATAGATACTTGTGACTTCGCATCAGGTTCAAGACCTTTTGCTTCGCCAGAGTGGCGAACTTGCGCGAGACGCTCAAGGATTTTATGGCTGTAATAAATCGGAGCCGGCATAAGTGCCTCTGGCACTTCGTTAGAAGCATAGCCAAACATGATGCCTTGGTCGCCCGCCCCTTCTTCTTTATGTGTGCCTGTACCCTCGTCAACACCCGCCGCAATATCAACAGATTGCGCATGCAAAAGAACATCAACATCGGCATGGGCGTGATGAAAGCCGGATTGCTCATATCCAATATCTTTGATCGCCGCGCGGGCGACTGCTTCAATCTCGTCCTTTGAGACATCTTGACCGCGTGTTTCCCCGGCAATGACGACTTTATTAGTAGTCGTTAGAGTTTCTGCTGCGACGCGAACATCCCAAGGTGACATGCCTGCGGCAACAGATTTACGAAAATAAAGATCAACGATTTCATCCGAAATACGGTCTGAAACTTTATCCGGATGACCCTCGGAAACAGATTCAGAGGTAAAATAGTAAGTTTGACGTCCCATTGGACACTCCTAGTTTTAAGGCTCTTTTGCCATTATTGGCTTTGGGCTTTTTATTTATTGAGAGGCTTGTTTAAAGGGCCGAGCAACCATCGCTCGGCCACATTGGGTTAATTTGGGTTTAATAGCGGTAATGCTCGGGCTTATATGGGCCGGATTGAGACACACCAATATAGTCAGCTTGCTCTTTAGACATTTCCGTTAGTTTCACGCCGATCTTTTCAAGATGTAACCGCGCGACTTTTTCATCCAGATGCTTGGGTAGCATATAGACTTTGTTTTCGTATTTTTTCTTGGAAGCTTTGCTATCTTCCCACAATTCGACTTGTGCAAGCACTTGGTTAGTAAATGAAGCAGACATGACAAAAGATGGATGCCCTGTCGCATTGCCAAGGTTCAAAAGACGACCTTGCGAGAGAAGGATCATACGGTTCCCTTTAGGAAACGTCACCATATCCACTTGATCTTTGATATTGGTCCACTCAAAATTCTTGAGCGATGCGACCTGAATTTCATTATCGAAGTGACCAATATTGCCAACAATCGCCATGTCTTTCATCTCGCGCATATGCTCCAGACGGATGACATCTTTATTACCTGTTGTTGTCACGAATATGTCTGCATCTTTAACTGTGTCTTCAAGTGTAGTAACTTCGAAACCGTCCATCGCGGCTTGTAACGCGCAGATCGGATCAATTTCAGTAACTTTGACACGCGCGCCAGCTCCCCGAAGAGACGCCGCAGAGCCTTTGCCAACATCGCCGTAGCCAAGGACAACAGCGGTCTTGCCCGCCATCATTGTATCGGTTGCGCGACGAATACCGTCAACGAGACTTTCTTTACAACCATATTTATTATCAAATTTAGATTTAGTGACCGAGTCGTTCACGTTAATGGCCGGGAACGGCAATTGACCATTTTCCATCAATTCATAGAGGCGATGAACACCTGTTGTTGTTTCTTCAGACACACCGACAATTTGATCACGCACTTTCGTAAACCAACCCGGACTTTCTTTCATGCGCTTTTTAATCTGCGCAAAAATAGCCGCTTCTTCTTCTGATCCAGGCTCGCCTTCAATGAGGTTCGTCTCACCCGCTTCAACGCGTGCTCCGAGCAAGACATAAAGAGTAGCGTCACCGCCATCATCCAAAATGATATTCGGGCCATCCTCAAACAAGAAAGATTTATCCAGATAATCCCAATGTTCCTCTAATGACTGTCCTTTAATCGCAAAGACAGGCACGCCCGCCGCCGCTATAGCCGCTGCCGCGTGGTCTTGGGTTGAGAAAATATTACAAGACGCCCAACGCACATCTGCGCCCAGAGCCGTCAGCGTTTCGATTAAAACCGCCGTCTGGATTGTCATATGAAGCGAGCCAACGACGCGCGCGCCTTTAAGGGGTTTTGATGCCCCAAACTCCTCACGCAGAGACATCAGCCCCGGCATTTCAGTTTCAGCAATATCAAGTTCCTTCCGGCCAAAATCGGCCAGTGAAATATCTTTTACAACGTAATCATTCGCGCTCATATTATTAATCCTTAAGGAAAGCTATTTTTGGATATACCCTCTAAATAGTATTGTTTAAAATCTCGCTAGCAAACAGGGTTAATAGCCCGTCTTAACCTCGGTAATCAGCGTTATTATCAATGTGAGGCTCCCTTACGGGCTGGATTGAAGCGCGTCAACATATATAACAATATTGTTATATGTTTATAAGTGAATTCGATACCAATCTAAACACACCAATATCGTCTACCCCAGTAGATCCGCCATCTCCTTAACGAGAGCCGCGCATTTTTGCACGTCGAGCGCATGGGCATGTGGCGAGCCTAACCGGCCGCTATCATTGTCAAAATATTGTCCACTTGCAGTGTTAAAACCTGCCTCCAGCGCGAGACGAACTAAGATATCAGACCCTATACTGATAGCTTTGTTTGAAGAGCCGTAAGCTTCCAAGACCATTTTAGTCCCTAGCAAAGACCCCGGATTTACGGCAATGACGACTGGGCCTTGAGGTAAGCTGGCCGCCATATGAGCAGACCACATGGTGATGGCAAGCTTACTTTGCGCATAGGCCATGCTGTCGGAGCCTTCTATTTGGCCCGTCATAATATCCATATCAATCGGCATTTGCGCCGCAGAAGACAGATTAAGAATACGGCCCGATTGAGGGATTGAAGGCAGTAAACCTTGCGCTAAAACATAAGGCGATAGCGTATTGACAACAAAACGTAGATCCATGCCATTGGGCGCTTTCGGACCATTGGGCGCTTTAAATACGCCCGCATTATTAATCAGTACATCCAGTCGGGGATGGGCCGCTGATATCTCAGCGGCCAGACGTTCCGCGGCGGTCAAATCAGACAGATCAGCTACATAGCTTTGCGCCTCAGTCAGCTCCGCATGAGCGGTTTTAACCGACACTAGTTTGTCGGCGCTACGCCCATGTAAAAGAACATTATGACCTTGTGCCGCTAAGGTCTTGGCCGCACCAAGACCAATCCCATCAGTGCTCCCTGTTATTAAAATCGTTTTTGTCATGATTTAATTAGACCCTTAATGAAAACTATCTGAAAACAGGCAAGCCCAACACCCGTTTCCATTATTGCAAATTTAAGCTAGAAAACGCCCGCTTAAGATTCTGTCTCGTCCCAATTTTTAGCGCTATAACAATACCGCCCTGAGCTTTCACGTATTTTATGTGTGTCTAAAACACCTATACGAGTATTATAATAGGCCATTCCACGTTGCCTATCTTGTTCCAGTCCTTCCCGAGCGAACACACCGCAAAGCTCAAAATTATATTCACCCAGGCGTTTATATTCAAACTCAGTTCCCGAAACGGGGTCGGTTTCCCATTTCAAATTCAGGCACCGTTGCTCTTTTCGGGACAGATTACCTGTGCCTAGAGCTTGCTTGGCGGGGGTAATTGTCTCCGGGAGGCCTTCATTATAATCGGCATAACAGCTAATAATACGCGCGGTCATCTGCATATTATTAAGACGCTTTGCATCTATTTTTTGATCCCGAGCTTTGCCTGGCCCGCCAACCATTATAAGGCCTGCAATAATCGCAGCCGTAATAACGGCTCCAACGCCCCAACCAAATATAGTATCAAACTGACTGACATCCCCTTTATCGGCCATCATCAGTCCCCTTATCGTCACGTTCCGCGTCTTTAAGAAAATAGACAAATATAGACCCTGCAATAAGAGCAATCACCAAGGATTTTAATACAAATCTGGCGCTCAACTCTCCATCCAGCAAGTTATAAACTAATGAAATAGCGTCTCCCACAAGCGTCGCGCCGGCAATGACCAAAGTAATATAGGTTAACCACTTGCGAATTGGGGACCGTTGTAACTCAGGGTCGGTCTTTCGCGCTTTGGATAATAACCGCGCGAGAAAAAAGAATATTGGCGCCCCGACGATCAAGCCAGACACCCCGCTACGAATTTGCCGACTGGTTCTAAAGTAATTATTCGTTTTGGTTACGTCAGGGATGGCTGTGTTGATCATCGCGAATAAAAGCGAACCTAAGCTCCACGCGACAATCGCCAGCATGATAAAAAACAGCAAATAAAGAAAAGCAACCCGCGCAGACAAATAAGGCCGAGGGCGCGGGACAGCTACGGGGAAGGCAACATCCGCAAAACTATGCATCGCGTTTTTTATCTCGTCAGTTTTCCAGCCAGCTCGTTTTAAGGCATTGGAAATCGCGTCTCGTGACTGCCCTTTTTCTAAGCCCTCTTTAACGAATTCAATCAAGTCCTTATTAGCCATAAACCACCTTGAGCGACATTACATTAGCTTCACATTAGCTTCTCTTTCCGTAAATGCTATTATATTTAATATTGTCCTAGATAAGCTAAATATCAAACTCGTTTATTTGGGTCAGATTTCCAGACCCTATATGAGTAGACCAAAGAAAAGAGCACCACCGCCAAAACACTCAACATCATGATCAGAAAGGCCTGCCGAGGTAAAATAATCGCCGTGAGTCCAGAGGCAAACCCCGCAGCAACAAATCCGCGCGCACCCAAGCGATGCGTTTTTTCCCATGATAGCTCAGAAGATAAAGTCCACGGCGTGCGTATCCCGAACATAAAATTCTGCCGCACTTTACCCATCACATTGCCTACTCCGATAAAGAGTAGTGATATCCCGATCACGACCACACGCGGCGAAGTCCTCATTTTAGCCTCATCAGGTGACATATAAGCCCAGGCGATGAACGCCCCGACAATAACTAAAAAACCGAGTGTGAGCATCCAGACCGTATGATAAGCGCGGCGGCTATCCTCTAAATTTTGCCGCAAGGGTTCAATTTTAGGCATGAGATAAAATAATGCGGTCATAAGGACGCTCATCATTGGAAACATGACCAGATTTATTCCCACTACCTTGCGCGAGCCAAAGCCATCAGGCTCACCTTGTGCGTTCCAATGCACTGGATATTGCTCCAAATCGGGTAAGTTAAACCACGCATAAGCGCTTATGGCGCTCGCGATAAAGATACAGAGTAAACTAAAAGTCAGGGGCTTATGGGTCATGTTACGTCTCCTTGTCTATTCCGAATAAATCCATAATTGCGCTGAGTATCTCTTCAGCAACGCTCACATTCAGATGATAATAAATATGATTGCCTGCGCGCTTCGCAAAGATTAGATTTGCCTCTTTGAGCACCGTGAAATGCGCGGACAAGCTCGGCTTGGACATCTCGTAATCAGCGGCCAAATCACCTGCGCTTTGCGGCCCCTCACGTAAGCGCTTGAGGATATCGCGCCGCACAGGATGGGCAATCGCCTTATAGACATTACTATTTAGCATAAAATCTAATTAGATTTTATGCTAAATAAAGTCAATACATAGAATATTAAACATCAAATAATCAAAAAATCGGTTTGGATTTCGAAGAACACGCGGTCGGTTTTCTCCCTCATCCCACATCAGGATACTCACACGACTGCGCAGTGTTCCTATAGCTATCCCAAGCTGAACAAAGCCCGACAAAAAAAGGAATATTTCGTTAAGACCGATTCATAATGAATTTAGGGTTATGACAATTTCGTCGAGTTAGAGATGAGATAACAGCACCTCGCCTCATTAAGTTGTTCAGTTAAAGCGCTCCAATTTTTTCCATAGCTTCTTCGAGAAGTTGGATTGTTTGATTTTCTTGGTTAATCCCCATTTCCAAAGCAATCAGTTTTCCTTTTTGTGTCAGGTCCAGCTTTTTCCCCGCATAGTGTTTTTCTCTAATACGGTAATATTTCCCCAATTTGGTTTGATGCTGTTCCATTCGGATGGTTAGTTGATCCTTAAGAGCGTCAAGATCAATATTTTCCAAAGCGTAAAATTTAACCAACATATCATCTTTGATAGAAGGCCGCTTAGCGGGTTTTTTTGACCAAGCCCGCAAGGCCCTTTGACCTGCAGGTGTCAAAGTATGAATAATGCGATTGGGTTTGCCATTTTGACTGACCTCTTCACTGACCACATAGCCTTTTTCGCGCAGCCGTCCTAATTCACGGTAAATCTGTTGATGCGAAGCACGCCAGAAAAACCCGATAGAGGCATCAAAGTTTTTAGCCAAATCATAGCCGCTCATAGGCCGTTCGGTCAGACAAACCAATATTGCTTCAGCCAGTGCCATGATTATCCCTCAAGAACTTATCTTGTATCTATGCAAATAGTTGCATACTAAACTCTTCAAGTAAGAAAACAGGAATTTTTATGTCACTTCAAGGTAAAACTATCTTCATGTCAGGGGGGTCACGCGGTATCGGTCTTGCAATCGCCAAAAGATGCGCACGTGACGGCGCAAATGTCGCGATAGCCGCCAAAACGACAGAGCCTCATCCTAAACTAGACGGGACGATTTATACGGCGGCCAAAGAGATAGAAGCCTCTGGCGGTAAAGCCTTGCCTGTTGTGTGCGATATTCGCGATGAAACCGCTGTGCATAAGGCTGTGGATAAGTGTGTGGATAAGTTCGGCAGGATCGATATTTGTATTAATAATGCCAGCGCAATATCGCTGACCCCGACGCCTGCTACGCCTATGAAACGTTATGATTTAATGAACCAAGTCAATGCCAGGGGTACCTTCCTGCTCAGTCAGGCATGTTATCCACATTTGAAAAAGGGGGATAACTCTCACATTGTCAATATTGCACCGCCGCTCGATATGTCCGCGCGCTGGTTTAAAAACCACACGGCTTACACAATGGCGAAATATGGTATGAGCATGTGTACGCTCGGCATGGCTGAAGAATTTCGCAAAGACGGTATTGCCGTAAATTCGCTATGGCCGATGACATCCATTGATACAGCGGCTGTGAGAAATGTTTTGGGCGGGGACTCTATGGCCAAGATGAGCCGCACCCCGGCTATCATGGCTGACGCCGCATATCTCTTGGTCAATCAAGATGCTAAAACTTACACAGGTCAATTTGTCATTGATGAATTTATTCTCGCCTCAGCTGGCGAAACAGATTTCGGGCAATATAACCAAGCCGGATATGATGGCCCTTTGGCGGCCGACTTTTTTGTCCCCAGCGACTGGGTGGCCAAGTCTAAATCAAATGTGATGGAACACCCCGGATATAAGGCATAAAGATGACTATACTCAACGCCCTTGAGCCAACACCCGAGCAAATCAAAGCTTTCCTATCGCATAAAAAAGCAGGCGAGCCCGTTTACATGCTTAATCTTTTAAAATTTAAAGACAAAGCGAGCTATAAGGACGGCGAGGATATTTCAGGCCGCGAAGCCTATGGGCGTTATGCCAAAGCCCTGAGCGAGCTGGTCAAAGGTCAAGACGGCTTTGGCGCTATCTTTGGCGGGAAAGCCAATGCGTGGTTGATCGGAGAAGGCGAAGGCGAATGGGACGCTGTGGGTATATTTACATATCCCGACGCCAAGACAATGTTTGAAACTGTTAGCTCAGACGCCTATCGCAAAATTCATAAACACCGCCGGGCAGGTCTGGCGGGGCAGCTTTTGATTTGCTGTGATAATGAAGGCGTATTTTAATGTCCCAAACCCTCCTCGTAAATCGGACAGATTATTCAGACGTCGCGCTTGTCACGACAAATGACCTGGATTTGGAGGAAGGCTTTATCCGAACCAAAATCGGGCCATGGGCTCTAACCGCCAATAACATCACCTATATGACGGTCGGCGATATGATTGGCTATTGGGAGTTTTTTGAGCCCAAACATTACAGCATAGATATGGCGGGTTTTGGCAGAATGCCCGTTTGGGGTTACGCCGAAGTCACTGAGTCAAACTGCAAAGACGTGAGCGTTGGTACGCTCATCTATGGGTTTTTCCCTGTGGCACAATCCTTAGATATGAAGCCTGTGAAATTGACTCCTATGGGGTTTCAAGATGGAACTGATCACCGTACAGAGCTTCACCCCGTCTATAATGGCTATACCTTTGTCGATAAGGATCCGAGCTTTGTAGCGTATCGCGACTTACAGCCCGTCTTGCGCCCACTCTTTACAACCAGCTTTCTGATCGATGATTTTTTGGCTGATGAAAATTTCTTTGGGGCCGAGCAAGTGCTGCTTTTATCGGCCTCATCAAAGACCGCGATGGGAACCGCCTTTTGCTTGAAAGAGCGCGCAAGGATTAAAGTTACAGGCCTGACCTCAGAGGGTAATAAAGACTTCACGGAAAAGACGGGTTTTTATGATGAGGTCTATACCTATGACACCATAACTGACATGAACCCCGATGTGAAAACCGCCATCGTCGATATGGCCGGAAACGGAACCGTGATGAATATTGTCTATGATCACTATGAGGAAAATATTGTCTATAATTGCATGGTTGGGAAGTCGCATTGGCAAGGCGCAGCTCCGACAACGCCTAAGCTCGGCGCGCCTGCTAAAATGTTCTTCGCCCCTGACCGTGTAAAACGACGTATGAAAGATTGGGGCGGACAAGGTTTTGCCAAAAATTTAGCCTCGCGCTGGCTGCCCTTTTGCGACACGGCTAAAAACTGGCTTGATATTGAAACCTCGGAACAGGTGACGGATCTTTTGAAAACCTATAAGGACTTCTTGGACGGCAAGGCCAGTCCCGCCAAAGGCTATCTGTTTAAAATCTAGGAGACTTAAGTTATGGGGTATAAATGTTTTGAGGTCTCAATAGAGAATAATATCGCCCATATTGTGCTCTCACGGCCTGAAAAGCGTAATGCTATGTCCGTCGAGTTCTGGAAAGAACTCCCAGAAATCGTGCGCGATATTGACGATAATGCCAAAGCCCGCGTCATTGTCATATCCTCCACAGGTCCTGTCTTTTCAGCCGGAATTGATATTGGCATGTTCAGCAGCGATATTGGCGCGATCAAAGATAAAAATGATCCGGCCTATGGCACCCATTTTTACAACAATAGCGTCACCCCCTTACAAGATAGTTTCACGGCGCTTGAGCAATGCCGCATTCCGGTAATCGCCGCCATTCAAGGCGGTTGTTATGGCGGCGGCGTTGATCTGATAACAGCTTGCGATATGCGTTACGGGACTGAAGATAGCTTCATCACTATTTTTGAGATCAATGTCGGCATGACCGCCGATGTCGGTACCTTCCCACGTATTTTAAATCACATGCCCGAAGGTGTGGTGCGAGAGCTTGCCTATACAGGGCGTAAAATGGGCGCCGGTGAATGCAAATCACGTGGTCTGTTTAATGAGGTTTATAAAGACCAAAAAGCCATGATCGACTCGGTCATGGAACTGGCCGCCGATATTGCGACCAAACCGCCTCTCGCCGTTTATGGATGCAAACGGATCATCACCTATGCTCGCGACCACAACACAGCTGATACGCTCGATAATATCGCCGTCTGGAATATGTCCATGCTCATCCCCAGCGAAATGATGGAGTCTATGGTCTCCAACAAAGAAAAACGCCCCGGAAATTTCAAGGATTTGCCTAAGAAGACAGGATAAGTGAACACCAAAAAAACAGCCGAGAACTATATTCAAAACGCTGAATATTGGCAGGTTGAACTGCGTTCATTACGTAAAGTTCTTCTATCGACAGAACTTGAAGAAACCATCAAATGGGGCATGCCCTATTATACATGGAGTGGTAAAAATATTGTTGGAATGAGCGGGTTTAAATCCTATTTCGGCCTTTGGTTCACCCAAGGCGTTTTTCTCAAAGATAGAGCAGGCGTTCTTATCAATGCTCAAGATGAAACCACAAAAGCGCTTAGGCAATGGCGTATGTCGTCAAAGGATGAGATTAAACCCAAGCTGATTAAAAGCTATCTTCAAGAGGCTATTGAAATAGCCAAAGCGGGTAAATCAATAGCTCCCGCCCGAAACAAAATCTTTGTCGTACCGCCTGAATTAACCTTGGAAATGACAAACAACGCGTCTTTAAAATCGAGCTTTGAAAATTTAAGCCAGTCTCAAAAACGTGAATATTCAGAGCACATAAATTCTGCCAAGCGCGAGGAGACAAAAGCCCGCCGCCTCACGAAAATTATTCCCATGATTTTATCGGGCGCAGGCCTGAATGATAAATATAGAAAATAAAATCCTATGACGAAACCCATTACGCTTTACGGCGTTAAAATTTCCATGTTCACCGGCAAGGTTCGTAGCTATCTGATCAAGCAAGGCATTATCTTTAACGAAGTCGCCCCCGTCAGCGACCATTTTCAATCCGCCGTTATACCGCAACTAGGTCGGCGCATTATTCCTGTTATCGAAACATCTGATGGCACACTTGTTCAAGACACTTCTGACATTATTGATTATCTCGAAGACCGAGGACTAGCGATGCAAAGCGCCTATCCAACTGACCCATTCGAAAAACTCTTATCCCTTATTTTAGAGCTCTTTGGCGATGAAGGTTTGATGCGGCCCGCCATGCATTATCGGTGGAATTTTGCCAACCGAACGGATGGATTTATCACCCATGGCTTTGGCGGATGGCAAGGCCCAGATGCTGATGAAGAGGCAAAAAAGCTCGTCAAAAAAACGATGGAAAAATATAGTGGTTTTCTTCCGGCTATTGGTGTCACCCCGGACTCTATTCCAAACATCGAAGCCAGCTATGATAAGCTTTTGGACATATTGGAAGCGCATTTTGGTAGAGTTCCTTATTTTTTCGGCGCCGCTCCGACCATAGGTGATTATGGCATGATGTGTTCCCTTTATGCGCATTTGGGCCGCGACCCTGTTCCAGCGAGCCTGATGAAAAACCATGCGCCAAATCTTTACCGCTGGACCGAACGCATGAACGCACCGCATCCCGATTATTCCGATATGCCTTATTACGAGCCCTCAGACGATATTCCCCAAACACTCGCGCCTTTATTCAAATATATAGCTGATTACTTTCTACCAGAGCTGCAAATGAATGTTGAACTTATGGATGAATTAACCCCGGGAGAGCCTGGAACTGCGGCAACCATTAATCCTCAAATGGCGCTATTGGGCTTTGGCTCATTTCAACATGGCGATATCCAGATCAGCTCTGCGGTCAGACCTGTACGGTTTTATATGTTACAGCGGGTAACCGATGCTTATGCACAAATGAAGGCCGATGATCAAAAAAGGGCGCATGATTATTTAGACAAAGTTGGCCTGACACCACTTCTGACTTTGACAGCAAAACATCGAATTATCCGTGTCAATCACACAGAGGTTTGGGCTTAATTATTAGCCTTTTGGTAACAGACGTGTACTGTCATCAGAGCGGGGAAAGCAAATTTGACGGATGAATCACAATATGCACCCCATCACAATATACGCCCGGTTGAAGAAATTTATCCTGCTCATTTACAAACATAATTTCTGCATAGGATGAAAAGAGAACAAGCTGATGGAACCATAATTTTATACTAAGAACAACAATCGACAGTTAAATGCGCAGGAAATTTCCTTTTGTTTCGTTTATAGCTATGAACGACATTAAAAGGAGATCCAAAATGTCCATCCTAAAAACGTCAACTCTTATGGCCACTGTGAGTATCTTAGCGATATCAGGTATCGCTTTGGCAGCCCCTAAAGCAGATATAAATAATGACGGAAAGATTACTCAAGCTGAATTCCAAGCGGCGGCAGATACCAAATTCACACAAGCCGATACAGATTTTGACGGCAATCTCAGCAAAGATGAAATGCGCGCCTTAAGAGAGAAAAAAAAGGCTGATCGAAGCGCAAACCGCTTTGAACGTCAGGATTTAAATGGCGACGGAGTTCTAGAAAAAGAAGAAATAGAATCGGCTCGCAATACCTTCAAGGCCAAGCGCAAAGCTAAGCGTCTGGAGCGATTTGATACAAATGGAGACGGCAATATCGACGATTCAGAACGCGACGCTATAAAAGCTAAGTGGCGTGAGAAACGCGCAGAACGAAAGTCTCGCAGTTCTGACGAGAACGGAGCTCGTAATAGAAACGACAGAAAACGCGGCGCACGCGGTCTTAAGCGAGATACAAATGGTGATGGCCTTATTTCTCGCGCGGAATATAATGCCGCTTCCGAGGCTCTCTTTATTCGCATGGATGCCAATGGTGATGGTGTTTTAACCAAAGGTGAAGGCCGAAAACGCCGTGGTTTTAAGAACAAACGCAGACCCTAATTTGCTCCGCCTCGCTATCGATAATACAGCTGGGTTCGCGCCGGATCCTGACGCTGATATCATCTCCGGCCTAAAGGCCGGAGACAAGACAGCTTTGTCCACCTTAATGGAGCGGCATATGAGCGTGATTTATAATCAAGCTTACTACATGTTAGGCGACCAAATGGCGGCAGAAGATATTACCCAAACCGTGTTTATGAAAACCTGGCAAAACATAGGTAAATGGCAAATGGGTCAGGCAAAACTACTGACTTGGATGCGCCGCGTGACGACCAATGCTTGCCTTGATCAATTACGGAAGAAAAAACCTATTTATTCAAATGTCGTTCCGGATATTCAAGATACAGCCGATACGCCTTTCGAAGCCTTATCCCGTCAAAATCAAAGCGACATAATTAAGGCCGCTTTGCAAAAACTATCCGATAAACAGCGAGCCGCCGTAACATTATCTTATTATCAGGGCTTGAGCCAACGCGAGGGTGCGGCGGTCATGGATATAAGTGAAGGGGCCTATGAAAGTTTGTTGGTTCGGGGCCGCAAAGCGCTAAAAACCCTCTTAAAAAAGAACATGATGGAGATATAAATGGAGGATAAAACTTTAAACGCATGGCTGGATAGCCACCAAACCCCTCCGCCAAGCTCGGATTTAAGCGCCCGTATTCTGGCTGCAACCACACCAAAAGGCTCAACAGTCATTAACAATCACTCCATTGTGAAATGGATCATGCCCATAGCGGCTACAATTTTGGCGATTTGTGCGGTCGGCTTTAAGGGTTTTGCGGTCTTCAATAACGAAAGTGCCGAAACCGCGCTCTGGCAAGAGGCCGCGCTAGACCTCGGATTTGACGAGATTTATGACTGGGTCGAGAACGAAGAATACTCCGCTCAATAAGTTTTTTTAAATTAGCCGGCTTTACGTAGTGCTTTTTCAGCTTTTGCTGCCATTTGACGAGCTCTAACCCGTTCAAAACTATCTAAGGCATCCAATGCCGTGCGAAGATCAGCTGATAATTCAGAAGTTTGTTCTGTAATATCCCCAAGTGAATCGCGTAAATTTTCTTTTCTTACAATAACCGATTTGGCGTAAGACCCGTAAGCCACATAGCCTTCGCGCTGCTCATTCCCCTGAACTTCGTCTTCTGGTACACTGTCATTTAATTTACGAATCTGGCGCTCTAAATCCTCCCGCGTGGCTTCAAGCACAGCAATTCGCTTTTGAAGATCAGCAATCGCAAACCGCGTTTGTCTGACGTTCTTATCCATAGAATGTGTCATTTATATTCACCTAACCCAACATTAATGAGCTTTTTTAGCTCTTATTAGGGACGGGTTTAGCAGAATAGGTTTACGGGTCGGTGAAGAGACAGGGTTAAAATTTGATAACCATAATAGGCTAAAATGGGTTAAATCAGCCCAATTTGACAGTTTTCTGCCCGCAATGAAAATTTGATTAGCCTTGTTAACATTTGATTTACGGGATTCCCATAAAGGTTGAATTCTATTAACCATGTCTCGTTGGCTACGGGAAATTGATTCGCCTGGAGGGAAAAATATGCGGGTTCTTCTAATTGAGGACGATACAGCGACAGCACAGGGCATCGAGTTGATGCTTAAGTCTGAAGGTTTTAACGTTTACACGACTGATCTAGGTGAAGAAGGTGTCGATTTAGGCAAGCTATATGATTACGATATCATCCTGCTAGACCTTAATCTACCAGATATGCCAGGATTTGAGGTTCTAAAGACCCTTCGCATGGCGAAGATCAATACACCTATCTTTATTCTGTCCGGCACAAGTGACATTGATACCAAAGTTCGCGGCCTTGGAACTGGTGCAGATGATTACATGACCAAGCCTTTCCATAAAGACGAGCTTGTTGCGCGTATTCACGCCGTAGTGCGCCGCTCTAAAGGTCACAGCCAGTCCATTATTACAACGGGCGATATTAAAGTGAACCTTGACGCGAAAACTGTTGAAGTTGGCGATCATCGCGTCCACCTAACTGGTAAAGAATATCAAATGCTTGAGCTTCTCTCTTTGCGTAAGGGCACGACCCTGACAAAAGAGATGTTCCTTAACCACCTTTATGGCGGTATGGACGAGCCTGAGCTTAAGATCATTGACGTCTTTATCTGTAAGCTGCGTAAAAAATTAGCCTCCGCGACACAAGGCGATCACTATATCGAAACAGTTTGGGGACGTGGCTATGTTCTACGCGACCCGGCTAAGGAAAAAATGAGCGCCTAAACGCTTCATAAATAAAGGGCGCCTTCCCGCCCAAAAGCAGCCCGCTTCGCCAGCGGGTTTTTTTATGAGCAAAACGAGGTGAATGAACACCAATACTTAAATCATTTTAGACAGAGAGCCATTTCATGTTGTAGTCTAGTGCCGACCTGTCATTTTCTAATATGGAACGAGAGCTAAATGAAAACTTCTGTCACATTTAAATCCCAAAATAATCAGCAATTATCCGGCATTTTGCACACCCCTGATACAAATGAAATACAGGCTTATGCTTTATTTGCGCATTGTTTCACCTGTACCAAGGACATCAATGCAGCCACAAATGTAGCCAAGACTCTCGCCAAGCAGGGAATTGCTACGCTACGCTTTGACTTTGCCGGATTGGGCGCGAGCGAGGGCGTTTTCGCCGATACTAGTTTTTCTACAAACATCCATGATTTGATCAGCGCTGCAGAATTTTTAAACGCTCAATATCATGCCCCGCAAATCCTTATCGGGCACTCTCTTGGCGGCACAGCCGTTCTCGCTGCGGCTCAACAGCTACCATCGGTCAAAGCAATCGTAACCATTGGCTCACCCGCCTCGCCTGATCATGCTCTGCATGTTTTAGACGGACATCTAGAAACATTAATCCGCGAAGGTGAAGCCGTGATACCTTTGGCCGGTCGGCCTCATAGATTTAAACAAAACTTTGTCGAAGATATCACAAAACATATTGTAGATCCGAGCACGCTTAAAAAAGCTTTGATGGTTATGCATGCTCCCTTTGATACAATCGTTGGCATAGATGAAGCCACAAAAATCTTTAGCCGCGCTAGACATCCGAAAAATTTCGTCAGCCTTGATCAAGCCGACCATCTTTTATCGCGCAAAAAAGATGCAACATATGTTGGAGATATTATTGCCAGCTGGGCCAAACGGTATATCGATCCTTTAAGCACAAAGCCAGACATGGACGTTGAAAAAAACCTTATAGTCAAAGGTAAAACTGACGAAATGTTTTTCAATATCGCGCAGACTGGTCGTCATAAATTTATTATTGACGAACCTCTTTCTTATGGAGGAACAGATCTAGGCCCTACCCCCTATGATTATCTTAGCACGGCACTGGGAAGCTGCACATCCATGACTCTAAACGGATATGCTCGCCGTAAAAAACTTGATGTCACGAGCATATCCGTTCGCGTCGAACATGACCGTATCCATGCGCAAGATTGTGACAGTTGCGAGAAGACGCAAGGCAAGGTCGACCGCTTTACCCGTCATATTAAAATTGAGGGTAACATTACCCCCGCCCAGCACAAGCGCATGCTCGAAATTGCCGATTTATGCCCCGTACATAAAACGCTGGAAAATGAAATTAAGATTGACACCCGAACTGAAGAAGCCGCCTAAACTCGCCCGACACTAACATAATCAAAGCCCAATTCAGCCATCTGCAACGGTTGATAAATATTACGCAGGTCAATTAAGACAGGATTCGCCAACGCCTTTTTAACCCGCATCATGTCCAGCGCGCGAAACTCATCCCATTCCGTTATAATGACAACGGCATCTGCATCTTTAATCGCGGCATAAGCCCCTTGAGCAAACGTTACATTTTTTAAAAGGTGTTTCGCCTCATCCATCGCGGCCGGATCATAAGCTCTAATCTTGGCGCCTTTATCTTGAAGTCTTGGAATGATGGTTAGGCTGGGCGCGTCGCGCATGTCATCTGTATTGGGTTTAAAAGACAGCCCTAAAATCGCGATAGTCTTTCCCGATAAATCCCCTCCGATAGCCTCGATAATCTTATTCGCCATGCGCCGTTTACGGGCTTCATTAGCGTCAACGACTGCACTGACAATCGTCAGCGGGACATTAGCCTCTTCAGCTGTGCGGGTTAAAGCTAATGTGTCTTTGGGAAAACAAGACCCGCCATAGCCGGGGCCTGCGTGAAGGAATTTACTGCCAATACGTTTATCGAGCCCGATTCCTTTGGCAACTTCTTGTACATTCGCGCCAACGGCTTCACAAAGGTCCGCCATTTCATTAATGAAAGTGATCTTGGTCGCCAGAAAGGAATTAGCGGCATATTTTATAAGTTCTGATGTTCTACGGCTTGTAAATACCATTGGGGTTTCGTTCAAAAATAATGGCCTATAAATCGCGCGCATAACCGCTTCTGCCTTAGGGTTATCCGTACCTACCACAACGCGGTCAGGGCGTTTAAAATCACTAATCGCGGCCCCTTCTCGCAAAAACTCAGGATTAGAGACAACCGCGAAACTTTCAGGGCTGTGACGCTTGGCGATAATTTTTTCAACCTCATCGCCCGTCCCCACAGGTACTGTTGATTTTGTGACCACAACAGTAAAGCCATTTATGTGCTGCGCAATTTCTTCGGTTGCCGCATAGACGTAAGAAAGATCAGCATAACCATCCCCTCGGCGCGACGGCGTTCCGACGGCGACAAAGACAGCTTCAGCCCCGCTCATCGCGCTTGCAAGATCAGTCGTAAATGACAATCTGCCCGATTCCATATTTTTAGCGACAAGCGCGTCCAGACCGGGTTCATAAATGGGAATGCCGCCTTCATTTAAGGTCTTTATTTTTGCAGGGTCTTTATCAACGCAGATCACCTCATGTCCAAAATCTGCAAAGCAGACTCCAGATACTAATCCAACATATCCTGTTCCAACCATGACGACGCGCATAAAGGCCCCTTAAGAGAATCTAAGTCAGGCTTATGACATTTTCAAAGCCGATGTGCCATTGACATTATGTGGCAGCTAACGTCATTTTAACGACATGGAATTTGACGCCCCCAACTTCCCGGATGTTCTGGTTTATGCTGCGCCCGCCTTTGTGCTATTAATTGCTATAGAATGGGTATTGGTCGCCCGGAACAAGCTTGCCGGAACCTACATCACCAAAGATTCAGTAACCTCTATGACGATGGGGTTTGGGCAGCTTCTCTCTGATGTCTTAATGGGCTTCATCTCTCTGGCCATCATGATGTGGTTTTGGGAGCACAGGATTTTTAATTGGGGCTATGGCCTCGGCGCGATGGCAGCCTGTCTATTAGCTCAAGATTTTGTCTATTGGTATAAACATATGGCGGCGCATAAAATCCGCTGGTTCT
>CAZNWH010000034.1:0-20890 GCA_964576765.1 uncultured Hellea sp.
GAAATTCCGCGGTTTTGTTATCATGAGCGTCTGTCTGTGGCTGGCAACTGCCGTATGTGCCTTGTGGAATGGGTTGGCGCGCCGAAGCCGCAAGCCTCATGTGCGCTGCAAGTCAAAGATTTGCGGCCGAACCGTGACGGAACGCCAGCCAATATTCGCACGAATTCAGAAACCGTTAAAAAAGCCCGTGAAGGCGTGATGGAATTTCTGCTTATCAACCATCCGCTTGATTGCCCGATTTGTGACCAAGGCGGCGAATGCGACCTTCAAGATCAAGCCATGGCTTATGGGCGTGATGGCTCGCGCTTCGAAGAAAATAAACGTGCGGTAGATGACAAATTTATGGGACCATTGGTCAGCACCGTTATGACGCGCTGTATCCAATGTACGCGATGCGTGCGCTTTGTTACCGAAGTCGCGGGTGTGGAAGAAATTGGCCTCGCTTCTCGCGGTGAAGACGCCGAAATCACAACATATCTTGAGCAGTCGCTCACATCGGAGCTTTCGGGGAACGTGATTGATCTGTGTCCCGTCGGGGCCTTAACGTCAAAACCTTACGCCTTTAATGCCCGTCCGTGGGAACTTGATAAAACAGAGTCCATCGATGTTATGGATGCCGTGGGCTCGAACATACGCATTGATAGCCGCGGCGGGGCGGTTCTGCGGATTATGCCCGTTGTCAATGACGCCGTAAATGAGGAATGGATTTCCGATAAAACGCGCTTTGTCTGGGACGGTCTCGCACGGCAGCGTCTGGATAAACCCTATATTCGCGAAAATGGGAAACTTCGTACAGCCGGATGGGATGAAGCTTTGGCTTTGGTCGCCGAAAAGCTATCAGGCGAGCCTGAAACACTCGCCGCTATTGCCGGTGATTTGTGCGATGCAGAATCTCTTAAAGCCTTGAAGGATTTAATGGGTAATTTAGGCGTTAAAAATACTGATTGTCGTCAGGATGGATCAAAACTGGGCGGGGTTAGGCAGTCCTATTTGTTTAATTCTACAATTGACGGAATTGAATCAGCAGATGCTGTTCTTATCATTGGATCCAACCCCCGCCTTGACGCGCCGCTTGTGAATACAAGACTTCGTAAAGCCTGGATAGCGGGCGGTATGGATATCGGCCTTATCGGCGAAGCGGTTGATCTGACTTATGAGTATGAACATTTAGGCGCGAATCCGTCAGACATCGCTACTATTGCGAAAGCGACGAAGGGGTTTGCGAAAAAGTTTAAAGCAGCTAAAAATCCGGCGATTATTATCGGCTCAAGCGCATTGGCGCGGCAAGATGGAGCTCAAATTTTACGGGCTGTCGGCGTCTTGGCTGCAAAAACCGGCGTTGTTCGAGACGGCTGGAATGGTTTTAATGTCCTTCACACCGCAGCCGCACGCGTGGCAGGCTTGGATATAGGTTTTGTTCCCGCAGAAGGCGGATTAACCACCCATGAAATATTAGAAGCCGCCGAGCAGGGCGCTGTGAAAACAGTTTTCCTTCTTGGCGCAGATGAACTTGATACATCTAAGCTCAAAAACGCTTTCGTTATTTATCAGGGAAGCCACGGAGATGCAGGCGCGCATCTTGCGGATGTCATTCTACCAAGCTCGGCGTATACTGAAAAAGACGGCCTTTATGTGAACCTCGAAGGTCGCGTTCAGATGGGGGCTCGCGCTGTGGCACCTAAAGGTCAGGCTAAAGATGATTGGGCGATAATTCGGGCGCTTTCGGGGCATTTAGACCGTGAACTGCCTTATGATAATCTGGCGCAGATAAGAGACAAACTTTTCGCCGATCACCCAACTTTTGCGGGAGTGGGCTATGCGCCTGGCGCAGACGGCGCTGCAGAGTTTGATGTGGCTAATATTGGGGAGGCGGGAAAAGTTTTATCTCGGCCTTTCGAAAATTCTGGGGTAGATTTTTATATGACGAACCCCATTGCCCGTGCGTCCAATGTTATGGCTGAATGTTCCGCGCTTAAAGACGACACGGCTAAAGAGGCTGCAGAATAATGACTATGTCTCTCATTCAGATTGGGTCAGATTTGTCACCACTTGTTTGGTTTGGTCTCAAACTCGCACAGGTCGGAGCTTTTGTGCTCGTCTTATCTGTTTTACTCGCATTTTTGATCCTGATGGACCGTAAAGTCTGGGCGGCAGTGCAGATGAGACGAGGGCCGAATGTTGTAGGGCCATTCGGTTTGCTGCAATCTTTTGCCGATCTTTTGAAATTTGTCTTCAAGGAAATCGTTATCCCGTCGGGTTCTGACAAAGGCCTCTATATTCTTGCGCCTATTATTACATTAGTCATGGCTTTTTTGGCCTGGGCAGTTGTTCCTATCGCGCCCGGATGGGTGATGTCCAATGTAAATGTAGGCGTACTTTATGTTCTCGCGATTTCATCTTTGGGTGTTTACGGGATTATCATCGGAGGGTGGGCCTCTAATTCAAAATATCCCTTTATGGGGGCGCTTAGATCGACTGCGCAGATGATTTCCTATGAAGTTTCAATCGGATTTATCATTTTGACTGTTATTTTCTTGGTAGGCTCTATGAATTTGAGCGAAATCGTCGATGCTCAGGCGGGTGGGTTCTGGCAATGGCATATGTTTATGCTCGATTTTTCCAAGCCCATGTCTCTGATTTTATTCCCTGTCATGTTTTTTATGGGTGTTATGTTCTTTATTTCCGCTCTCGCCGAGACGAACCGTCCGCCCTTTGACTTACCTGAAGCTGAATCAGAACTCGTGGCTGGCTTTATGGTTGAATATTCCTCCACGCCATATTTACTCTTTATGTTTGGCGAATATCTCAACATGACGTTGATGTGCGCAATGTTTACGATTCTGTTCCTCGGAGGCTGGCATGCACCGATTAATATAGGGGTTCAATTCATTCCGCCTGTTTTCTGGTTTTTCATAAAATGCCTGTTCATGTTCTTTATGTTTGCCATGGTGAAAGCCATTGTACCCCGCTACCGCTATGATCAACTCATGCGCTTAGGCTGGAAAGTGTTTTTACCCATTTCGATTGCAGCTGTGATCTTTGTCTCTAGCTGGGTTGTCTTCTTTGGAGACAAATTATGATAACACGCATTAAACAAGCTGTTCGGGGGATATTTCTTCTTGAATTTGCATCTGCCTTTTGGCTTGCGATGAAATATTTCTTCCGGCCAAAAATTACGATTAATTACCCCTTTGAAAAAGGCCCGATTTCTCCGCGCTTTCGGGGCGAGCATGCCTTGCGCCGCTATCCTTCCGGAGAAGAACGCTGTATCGCGTGTAAGCTTTGTGAAGCCATTTGCCCGGCTCAAGCCATTACGATTGAAGCCGAACCTCGCCCTGATGGGTCGCGGCGCACAACACGTTACGACATTGATATGGTCAAATGTATTTATTGTGGCCTGTGCCAAGAGGCGTGCCCTGTTGACGCCATTGTCGAAGGCCCGAATTATGAATTTGCAACGGAGACACGAGAAGAACTTTATTACGATAAAGAAAAACTTCTCGCCAATGGGGATCGTTGGGAGTCTTTGATTGCAAAAAACCTAGCTTTGGACGCGCCGTATCGCTAGGGCGGTGCGAAGAAAGAGAGACTGACGAATCGTGCTTGTTGCCATTTCATTTTATGTGCTTGCTGCTGTAGCTGTCGCTGCCGCCTTTATGGTTGTGGCCAGTAGGAATCCTGTGCACTCTGTGATGTATCTCATTTTGACATTTTTTAGCGCGGCAGGGCTCTTTATACTTATGGGGGCAGAGTTTTTAGCGCTTTTGATCGTCATGGTTTACGTCGGAGCAGTTGCCGTGCTTTTCCTCTTTGTTGTCATGATGCTCGATGTGGATTTTGTCGAACTCAAACAAGGTTTTTTGCAGTATTTGCCGATAGGTGGGCTTGTTGCAATTGTTTTGTTGATCGAAATGTTCCTTGTCGGCGCCGCCTATTATTCTGGAAGTGCTCTAACGGTCGTCGAGCGCGATCCAGATGTCTCCAATCTCGAAGCTTTCGGGGAAGTTCTCTATACTGAATATGCGGGTATGTTTGAAGCCGCAGGTCTTATTCTTCTTGTGGCACTTATTGGGGCGGTTGTCCTGACTCTTCGCGAGAGAGACGGCGTTCGCAAACAAAATATTTTAGAACAAAATGCACGGACACGTGAAACAGGTGTTGAACATGTTGACATTGAGCCCGGACAGGGGATTGGCTAATGGTTATTGGTCTTGCACACTACTTGGTTGTTGCCGCTATTCTTTTTACAATCGGCGTTTTCGGAATTTTCGTAAACCGTAAAAACATCATCATTATTCTGATGTGCGTTGAACTTATTTTATTGGCGGTGAATATCAATTTCGTTGCCTTCTCGACCCATATGGCCGAAGGCGCAGGGAATAACCCCATGGCTGGACAGGTCTTTGCGTTATTTATTCTAACGGTCGCGGCGGCCGAAGCGGCCGTAGGCCTAGCTATTCTCGTTGTTTATTTCCGTAACCGCGGCAATATCGCCGTTGAAAATATCGATTTGATGAAAGGCTAGGGCTTTGTTGTACCACGTCATAGTTTTCGCGCCGCTGATTGGTGCTATCATCACCGGACTGGCTGGAACGCGTTTCCTAAATGGCAAACTCGGCGAAAAGCCGTCCATGGTTATCACCACAGGGTTACTATTCTTATCCGCTATTCTGTCTTGGTACGCCCTTATCAAAGTGGGCGTAGGGCATGACGGGACGGAAGTTAAAGTTCTGCGCTGGATGGATGTCGGGGCTATGAAGGCCGATTGGGCCTTTAAAATCGATACGCTCACAGCCGTTATGCTGGTTGTCGTAAATTCGGTTTCGGCCTTAGTCCATCTCTATAGCTGGGGCTATATGAGCGATGATAAGTATAAACCACGCTTCTTTGCCTATTTATCACTTTTCACCTTTGCTATGTTGATGTTGGTCACGTCCGATAACTTCATACAGATGTTCTTTGGATGGGAAGGTGTCGGGCTCGCTTCCTATTTGTTGATTGGATATTATTATAAGAAACCTTCGGCTAATGCGGCGGCGATTAAAGCTTTTGTGACCAACCGTGTGGGCGATGTTGGCTTGGCTCTTGGCGTAATGACCATTTTCCTTGTTTTTGGGTCAGTCGAATTCGATACAGTTTTTGCTGCAATTGCAGAAAATAGTGACCGACGTCTTCCGTTCTTGGGTATGGATTTTAACGCTATAGAGCTTATTGCGGCTCTCCTCTTTATTGGCGCTATGGGTAAATCAGCACAATTCCTGTTACATGTCTGGCTGCCTGATGCTATGGAAGGGCCGACGCCCGTCTCCGCCCTTATTCACGCCGCAACCATGGTTACGGCAGGGGTGTTCCTCGTTTGTCGTGCCCATCCGATTTATGAGGCCGCGCCGGTCACATCAGGATTTATTACCGTTATTGGTGCTTTTACGGCATTTTTTGCGGCGACAGTGGCTTTGGTTCAAAACGATATCAAACGGGTTATTGCCTACTCAACATGCTCTCAACTCGGCTATATGTTTTTTGCCGCTGGGGTTGGCGCCTATAGCGCTGCTATGTTCCATCTCTTTACCCACGCATTTTTCAAAGCGCTGTTATTCCTCTGTGCGGGCTCCGTTATCCATGCCATGCACCACGAGCAAGATATGCGTAAAATGGGTGGCATTCGTAAAAAAATACCGCTGACCTATTGGGCTATGATTATTGGAACACTGGCAATCACTGGCATAGGCATACCCGGTTTTGGGATAGGCTTTGCAGGTTTTTTCTCCAAAGATGCCATTATCGAAGCCGCTTATTCTGCGGGTATTGCCGGATCAAATGCTGGAACCTTTGCATTCTGGGTCGGGATCGTTGCCGCGCTTATGACAGCATTTTATAGCTGGCGTCTTATCTTTATGACATTCCACGGAAAATATCGCGGTGATCACCATACGCTAGAACATGCCCATGAAAGCCCGGCAACGATGTTGGTTCCATTAGGGTTACTCAGTCTGGGGGCTGTTGCCGCAGGCGCTGTTTTCTATTCAAAATTCATGAGTAATTCCGGTGACTTTTGGCATGGCGCGCTCCCAACGGCTGGTAGTGATCATCACGCAGCCTTTGCACCTGAATATCTTTATGCGGCAGCGGAAACGACGCATTCTACAGACGCCCATCATGGCGAGGTTAAGCATGGCGGATTATTTGGATGGCTACTTAACAAGCATCATGGATATCCATGGTGGGTGCTCCTGATGCCTTTACTCGTCTCTCTGACTGGCGCAATTTTAGCGTGGGTTATGTATATTCGACAAAGTGCGGAAGTGCATATTGCAAAAATTGAAGAAACAGGCGGCGGACCTCTATATAACTTCCTGCTCAATAAATGGTATATTGACGAAGTTTACGATGCGACCCTCGTGAAAGCTGCGCGCAAGCTGGGCGATATATTCTGGAAAGTCGGCGATCAAAAAATTATTGACGGCTATGGGCCGAACGGTATTGCCGCCCTTATGGCTGGTGCAGCCAAACGTTTATCAAAATTACAATCAGGTTATCTCTACCATTATGCCTTTGTCATGCTTTTAGGTTTAGCTGTGATTATCGCTCTAGTCTTCCGGACGGTAGGAGGCTGATATGTTTGATCATCTTCCTATACTCTCTATTATAACTTTTATCCCGCTACTCGGCGCGATGATTTTGGGTGTGATCGCAAAATTTGCGGGTGATACAGGGCGTGAACAACTTGATAAAAATGCTCCGCGTGTTGCCCTTGTTGTGTCTGGTGTTGTTTTTTTACTCTCACTCTTACTCACTTTTGATTTCGATAGCGCTAAAGCAGGATTTCAATTTGTTGAAGAAATGGATTGGCTTGGCGGAGGCATAGAATATCGCTTGGGCGTGGATGGGATATCTATTCTCTTTATTCTCTTAACGGCTTTTTTGACACCGCTCTGTATTATCGCCAGTGAGAAATCGATTAAATCGCGCATGCTCGAATATATGGTGGCGTTTCTGATATTGGAAACCTTGATGATTGGAGTCTTTGTTTCGCTTGATCTGATCTTATTTTACCTCTTTTTCGAAGCCGTACTTATTCCAATGTTTATTATCATTGGTGTATGGGGTGGTAAGAACCGTGTTTATGCCAGCTATAAGTTCTTCCTTTATACGCTCTTGGGCTCGGTCTTAATGCTTGCGGCCATTTTATGGATTTATACTTACAGTGGTCAACATCTAGGCTCTCCAACAACGGATATGCGGGTTTTGATGAAAGACCTAAATATTCCGGGCGGAGCGCAAATCTGGCTATGGTTGGCGTTCTTTGCAAGCTTTGCTGTCAAAATGCCCATGTGGCCGGTGCATACATGGTTACCGGATGCCCACGTTGAAGCACCAACTGCTGGTTCTGTTATATTGGCGGGTATTTTACTTAAACTCGGTGGTTATGGGTTTCTTCGATTTTCTTTACCTATGTTCCCGAATGCCTCGGTCGAGCTTGCCCCCATTATTTTCTGGATGTCTATTATTGCGATCATTTATACCTCGCTTGTCGCTTACAGACAGAATGACATTAAAAAGCTGATCGCCTACTCATCAGTGGCCCATATGGGATTTGTGACCATGGGTATATTCACTTTTAATATGCAAGGTATTCAAGGCGGAATTTATCAAATGCTCTCTCACGGGGTTATCTCCGGAGCACTCTTTTTCTGTGTCGGGGTTATTTATGACCGAATGCATACACGTGAGATTTCGTTCTATGGCGGCTTGGTTAAACATATGCCCGTCTATGCAGCATTTTTCATGCTCTTCACGATGGCTAATGTCGGGCTTCCCGGCACTTCTGGGTTTGTCGGAGAAATTTTAACAATGATTGGAGCCTATCAAGTCAGTCCATGGATCGCTGCTGGTGCAGCTTTAGGGATGATTTTATCAGCTATGTATGCGCTGCATCTCTACCGGGAAGTTATTTTTGGCGAGCAAAAAAATGATAAACTTGAGGGTATTGCCGATATGAATCGACGGGAATGGATTGTGCTAACGCCGCTTGCCATCATGACAATCGTACTGGGTGTATACCCGGCCCTGATCACAGATATTACATCGGCCTCTGTCGAGAGCCTGATTGTTGACTTTACCTCGGCAACGGGAGGACAATAATCATGTTGCAAACAATTTCGCTTTTTGCCCCGCAACTTTTATTGGCTGTGACTGCTTCATTATTGCTTGGTTTCGGAGTTTCAAAGACAGGTGACCGTGCTATTTTAGTCCGCTATATCGCTGTAGGACTTTTAATAGCCTTTGCCTTTATCGGATTTTTACTCGGCCAACCTTTGGGCGAAGCTTTTAAAGGCGCGCTGATCGTTGATAATTACAGTCACTATGTAAATATGTTTTTAGGCCTGTCAGCTGCCGCAGCCTTGATGTTTTCCAAGTCATTTTTTCAAACGGAAAAGCTTGATCGATTTGAGTACTCAGTCCTTGTCTTATACGCCGTATTGGGGATGTCAATTATGGCGTCGGCCAATAGTCTGTTGTCTCTTTATATCGGTATCGAACTTCAATCTTTAGCGCTTTATGTCATGGCTGCCTTTAACCGAGATAGCCTACGAGCCTCAGAAGCAGGTCTAAAATATTTTGTTCTTGGCGCGATTTCATCTGGGCTTCTACTTTATGGCTCATCGCTTATTTACGGATTTACAGGATCGCTTGAATTTGACCGAATTGCACAGGTTGTTTCCGAAGGTGCAACGCCCGGAATAATTGCGGGTATGGTGTTCTTGCTTTGCGGACTTGCGTTTAAAATTTCAGCTGCCCCGTTCCACATGTGGACACCGGATGTTTATGAAGGCTCTCCCACCCCAGTGACGGGCTTCTTCTCAGCGGCTCCTAAATTTGCTGCTATGGCCCTTATAGCTCGGTTGATTGTTGGCCCCTTTGGAGATATTGTAACGCAGTGGCAGCAAGTTATTATTGTGTTGGCAGTACTGTCAATGTTTGTCGGCGCTATCGGCGCTTTGGCCCAAACCAATATTAAGCGTCTTATGGCTTACTCTTCTATTGCAAATATGGGCTATGCGCTTGTTCCACTAGCAGCAGGAACGCAAGCGGGTGTTAAAGGCATGCTCATTTTCATGAGTATCTATGTCATCACGGTTATTGGGATATTTGCCTGTATTTTACAAATGCGAATACGTAACGGTATGGTCGAACAGATTTCAGATCTAGCGGGTCTTTCAAAATCTAATAAAACATTAGCCATTATTCTGACAATGTTCATGTTTTCGGTTATGGGTATCCCTCCCTTATTAGGGTTCTTTGGAAAATTATTTGCCTTCTTACCTGCTATGGAAGCTGGTTTAACGTGGCTTGTTGTTCTTGCTCTTGTGGCATCAGTCATAGGTGCCTTCTATTATCTTCGGATCATTAAAACGATGTGGTTTGAAGACGGTGAGTATGAATTTGTTCAGGCCCCTAAAACATTAAGATATCTTTCGATGATTTCTGTGTTATTCGTATTTCCTCTTCTTCTTTTGCCGTTCTTAGCTGTACGGTCTCAAGGGCTTATTTCTCAAGCCGCAGCAAGCCTTTTCTAGTTTGAAATTTGTCACACTAGATCAGGTCGATTCTACAAATGCAGAGGCTCGCCGCCGGGCAGAAGCTGGCGAACACGGTCCCATTTGGATCCGAGCTGATCTTCAAACAAAAGGACGAGGCCGGCGAGGCCGTGAATGGATTTCCGAAAGAGGAAATCTTTTTTGTTCGGCGCTTTATCCGAAATTTGGAGACGCTGAGGAGACAGCTCAGCTCAGTTTTGTGGCTGCGTTAGCGGTTGCTGAAACGATAGAAAAATATTTGAGCACAGCTAAAGTGGCACTAAAATGGCCCAATGATGTACTCATCAATGGCCGTAAAACATCCGGTATATTGCTGGAGAGTGGCGATGATTGGATCATTGCTGGAATTGGAATTAATGTATTTCATCACCCTGATAATAGCGAATTCCCAGCAACGCATTTAATGGCCCATATTAATGAAGACGATCTGAATACACCTGAGCCTTTGATGACGGGTCTGGAGGCTCTTATGGCCATACTCTCTAAACGCTTTGATGTTTGGTTTAATGTTTTTAAGAATGATGGATTTAACGAAATTAGACAGGCTTGGATGGCAAAAGCTCATAATGTTCCGGGCCTTGTTACTGTCAGACTCCCAAAAGAAAAATTTTCGGGTGAGGCCATAAATCTTGATAAAAATGGAGCGTTGCGTGTTCGCATTAGTGATGGCACGATAAGAGACGTTCATGCTGGAGATGTTTTTTTCTCAGAATAATGGAGCCTTTAATGTTACTTGCCATTGATACTGGTAACACAAACACTCTTTTTGCTATCCACGATGGGGAAGAGTGGATTGTAGAGTGGCGTATAGCGACAGATGCAAAACGCACGGCGGATGAATATGCCGTCTGGTTCTATCAACTCATGAAAATGCAGGGGTTGGGTTTTGATGACATTACAGACTGCGTGATTTCAACAGTTGTCCCGCAATCTTTATTTAACATGCGTAATTTTTCTCGCCGACATTTGAAGAGGGACCCTATTATCATTGGTGAAGCGGACGTTAAAATTGGCATAGGGCTGCGTCATGTTAATCCGAAAGAAGTCGGCGCAGACCGTCTTGTAACGGCCTTAGGGGCGATCAAACGATATAAAGGCAATTTAATTATTATTGATAGCGGAACAGCAACAACTTTTGATGTAATTTCAGAAGATGGGTATTTCGAAGGTGGTATTATTTCACCAGGAATAAATTTATCAGTTAAAGCCTTGCATGAAGCGGCGGCGCAACTGCCGCGAATTGAGATAAAGAAACCTGAAAAAGTCGTTGGAACGAGTACGGTAACAGCCATGCAATCCGGCATATTCTGGGGATATATAGGACTGATAGACGGGTTGGTTGAAAATATTATTTCAGAACAAGATCGTAAGTTCACAGTCATTGGAACAGGCGGAGTCGCATCTTTATTTGAAGGCGCGTCGAAAACAATTCAGCATTACGATACCTATTTGACGATTGACGGCCTTTTAGAAATATGGCGACTTAACAAATAAATGACCAATAATAATGCAAATGAACTCGTTTTTTTACCGCTGGGGGGGTGCGGTGAAATCGGTATGAACCTCAACCTATTTGGTTTTGGACTCGCAAATGATCGTAAATGGGTGATCGTTGATATTGGCGTTACATTTGGAAATTCTGACACACCCGGCATTGAGATCATAATGCCCGATATAGAATATATTGTAGAGCATCGCGAAAATTTACTTGGTATTGTCCTAACTCATGCACATGAGGATCACATGGGAGCACTTGCGCGCCTTTGGCCGAAGCTTAGATGCCCCGTTTATGCCACGCCTTTTACAATGTATTTAGTTAAAGACAGGCTGGCAGAATTTGATCTAGAAAATGAGGTGCCCCTGCATGAAGTTCCTCTGAAAGGAAAGTTCAGTCTTGGCCCATTTGATTTCGAAATGATCACCATGACCCATTCAATTGCGGAACCCAATGCCTTGGCCATACGCACTGAGTTAGGGACAATCTTACATACAGGTGACTGGAAAATTGATGAAACTCCGCTTATCGGAGATCCAGTTGATGCAAAAATGTTATCGGCTCTGGGCGATGAGGGCATCTTGGCAATGATATGCGATAGTACCAATGTTTTTTCTCCAGGATTTGCAGGAAGTGAAGAGGGCGTAAGATCAGAGCTTACCAAGCTGATAGCAGAATATGAAGGTAAGGGCGTTGCTGTGGCTTCATTTGCGTCAAATATCGCTCGGTTAGAAACAGTTATGATAGCTGCCAAGGAAAATGACCGCAATGTCTGTCTTGTGGGACGGTCTATGAAACGGATGACAGCTGCTGCCAAATCAATTGGTTTACTGGAAAATGTTGGACAGTTGATCACTGAGGATGAAGCTCAGTCTATGCCAAGCGCACATGTTCTCTACCTCTGCACAGGTAGTCAAGGTGAGCCGCGCGCAGCCTTATCCCGTATAGCTGCAGGAGAGCACCGCTCTGTGAAATTTCATACAGGGGATGTTGTTATCTTTTCTTCGAAAATCATTCCAGGAAATGAAAAGGGAATATTTGCGCTTCAAAATGCACTTGCTGATGATGGTATTGATATTGTCACAGAAAAAATGCGCCCGATACATGTATCGGGTCATCCCTGCCAAGAAGAATTGATACAAATGTATAAATGGGTGCGGCCTAAAATAGCTGTACCGGTTCACGGGGAAAGACGGCATTTGTTGGAACATGCTAAACTTGCAAAATCCCTCAGCCCTAATTTTTCAATCGCACCTAGAAATGGAGAGATGATCAAGCTCTCAAATGCAGGCCCAGAGGTCATTGATATTGTGCCCTCTGGCCGATTGCATCAAGATGGTCATACAATTATCTCTGACCGAGATGAAGGATTGCGCTTACGAAAAAAAATGGCCTATGCGGGACATGTCTCGGTTAGTCTCGTGATCAATGGAAAGGGGCGTCTTATAAGCGGCCCTGAAGTGCGGATTTCTGGTTTCCCAGAAGGACGAGACGGCAAAATATTAGAAGATATGATAGATAGTGTTGCCGATGAAGCGGAAGATGTTTTTGAAGATATGAACCCGCACTCACGCAAAGATGAAGATCTGATTGAGGATAAAATTCGCGCAAAAGTCAAACGGTTTGTTAAAGATTATACTGGCAAGCGTTCGCATATCGAAGTTACAGCGCATAAGGTGAAATGATGTATGATAGTTTTTTAGGGCCGCTTAATCACATCGGTATTGCCGTTCCTGATATTGAGGCCGCAATAAAAATGTACCGCGATGTCTTTGGCGTGACGGATATTACAGAACCGACAGATCTTCCCCCGCAGGGTGTGACTTATGCTTTTGTCAATTTACCAAGCGGACAGGTTGAGCTTATCCAGCCTTATGGAGATAAGTCACCCATAACGAATTTTTTAGAGAAGAATCCGAAAGGGGGGCAGCATCACATCTGTTTCGAAGTTAAAGATATTCATGAGGCCAGCCTGATAATGGCAAAAAAAGGTATGCGCGTACTAAATGAACCTCGTATCGGCGCGCATGGAACGCCAGTCGTTTTTTTACACCCGGGCGACTCGGGCGGGGTTTTAATTGAACTGATGGAAACGCCTAAAGCGCCGCATTAATGTCTCCGTTTTCTCTCTTTGTTGTCTATCTGCTTATATGGTGGATCACCTTATTCGCGGTTTTACCGCAAGGCGTTAGAGGGCAGGCAGAGGAGAATGATATTGTCACAGGCTCTGAACCCGGAGCACCTGTCGAAGCCAATATCAAAGACAAGTTTAAGAAAACAACAATAATTGCAACAATAATATGGGTCATTGTATGTACCATTATATGGTCAGGTTGGGTCTCATGGGATCAACTCGCAGCGCTTGTCGGACTGGATGCACCTCCTAAATAAACAGTAATCAGGTCATGGGAAACTTGTAGCTACGTGTTCAAGGCGCTAAGCCTTAAAAAACAACGGATTCTCTTATGCGTCTTTCACGATATTTTTTACCTCTATTGAAAGAGACTCCTGCAGACGCCACCATCGCTTCGCATCGTTACATGCTGCGCGCAGGTATGGTGAAACAGGATAGTGCAGGTATATATATCTGGCTGCCATTAGGGTATAAAGTCCTGAGAAAAATCGAACAGATTGTCCGTGAAGAACAGAATAAAATCGGCGCTGTCGAAATGTTGATGCCGACGATCCAATCGGCCAATCACTGGAAAGAAACCGGACGTTATGATGCTTATGGTCCTGAAATGCTTCGCATTACCGATCGCGGCGATAGAGAACTTCTTTACGGGCCTACTAATGAAGATATGATAACGGATATGTTCCGGTCTTATGTGAGATCTTACAAGGACTTACCGCAAAGTCTTTATCATATTCAGTGGAAATTTCGCGATGAACGCCGCCCGCGTTTCGGCGTTATGCGCGGGCGTGAGTTCCTCATGAAGGATGCTTATAGTTTTGATATAGACCCTGAGGCAGCACGGCTGGCCTATTACAAACAATTTGTGGCCTATTTAAATACTTATGCTCGGTTGGGCTTAAAGGCTGTACCTATGCGCGCGGATACAGGTCCTATTGGAGGTGATTTATCTCATGAATTTCTGATCTTAGCCGAAACAGGTGAAAGCGAAGTTTTCTGCCATAAAGATTTGGTTGATATGCCAGCCCCCGGATTTCTACAGAGCGCAGATGAGTTGAAGGCTGTTTTTGATCAACGTACGTCCCTTTACGCTGCGACTGATGATATGCACAATGAAGATGATTTTGCTAAAGTTCCAAAAGATAAACAATTATCGGCACGCGGTATTGAGGTTGGGCATATTTTCTATTTTGGGGACAAATATTCAGGCCCTATGAAGGCACAAGTGACCGGACAAGATGGTAAAAATGTTAATGTCATGATGGGGTCCTATGGGGTGGGTGTATCACGTCTTGTGGGCGGCATTATTGAAGCCAGCCATGACGAAAGCGGTATTATTTGGCCTAAATCTGTTGCGCCATTTGGGGCAGGGATCATTAATTTAAAAACCGGTGATGCAGACACCGACGGAGTTTGTGAAGACTTTTATCAGAAGCTGTCAAAGGCAGGCATTGATCCCCTCTATGATGATAAAAATGATCGGGGGGGACAGAAATTTGCGCGCATGGATCTGATTGGCTTACCTTATCAAATCGTTGTCGGGCCGCGAGGGCTTAAAGAAGGTATAGTCGAAGTTAAGACACGGGCAAGCGGAACGAAAGAAAACTTATCACCTGAAGCCGCGATAAATTACATCTTGTCTGAGTTTGCGGATATTGCATAAATGAATACACCCGTTGACATAAAAGCTTTTTCAGGGGAACAAAATAAGCCTTTCGGCGCAGTCGAACGCATGATCGCTATGCGTTATTTACGAGCGAAAAAAAATCAGGGCGGCGTGGGGCTCATTGCAGCGATTTCCTTTACCTGTATCATGCTGGCCATCGCGGCAATGATTATAATTATGAGTATTATGAATGGTTTTCGTCAGGACATGATACGTCTCACTGTGGGATCCGAAGGCCATATGTATGTATCCTCAAGTTCACCTAGGCCTACACCTGAAAGTGCGAACCAATTAGAACGTCGCCTGTCTAACGTCGAAGGTGTTGAAGAAGCCTTTCAGTTCACGCAAAACTACACAGGCGTTCAGGCGAATGGAAAATTTTCTTTAGCCCAAGTTATTGGTATTTCCCCTGAAAATCTTCGGAATTATGAACTTATAGCGGATAGCGTTCAAATTGGGAATTTGGATTTTTTCGGTCAAGGTCGAGGGGCTGAGAATCAAATTGCCGTAGGGGCGGTATTAGCCAATGGATTAGGACTAACAGTTGGAGATAGGTTATTGATTTTTTCCCCGCGTACACGGCAAACAATTACAGGCCCTATCCCAGTGAAAAAAGTTTATACTATAGGTGCAATTTTCCAAGTTGGATTATATCTGACGGACCAGACTTATATTTATATGGATTTAAACCAAACCACACAATTATTTGCTGGAGGAGAAGTTACAGGTGAAATTCAGTTAAGGCTCGAAGATCCTGATGCATTGGATCAAATGCATGATTTAGTTTCAAAAGCCTCAGAAGAACCTGTCTTTGTTTCAACTTGGAAAGATAGGAATGCGACGACCGCCACTGCTTTAAGGACTGAACAAATTGCCATGCGGTTTATCTTTATGATTGTTGTTATTATTGCGGCATTTCCGGTCTTGGCATCCATGATCATGCTAGTCAAAAACAAATCCAAGGACATTGCGATTTTGCGAACCATTGGAGCTACGCGCGGAGGTATATTACGAGTATTTTTTATGTGCGGAGCAATGGTTGGAATATTGGGAACATTCGCCGGTCTCATTATTGGTATTTTATTTTGCCTTAATATTGGCGGCGTCCAATGGGTTATCGAGTCTATAACTGGTACAGAACTTTTTCCGGCCGATGTTTATGGTATGTCTGGGGGCATTCCCGCAAAGATAGTTTGGTCCGAAGTCTTCGGCGTAGCCTTTTGGGGCTTTCTTATTTCTGCGGCAGCAACATTCTTTCCAGCATTAACCGCCTCAAAAGTTGATCCTGTTGATGCCCTGAGATATGAGTAGGATAATGAGTAAGCGTCCTATTCTCTCTGTTCGTAATTTACACCGCTCCTATCAATCAGGGCCGAAAATACTAAATGTCTTAACTGGCGCGGATATCGACATATATCCGGGTGAAATGGTTGGGTTAATTGGCCCTTCAGGATCTGGAAAATCAACACTTTTACATGCTGCAGGTCTGCTGGAAAAACCTAATGCAGGTGAGGTTTATATCAACGGGCGTGAGTGTTTAAAACTCCCTGATGATGAACGCACAGCTATCCGCCGCGAAACTATAGGAGTTGTGTATCAATTTCATCATTTGCAAAAAGAATTCTCAGCTATTGATAATGTTGCTATTCCGCAAATGATTGCTGGTAAGTCTCACAAAGACGCCCAAGCAGAAGCTAACCGGCTAATAGGGATAATGGGATTGGCTGATCGGGGGCATCATAAACCCAGTCAAATGTCTGGCGGGGAACAGCAACGCGTCGCCATCGCACGAGCCATTGCCAATAAACCGCAAGTCCTATTGGCTGATGAACCTACGGGAAACCTTGACCCTGCCACTTCGGGAAATGTGTTTCAAAGTCTATTTGATCTCACGCGGCTTGAAGGCGTGTCAGCACTTGTAGCGACCCATAATATGCAGCTCACTCAATATATGGATCGTGTCTTAACTGTCCGAGAAGGTCTTATCGTTCCTTTTAGTCGCTGAGCTTTGTAGAAAAAAGATAAAACACAACACCAAAAGTAATGACGCAGAGGCCAAATATAGCTTTGTGCGGCTCATTAATGACAACAAACCCAAGCATAAAGGCAGTGATTGTTAAGTAGATTAATGGGACTATGGGGTAACCCCATGTTTTATAAGGGCGTGGTAAATCCGGCTCTCTATAGCGTAGAACAAAAACGCCTAATATGGCGAGAAAGCTGTTAAAAGCCAACATAGCTCCGGCAAAGACAACGATTGTTTTAAAGCTTGATGTTAAAATATAAATCAGAGCGATAGTGGATTGGAAATAGATAGCGTTTCTTGGTATGTCATCTTTATTGACTCTCCCAAGAAAACTTAAAGCCTTGAAATCTTCTCCAATGGCTTGAAGCGCTCTTGGACCTGCAAGTGTCATAGCGCTGACGGTGGAAATTAAGAGAAGCGAGAGCATCCCCCCCGCAAGTCTTCCGCCAGTGTCTCCAAAAATATGTGATGCAGCTATATAACCGATTTCGATTTGTTCTTCGAGTTCCGCCATGGGCGCGGCATATAAGAAAACATAATTGAGGAGAACATAAAGAAGCATCACAAGACCTGTGCCGAATAATAAAATGCGAGGCAGGTCTCTTTGCGGGTTCTCCAGTTCGCCTGTTATATATGTCGCTGCATTCCATCCTGTATAGGCATAGGACACATAAATCAGGGCTACACCAAAGGCACCGCTGGTTAAAACATCCCAATCACCTGCTTGTGGTAGTGGGGATATGGGTTGTGGATTTTTAAGTAGTATAAACCCTGCCATACAGAACAATAATATGAGGATAACTTTCATCGCTGTAAAACCAAATTGAAATTGGCCGCTGGCTTTACGGTTGCGTCCATGAACGATGGTTACAAGGATAACTAATCCGCAAGCCAAGGCTTTTTGAACCCAAGGACCGTATGTGCCGGGTATGGCGGCTGTTGTATATTTTCCAAAAGCGAGTGATACCGCCGCTATGGGAGCAGCAAAACCGATAACCGTAGAAACCCAACCTGATATAAACCCTGCAACAGGATGATATATCCGTCCCAAAAAATTATACTCGCCACCTGAACGGGGAAGAGCTGCTCCAAGTTCTGCATAGGTTGCTGCACCGCAAAGAGCCGCTACTCCGCCTATTATCCACAGCATCATAAGGGCAAAAACAGATTGAATATCAGCAACTTGAAAGCCGAGAGATGTAAAGACACCCGTTCCCACCATATTAGCGATAATGACAGCAGTTGCTGTACGGGGCGTATAGAATTTCGACATGAAAACTCTATGCCCTCGTGAGGCTATATCTGTCTAGGAATTTAAGATAATTTGCTTATTAGTTAATCAGCTCAAGAGTAAATAAGTAATAATTCGGAAGGATGTGTAGGGAGTATGATAGCTGTCATTCTGTCAGGTGGGGAAAGTAGGCGTATGGGCCGTGATAAAGCCTTGCTCGATATAGGCTCAGAGAGATTGATTGACCGTGTTTATTCAAGGCTTAAAATTCAAGCTAATGGTGTTTTGGTTTCGGGTCCAAACGATTATGGTTTAGACTTAACTATTATTCCTGATATACATGATGCCCCTAATGGCCCTGTGGGAGCGTTATATTCTATATGGATGATGCTCAAAAGCTTAGACCAGACGGAAGGTTTTTTCACTGTTCCTGTAGACGGACCGAACTTTCCTTTAAACCTCTGTGAACGTCTTTACGGTGAGAGAAGCGCAATTGCGTCTAACGAAACTGGAATGCACCAAACCTTTGCCTGGTGGCGAATGGATGGTTTATCCAAAGCCTTTATCAATCTAAACTTTGATGAATCTTTATCCTTAAAACTGATGGCTAAAACCTGTGAGGCCAGACACGTGTACTGGTCTGATGAGAAGTTATTTCAGAACATCAACACCCCAGAAGACTTTGAGAAATATTTAAAAAAATAATGCCAGATGAGCTTAACTATGAGATATAATAATCTGAGTTAAGTCTATCAAAGCTTTAAAAGGATGCGTGCCTAATGTCACAAGAGACCCTACAATATAAAGTGCCTTCTGCTTTTGCAGCCTATTCAAATTTATCGCCCGCAAAATATGCGTCCATGTATGCGTCCTCTATAGCCGACCCTGAGGCGTTTTGGGGGCATCACGGCCAGCGCCTTGACTGGATGACACCCTACACAAAAGTCAAAAATGTTAGCTGGGACAAATCTAACTTATCCGTCAAATGGTATGAAGATGGGGTTTTAAATGTAACCTCAAATTGCCTCGACAGGCACCTTAAAACACGTGGGGCTAAAGCAGCGATCATTTGGGAAGGTGACAGTCCCGGCGCAACCAAAACCTTGACTTATACAGAGCTTCACCGTGAGGTCTGCATATTTGCCAATGTCATGAAAGCCCATGGTGTCAAAAAGGGCGACCGCGTTACGATATACATGCCAATGATATTAGAGGCGGCCTTTGCTATGCTGGCCTGCGCGCGTATCGGCGCGGTACATAGTGTTGTCTTTGGCGGCTTTAGTCCTGACGCGCTAGCAGGGCGGATTACAGATTGCGATAGCACATTTGTGATTACCGCCGATGAAGGTCTGCGTGGAACGAAAAAAATCCCACTCAAAGACAATTGCGACGAAGCTTGCGAGATTGCAGCTAAAGCGGGTGCTCCTGTCAAAACAGTTCTCACTGTGCGTCATACAAAAGGTAATGTGAACATGATAGCTGGACGTGATATCTGGCTGGATGAAGCGGTCCAAACTGTATCTGATGATTGCCCACCCGAACCGATGAGCGCTGAAGATCCGCTTTTTATTCTTTACACCTCAGGTTCGACCGGAAAGCCCAAAGGTGTACTGCATACGACTGGAGGATATCTGGTTTGGGCCTCAATGACCCATGAATATGTTTTCGACCTTAAGGATGACGACGTTTATTGGTGCGGGGCGGATGTCGGCTGGGTCACAGGTCACACTTACATCGTTTATGGCCCGCTCGCCAATGGCGCGACAACAGTTATGTTTGAAGGCGTACCGACTTATCCGGACGCTTCGCGTTTCTGGAATGTGGTGGATAAGCATAAAGTTACACTTTTTTATACGGCCCCTACGGCTATCCGCGCGCTTATGCGTGAAGGGGAAAGTTTTGTACAAGCCACAGATCGCTCAACCTTACGCATTCTCGGTACTGTGGGAGAGCCGATTAACCCCGAAGCCTGGGAATGGTATTTCCATGTTGTGGGTGAGGGGCGTTGTCCTATAGTCGATACATGGTGGCAAACTGAAACAGGCGGAGCAATGATCGTTCCACTACCGGGGACTACAGACATGAAACCGGGCGCAGGGAGTCACCCTTTTTTTGGTGTCGAGCCCGCCTTAGTCGACGCCGATGGTAAAGAGCTAAAAGGTGAAGCTGAAGGTAACCTGATTATCAAAGGCTCGTGGCCGGGGCAGATGCGCACGGTTTACGGCGATCATCAGCGCTTTATCGACACTTATTTCTCTACTTATCCTGGAAATTATTTTACAGGTGATGGCTGTAAACGCGACAAGGATGGATTTTACTGGATTACGGGCCGTGTGGATGATGTGATAAATGTATCGGGGCACCGTATGGGCACGGCTGAGGTCGAGTCCGCGCTTGTTAGCCATGACGCTGTTGCCGAAGCCGCTGTTGTCGGCTATCCACATGATATTAAAGGACAGGGTATTTACGCCTATGTGACCTGCACGGCAGGGACAGATATTACAGACGCGCTTCGTAAAGATCTCGTCAAACATGTACGCTCTGAAATCGGCCCCATCGCTACGCCGGATCTTATTCAATTCGCCCCGGGCCTGCCCAAAACCCGTTCGGGTAAAATCATGCGTCGTATTTTACGCAAAATCGCTGAGGATAGTTTTGATAATTTGGGAGATATTTCGACACTCGCCGAGCCTGAAGTCGTCGATGATTTGATCGAAAACAGGATGAACAGACAAGGTT
>CAZNWH010000035.1:0-20885 GCA_964576765.1 uncultured Hellea sp.
GGGGCATAGCCCTAGCTTTGGCGGGGATGGAATGTCCAAACCGCCTTGATTAGCATTGAAGCTCTATCTCTAAAAAATTACTCTGCGCTTTTAGTTAAGGCGCGGAGCCAAATGTGTTGGTTCGATGCATATTAACCGACTGAAGAGGATGGTTTTAAGTTCCTAACGGTTCATAAATAAATTCTGCTAGAGTGCGCATATGATTCGTCTCTTAGTGCTCACATTGATTTTAGGTCTGTTAACGGCTTGCGTTCCAACACAGGGTGTGGGGTATCCCAATTTTCCGGCCTACCAACCAAGACCGGGGCAGGGGCAATATGTTAGGCCTGAATACCTAAATCCGGCACCGACGCCTCGAATTCCTCCTGTTGATGCGTGCCGGTCTCAACTTTATAGAGGATTGGTTGGACGTCACGAAGGGGCCATATTTATTCCGGGTCTGCCTGGCCGAAAACGTGTCTTAAAACCATCGTTCCTTGAAGATTTTGATTATGCAGAAGATGACACCTTCTATGAAGAATCGCCTTTTGTCGAAGTGCGAGATTTTTTACCGGATCAAGTTCTTTATGCTTCTTCAATTAGAACAATTACAGACCGTTTACAATTAGGTCCTATAAATGAAGATCGTCTGACGATTGAGTTAGACCGTGAGGGTTATGTTCAAGAAGTCAGGTGTGAATAGGTTCATCAATCTAACCCTTCGACTTTCTTGGCGTTTTCATAAGTTTCCAAAACTTCTAACCATTTGATCTCTAAGATTTCAATTTGCTTCGATATCTGGGCTCTGGACTGCCCGAGTTTCACAGCCTTATCAGGGGCTTTAGTAAATAAGTCAGCAAGCGCTAGTTCAGCATCAATCTTTTTTAGATGTGTTTGATTATTTTGAATTTCAATTTCCAATTCATTTGAAAGCTTTTTTAATGGGGCTAGCCGTTGTCTGGCAGCCGCCATTTCTTTCCGTGCATTTTTACGTTCATTGCCTGATTTAAGATTTTGTTTTTTAGGGCTTTTTTGTTTTTCTAGTTGGAAATTTCTATAATCTTCTAGCGATCCCTCATAGGTGGAAACCGTCCCTTTATCGACCAACCAGAGCCGGTCGACAACAGCTTCCAATAAATTCCTGTCATGTGAAATAATCAGAATTGCACCCTCATAAGCATTAAGTGATTTGATGAGTTCTGCGCGGCTGTCAATATCTAGGTGATTGGCAGGTTCATCGAGAATAAGCAGATGCGGCTTGTGAAATCCAACCAATGAAAAGAGCAGGCGGGCTTTTTCTCCGCCAGAAAGGTCGCCAGCAGGCGTTTCTGCGTTTTTAACGCCCAGTCCAAAGGCGGCTAATCGTGCTCGTCTTTGAGCTTCTGTGGCCTCGGGCATAAGCTCGACAATATGATCATAAGCCGATTGAAGTGGATTAAGAGCATCGATTTGATGCTGTGCAAAATAGCCAATACGGAGTTTTTTATGACGCTTTATAAAACCGTCTTGTGGGGTTAGCTCGCCTATAACCGCTTTAGCCAAGGTTGACTTGCCTTCGCCGTTTTTGCCTAAAATTCCGATACGGTCATCGGGATCAATACGCTGATTAAGGTTTTTGAGTATTGTGATATCTTCCATATATCCCAATTTCACGTCGTCAAAACGGATGATCGGCGGGTTGAGCTGTCTCTCTGGACCGGGCAGATTAATAGGGGCTATGGGGTCGCTTATAATGGTAGCGACGGGACGCATTTTCTCAAGTCGTTTAACCCGAGATTGGGCTTGTTTAGCTTTACTGGCTTTGGCTTTAAAACGCGTGACGAAGGCCTCTAATCTTCGGCGCTCATCCTCCTGTTTACCAAGAAGCGCCATATTGAGCCGGTTTTGCTCAGCTAGTGTGGCTTCAAATCGATCATATCCCCCGCTGTAGCTAAAGAGCTTACCTTCTCTAAGATGGGCGATATGGGTGACAGCCTTGTTGAGAAAATCACGGTCATGGGAAATGATAAAAGCCGTTCCGGGATATGTACGGATATGAGCTTCGAGCCAGACTGCACCTTCTATATCAAGGTAATTTGTCGGCTCATCGAGTAGTAACATGTCAGGTTTGGCAAATAGCATAGCGGCGAGGGCAACGCGCATACGCCAACCGCCTGAAAAGTCAGAGCAGGGTTTTTGCTGATCTGTGCCCGAAAACCCTAAGCCTGAAAGAATAGAACCAGCGCGGGCTTCAGCAGAATAGGCATCAATATCGGCTAACCGTGTATGAATAGCAGCAATACGATCTGGATCACTCGCCGTTTCGGCCTCTTCCAACAAGTTAGAGCGTTCAATATCTGCGGCCAAAACAGTCGCCATGAGGCTTTGCGGACCACTTGGAACTTCTTGGTCGACGGCCCCAAGGCGCATGTTCTTACGAAGATTAATCTCTCCATCATCCGGAGATATATCGCCCTTAATAAGGTTAAATAATGTCGATTTCCCAGTGCCATTTCGTCCGACTAGTCCGACTTTATGACCTTTAGATATGGCAAGCGTGGCTTGCATGAAGAGAGGGCGTCCCTCTATACGGTATGTTAAATCATTGATATGAAGCACGGGAGTTGACTAACAGTCCTTTACATATAGTCAATCGGTGGGTATCGGGTGCAAAATTTGACTCAAATGCCACTAATAGGAGCTTTCCATGGCTGTTCAGCGTACATTTTCAATTATCAAACCCGACGCCACGGCGCGTAATATTACGGGTAAGGTCAATGCAAAAATAGAGGAGGCAGGACTTCGCATTATAGCTCAAAAACGTCTTCAGTTGACACAAGAGCAAGCGGGAGGTTTTTACGCCGTACATAAAGAACGTCCTTTTTACAACGACCTTGTAAAATTCATGACATCCGGCCCTGTTGTTGTACAGGTTCTGGAAGGTGAAAATGCGATTGCTGAATACCGTAAAGTCATGGGCGCCACAAACCCGGCTGAAGCTGATGCAGGAACAATCCGCGCAGAGTTCGCACAGAGCATTGACGCTAATACGGTTCACGGGTCAGACGCGCCGGAAACAGCCTCAGAAGAAATCCCGTTCTTCTTTAGTGAAGATGAAATTGTTGGGTAGATCATAAATTCAGATAAAGAAAAGGCCGAGCTTTTACCCGGTCTTTTCTTTAATGTTTAATTGCAATCATGAATCAATACGAATGATCTCATTGACTATTGTATTACCTATTCTATCAAAGGCTGACTCCAAGGCATCTGCATTATCAGCAGTGATAAAGTTTTCTGATTTACTGGCACAATATTGTAATATTGCTCGAGCCCTATTACTGTTTTCTACTGTTGTTTCACGTGTATCATCAGGGTTGCTTCTAAAATCGTTGACTCTGTAGAGACCAGGAGACAATGCATAAGCTATAGAATATATTTCTACACCATCCGCATGTAGACTATCGCAATGTTCGCGGGTCTCGATATTTGATGTGATGTCAAATTCGCCTTCTTCCCAACCTGCGCCCCCATCTGGCGGGGTTTCGCCGACATGATACTCATAGCCCGACCATGTCGTTCTAAATTCATTGGCTGTACAGGCCCTTATTTCTTCACCGCGACAAAAGACTGGTCTTACCCTGCCTCTTCCATTGGTAAATGTTGATTCGTAATTTCCCGGGTGAGAGCTGAATATTCCCTCGGTTGACCTCAATTTTCCATTTCTATAGCATTTTGCTTGATAAGTACCAGTATTGCTACATTTGCCACGGGAAACGAGTTCACGTGAAGGCGTTGGTTCAGAGCCGGGTTCTTCTCCGGTTAAACCCTCAGGGGATGGGCGTCCCGTGACAAAGCGCCTGTAGTTTTCGGTTCCAGCCCGAGCAACCCATTCTTCAGTTCCCACAGTATTCCTGCCATCTGTCATTAATACAATATACTTAAGCGGAGTTTTGCCGGGATTTTCGGCTTCATGGATTGGCGGCTCATTGATGTTGAGCCATCTATCAGCGTCTCGTAGAGGTGGTGCAGAATTTGTTCTCCCCCTTGGAACCATGCTATTAATAGCGGTCTCGGAGATTGTTCCCCATTGCATCGGAACGGTTCTTGCTGAAATTATATCCCCAGCAAAGGCCATCATTCCAGTTCTTAAGGTTCTGGTTTCATCAACCCCATCCTGAATGCCAACTGTTTCATCAAGGTAATCCATGAAATTATTGGCACTTGAGGTTAAACCATCAATGCGCCGCTGGGTACCAGCGGGTCTATTTCCGTCGCTATCAAGCGGATTATCGTCGAAAAACATTGAGCCAGAGTTATCCAAAACTAAAACTATACTAGCTGGGTCTTGAACATCTCTTTCAAGAAATTTGACAACAGTCTCTGCATCAAAATTTAATTCATTGTGACCAAAAACTTGCATCAACCAAGGACGGGTTTTTCCAGTGGTGCGGACGACGGCTTCCCGATTAATTAGGTCATAAGTTACATTAATATTAACGCCACTCGCACCATCAATGACCCAATCACGAAAGTCATATCCCAATTCATCAGCTGAATAGAGGCCAATTAAGCCGTCCTCACGGTTTTCAGGAACGATTTCATTATCTCGTACGTAAATTGCGGCAGCGAGTGCTGTTGTATCCGTAATTGATTGAGCTCTGTTTTTTGCTGCCGACAAAAATGCGATGTCAACTGCAGCGCCCATTGCTCCGAGCATAATTGCCATGCTTAGAGCCCAAGCTATCGCCATCGTACCGCTTTCATCGCGTTTAAGACGGTTAAGAATACTATCCCGTTTTCTTATTAAGGTCATCTCATCTATCCCAATCTAAGACGTAATAAATTACTTCCAATGGGACTTATAGATAAAACAGGCTTAAAAGAATTTAGAGAACATTCTTAATAAAGGACTAATCTGATTTAATTAGAAATAAGGTTAATATTTTCTAACCTGATGTGAAGCGACCATTTTTAGTGCTGTAGGGTAAGCGTCTAACTCAATGGGCAAAAGTCTCTTGGCAAGAGTCTCGGCTGTGTCGTTTTCCAAGATTTGTATTCTCCTTTGGAGAATGGTGTCACCAGAATCCAGCTCTTGAGTTACATAATGAATAGTACAGCCATGTTCTTCATCCCCTGCATCAAGGGCGCGTTGATGTGTGTTTAGGCCTTTATATTTAGGTAATAGCGAGGGGTGTATATTGAGGAGCTTTCCTTCCCATATTGATGTGAATTCGGGTGCTAAAATACGCATAAAGCCCGCACAACAGACAAGTTCAATGCCTGCCTCTTGCAAAACATTGTTGAGGGCAATGTCAAAGGCTTTGCGATTAGGGAAGGATTTGTGGTCAATCGCCATAGCCATAACCCCTAAGGCGCGAGCTTTAGAGAGTCCGGGGGCGTCGGGGATATTTGAGATAACAAGCGTAATTTCTGCAGGATATGATTTTTGTTTTGAAGCCTCCACAAGGGAAACCATATTCGAACCGCGGCCTGAAATTAGAACGGCTGTTTTGATTCTACGCATCACTGAGTTGGCCGATCACCCAAGCCGTTTCACCGGAGGCAGTAAGCTTTTCGAGCACGTCTGTCATAGCTCCCGGTTTCACCGCGAGAACCATCCCGATGCCGCAATTAAAGGCGCGCTGCATTTCAGCTTCGACAACACCTCCGGCTTTTTGAAGCCAATTGAAAACATCAGCTCTCTCCCATGCGGACAAATCAATGTCAGCTTTGAGAGATTTAGGGAGCATGCGCGGCGTGTTTTCGGTCAAGCCTCCGCCTGTAATATGGGCTAATCCGGTCACAAGTCCTTGCCGTATTAGAGGTAAGACTGAATGAATATATATTTTAGTGGGCGTAATCAGAGCCTCGCCCAGTGTTTGGCCTTCAGAAAAAGGAGAGGGCGAGTCCCATGATAATCCAGATATCTCAACAATCTTGCGAATGAGGGAATATCCGTTTGAGTGTGGCCCGCTTGAGGCTATGCCGATAAGCGGGTCGCCAGCTTCCATATCATCATGACGTGGTAGCATATTATCGCGTTCAACGGCTCCAACGACAAAACCGGCGAGATCAAAATCTCCATCTTCATACATACCGGGCATTTCTGCCGTTTCGCCGCCGATAAGAGCAGCGCCGGATTGTCTGCATCCTTCAGCTATACCTTCAACCACAGCGACGGCTTTATCAGTCTCTAAATGCCCCGTTGCAAAATAATCTAAAAAGAAGAGGGGTTCCGCTCCATTAGCCAACACATCATTAACGCACATAGCAACAAGGTCGATACCTACGGTGTTGAGAATACCTGTATCTATGGCAATACGTAACTTTGTTCCAACACCGTCCGTTCCGGATATCAAAACTGGGTCTTTAAAGCCGGCGGCTTTTAAATCAAAGGCCCCGCCAAACCCGCCTATAGAGCCGTCAGCGCCGATGCGTTTCGTGGCTTTCACAAGGGGTTTTATGCGATCAATTAGTCGATCACCTTCATCAATATTGACGCCAGCATCAGCGTAAGTAAGGCCATTTTTGGTCATGAATAAATCTTTCATTGGTGTCGGGAGCTTAGAACCTTAAAATTGGAGCAGTTTCAAGTCTAATAACTGCGTTCAACCGCTTATACCCCTTTGCAAATTATGGAAAGCGGGCTATCGCGAGATTATGAGATATGTTTTGACATCATTTTTATGTGCTTTTTTTATAATCATGGCAAATTTTGCTCATGCTACTGACCCCTTTACCGTTGTCGGCATCCCTGTTGATGCTACAGGCACCTCTCCGATTGAGGCGCAAACATTGGCCATTCAAGATGGACAGTCTCGAGCAGCCCAAGCGATAATTGAAAGATTGACCTTAGACAGCGAACGTTCACGCGCGGTTTTGCCGCCAATAGAAGTAGATATAGCGGCTAAAATGATACGGGCTCTAGAGATCGCAAATGAGAAACGCTCTGCTAACCGTTATCTTGGTGATATTACGGTGGCTTTCAATCCAACTGAGCTTCAAAAATATTTGCGAGCAAATGGCTTGAATATGATCTCGACGCAGGCAAGAACGCGGTTAATTGTGCCGGTATTGGATAATGAGCCTCTTTGGGATATAAACCCTTGGTCTATAGTTTGGCAGGATGGGCGTTATAGCCACGCCTTAACACCGATAAAATCTGTACAATTCGGGCAGGGCGATGATTCAATTATAACTAGTCTCGAAGCGAATAGTCTTGATTTAACCGCTTTGAAGCGATTGGGGAGACGTTTCGGTATTGATCAAGTGCTTGTCGCTCAATCTTCACAAAATACCGGAGCTTTTAGGGCAAAGATTACTGATATTGCTTTGGATACCGGATTAAAGCGTGAGCTTGGATATGTTAGTGGAATTGATTTTCAAGATTTGGCCAATAACGTCGTGGGGTCTTTAGAGGCAGATTGGAAACAAGCATCGGTCAGCGTGGCTGAAAATGCAGTGTCTATGGCTGTATCTGTTCTTTATGATGGGCATGGGGAATGGTTGCGCCTCAAAGAAGCTATTAACGGGTCAGCCCAAATACAGGATGCACGGCTCGATGCTCTTTCTAAAGATGGCGCGCTTATGACAATCACCTATGGCGGCGACATAACACGATTGAGAAACGAACTTGCTTTTAAAGGCGTTGATGTTCGTAATGATCCTAGCTTAGGCGTTGTTCTTGCCCGAACAGGCCGTTTCTAGATCTCGTGAGTGCTCACTTGCAGATCCCGTTAGATCTCTCACCAAAACCCAAACATAGTTTTGATAATCTCATATTAAGTAACTGCAATAAAGATGCTGTGACTATAGTCCGAAGTTGGGGGGATTGGCCTGCGCCTATATTATTATTAATTGGGCCAGCAGGGAGTGGAAAAACACATATAGGACAAGCATGGGCAAAGGATAGCAGGGGAACATTTATTGACGATGCGCATGATTATGATGAAGCGAAATTATTTACTCTCGTCAATCGAGCATTAAACGAAGAGGGGCAGTATGTTTTATTATCATCCTATCTCAGCCCAGGAGAATGGGGCATAGCTATGCCTGATCTGAAGTCTCGATTATTAAATGTAGCAACGGCAGTATTGAACGATCACGACGATATGATTCTTGAGCCAATCTTGCGGAAGCTATTTGAGGATAGAGGTCGCGCCGTGACAACAGGTGTGGTGACTTATATTTTGAAATATCAGGATCGTTCTGTGGAGTCTCTTCGCAGAATTACGAGAGCTCTCGATTTAGCCGCACAAAGTCAAAAGGTTGATTTAACAAGAGCCTTTACTGTTAAGGAACTAAAGTAATATTTTTATAAACCATGAGGTCTTTAAAAAGACCAGAGACTTTCATATTCTACCCAGTCCCCACCTGTGGGTTTACGAAATTTAAGTTTATGGGCGTGAAGTTGTAAGCGGCTCGACATGTTGAAAGCTTCGTCAGGAGCATAAAGTCTATCTCCTAAGATTGGATGACCTATCGCAAGCATATGAACCCTCAATTGATGTGAACGTCCAGTTTTCGGATAAAGCATGACCCGTGTATGTTTATCTCCAATGTCGACAACATGCCAATATGTTTGGGAGGGCTTGCCATTATCGTAACAAATTTTTTGCATGGGTCGATTGGGCCAATCTGTAATGAGGGGCAGGTCGATTTCGCCTGTCTCTTCTGCCATATGGCCATAAACGCAGGCGATATAGGTTTTTTCAGTCATACGTTTTTCAAATTGAAGACCAATATGGCGTTGGGCCGCTGAATTGCGTGCGAAGACCATGACGCCTGATGTAGCCATATCAAGACGGTGAATTGTTAAAGCGTTTGGATAATCTACTTTAATACGGGCTTCGAGACAGTCAGGCTCAGTTTTTCCCGGAACGCTTAATAGACCCGAAGGTTTATCCACGATAATAATGTCGTCATCGACATAAATGTAAGAAAGAGGTGATTGGGGCGGGGCGTAAGTGAAGCTCCTCTTCATTGAAGGCTTTCAGCCACAACTTCGCGGCCTTCGAGGCGAAGCGCGATTTTCCCATCGAGCAGTTGTAGAGCGTCCTCTCCGAAAATCTTTTTTCTCCATCCTTTAAGGGCAGCAATATTGGCTTTGGGGCCGAAGGCAGCGAGTTGTTCAATATCGGCATTATTGGCAACCATGCGCGGGGCAATATCCACATATTCTGTTTTTAACCGCAAAAGCGTTTTGAGCATTTCAATTGTAGGGCCAAGATTGGGAGGCATATGCTTGGCTTTAGGAATATGCGGAGCGTAATCATCAGCATTATCCAGAGCGGCATTAAGGGACTCAATTAAAGCCTTGGCGCTTCTGGATTTTTCAAAGCCCCTAGGAATGCCGCGAAGTTTGGCAAGAGCAGCTAAATCTTTTGGTTTTTGTTGTGCGAGATCATATAGCGCATCATCTTTTAAAACTCGCCGCCTTGGAACGTTTTTAGAAATAGCTTCGCGTTCTCGCCAAGCCGCGGCGGCTTTTAAGACGGCCAAATAAGGCTTACGTGGGTTGCGTATTTTTAAACGCTCCCATGCCATTTCAGGTTCAAATGTATAAAGTTTTTCTTCCATCTGCGGCGCCATTTCTTCTATGACCCATTCCATCCTGCCTTTTGATTCAAGCTCTTGAATGATACCAGGATAAAGATCGCGTAAATGGGTGACGTCAGCAAGGGCGTAGGAAAGTTGTTTCTCAGATAAAGGTCGTCTTGACCAATCAGTAAATCTTGCGCCTTTATCAAGATTAATGTCCAGCCGTCCTTTGACGAGGGCGCCATATCCAACACTATCGCCAAAGCCTAACGCCATGGCGGCGATCTGTGTGTCGAATATGTTTTTGGGAACGTTATCGCAGAGTGTATAAAATATCTCCATGTCCTGACGCGCGGCATGAAGAACTTTCACAATTTTCACATCAAGCAATAAAGTATTGAACGGGGAGAGATCGAGGCCTTTTGCAAGTGGATCTATAATGGCTTCATCGTCATCAGTGGCCGCCTGAATCAGGCACAGAATAGAGTAAAATGTGCTCTCGCGCATAAATTCTGTATCGACACAGATAAAAGGTTTTTTTGAAGCCGCCGCGCAAAAGCTCTCTAATTCGGCTTGAGTTGTAATCACTTTCATAGAAGTTGTTAGCTAACCCCATGTTGGTCAAAGACTTGTGCCAAGAGATCTACGGTAGCATTCCAAGCGCGGCGTTCGCTATCGGGGTTGTGTTTAAGGGTGCCATCGCCGCTATCTACGCCGGGTACCATAAAAGCGTGAGTGGTTTGCCCATAAGCATGAAGCTGCCAATCACATTTGGCTTTGGCCATTTCCTTACCGATTTCAACAACGTGCTCCGGCGGGGCCATGGGGTCGTCCCAACCATGAGCAATCAGAACTTTTGGTTTAATCTTTTTGGTTGGATAGTCAGGAGCGTCCAACAAGCCATGAAAACTTATTGCGGCTTTTAGATCAAGTCCGGCTCGGGCCATGTCTAATGTGCATAGACCACCAAAACAAAACCCCATAGCCGCCATAGCCTTTCCGTCGACTTCAGGCAGATCAGCCGCCGCCTTCATGCCGGCTTTGAGGCGTTTAAGAAGGGCTTTGCGATCATCTTTGAGCGGCATCATCAAACCCTGTTTTTCTTCGACAGTTTCGGGAAGCACGCCATCACCATAATTGTCGAGACAAAAACCTACATATCCCAATGCGGCCATCTGAACTGCTGCGCCTTGGGCAAAATTATCAAGTCCGCTCCAAGCATGATTGATCAGAACGCAAGGTTTGGGGTCTGCAAAAGTTTCATCCCATGCCATATATCCAATGCAATTTTGCTTGCCGTCTTTATATTCAACAGGTTTGGTTGTGATGTTCATCGATTAAGTCCCAAATAATAGATATTTCGTCCTTATTTAGCGTGTGCACCTGTTACGTCAAGAAAAGGCGCTGCTTTATTAAAAACGAATCGGTTAAGGAAAAATTAGCCATATTTATCTTAGTTTGTTTTATAAACATGGGAGTTTAATATGCCTGCTAAATTATGGCTTACATTGGGTGCATCACTATCTTTGCTTGCAGCTTGTGCAACGCATCAAGAAAACCCGAATTACGCATATTCGACAAAATATAAAGCAGCAACGCCGACGACGACTTATGCATCGGCTGCAACGTCTACTGTGCAGGCTGCGCCGGTTAGCTATCACGGCGCAACGACAACCTATGCCTCAGCATCTTCTTCCGCTTCAGGAACTTATTCACGTGTAGATCAAGAATGTTTACGGCGAGAGAAAAATCATGAACTTATAGGAGCGGCTGTTGGCGGTTCACTCGGAGCTTGGGCCGGCAAAGAGCTTATCGGTGGAACAACAGGCACAGTTGTTGGAGCAGGCCTTGGTGGCGCTACGGGTTATGGCATTGGTGACAAGACCGTCAATTGTGACCCGCAAACCTTTATACGTGAAGGATATCAGGCACCTGTGAATTCAGTTCAACAAGCCTCAGCGCCGACATATACATCTACTGTAAGCTCGCCGACATCTTATCAAGTTCCGGCGACACATACATATGCGTCTAACGATCAAAGCCGCGTGGTGTATCAATCACCGCATATTGAGTATCAGGCTCCGACCGATACGCAATTTCAGGCAATTTCAGATGAGGGAACACCTGGATTTCAAGTTCTTCAATCACAAGTGATAAGCCAGCCTGTGCCAACTGCGGTTGCCGAGGCCCCTCGCATTGTTGAAACATCGCGTATTCTAGAAGCCCCACAAGTTATTAGTTCCGCAGCCACCCCTGCTACCGTGTCGGGCGCGCGGCAGGTTAATTATGACTATTCAGACAATGTCGTCTCGGCCAGCGCCTTTAAGACGCCAGAATTTTCTGAAACGCGTATATCAGGTAACTCAGCATATAGCTCGCATTTAGTCAGAGGCGGGGATACAGTCTATTCCTTGGCCCGCCGTAATTGTGTTAGTGTCACCGATATACAATCTATAAACGGACTGAATTCTAATTTCGGTATCAAAATTGGTGATAGCTTGAAATTACCAGCATCCCGCTGCTAATTATTCGGCTTAAAATTAAACATATGATAGCGCTGTCATTCCTATTGTGATTGCGCTATTTATCCTTAGAGTCAATTTGGATTTTAAGGGGTTAAATCATGCGAAATAGGTCAGCCAAAATCTTAGCGACAGTCGGGCCTGCAAGCGCCGCGCCAGATACGCTTAGGCTGCTTCATGATGTCGGCGTTGATGCCTTCCGCTTGAATTTTTCTCACGGCAGTCATGAAGACCATGCACGCTCTGTCAAAGCTATTCGTAAAATTCAAAAAGACACGGGCAATGCGATCACGATTGTTGCGGATATGCAAGGGCCTAAGCTGCGTTGCGGTGAGTTTGAAGGTGGACAAATCGAGCTGCGCTATGGCGAGACAGTTGATGTTATCAAAAGTGATAAGCCTGGAAAAGATGGGCTCATATCCATGCCTCATCAAGAATTGATGGACGCTATGGAGCCGGGCCATATTCTCAAATTTGACGATGGTAAATTAATGGTCACTATCTTATCAAATGACGGAAACCGTATGAAGGCTCGCGTTGACGTTCCCGGAATTCTTAAAAACAAAAAGGGCATAAATGTCATAGGCGCGGTTTTGCCGATGTCAGCCATGACGTCAAAAGACGAAAAAGATATGGCCTTTGCCTTGAACCAAAAGGTTGATTATATCGCCTTATCTTTTGTGCAAAAAGCACAAGACGTTATCGATGCGCGAAAAATCATAGGTGATAAGGCTGGAATTATTGTCAAAATCGAAAAACCATCTGCCGTTGAGGAACTTGATGGTATTTTACGCATGGCGGATGCAGCGATGGTCGCACGTGGAGATTTGGGCGTTGAGCTTCCTTTGGAGCAAGTACCTGTCGTTCAGCGCCAAATTATTCGTAAGGCCCGCGCAATGGGTAAACCTGTTATCGTCGCCACCCATATGTTGGAATCCATGATTGACTCGCCCACGCCAACACGGGCTGAAGCCTCTGATGTGGCGACTGCGATTTATCAAGGTGCCGATGCTGTGATGTTATCGGCAGAAACAGCAGTTGGACGCCATCCGGCAACGGCTGTGGCGATTATGGACCGCATTATTGGAGCAGCCGAGTCTGATCCTGAGTTTTGGAAATATTTTAAACAAATCGAACTCCCCCATGAAGCTACGCCCGAAGACGCGATTAGTCAGTCTGTAAGAGGCATTGTTGAAACATTGAATTGTAAAGCTGTTTTAGGTTACACATTAACTGGCTCGACGGTTCAGCGGATTTCACGTGAAAGACCACCTTGCCGGATTATTTGTCTGAGCCCGCGCCAATCTACAGCCAGCCGTTTAGCCCTGACTTGGGGCGTACTGCCCATTGTGACCGAGGACCCGACGAGTTTCGATGATATGCTGGTAAGTGTTCAAGATGTCGCCAAAAGCAAACGCGTAGGCTTAAAAACAGGGGATAAGATTATGATTTCAGCGGGTATCCCCTTTGGCCGCCCGGGAACAACCAATACGCTCAAGATCGCGACGATTGATTAGTGATTGTGAAATACGCGTTTTCTTTCGTTGTTTTAGTCAGTTTAAAGATTTGTAGATTCACTCCCACCAATAAGGCAGTCTTTTCGCATCACCCGTATGTACCTCATTCATCGTTGCAGCTTCATAGAGGCGGCCTCCGAGCATGACATGTTCGACTTTATCCGTGTTGCGAATGTCATCAAGCGGATTATCGGACAGGATAACGAGGTCTGCGAGCTTGCCTTCTTCTAGGCTGCCAATATCTTTATCAAAGCCCAGATGCTTTGCGGGTTCTGTAGTGGCGGTGCGTAGGGCTTGAACAGGGCTCATGCCGCCTCGTGCAAAGCTCCACATTTCCCAATGCGACGCTAACCCTTCACGCTGGCCATGGCCTCCAATAGATACCAAAACACCCGCTTCCATCAGCTCTTTTGAAATCGCGCCAGAGGCTGCATCCGCATAATCCTCTTCAGGTACCATTTGACGGCGCACAGACCGCGCTTGCAATACAGCAGGCGGTACATGTTTGGACAGGATGGGGTGTTCCCACACATTAGACTCTTGATAGTAATAATTCTCTCCGCGTACACCGCCATAGGTCACAGATAGCGTGGGTGTGTAGGCCACATTGGTCTGGCTATACATCTGCACAACATCATCATAAATAGCTGCAACTGGAAGGTTATGCTCTAGGGATGTGTTTCCGTCAGCTATAAGGCTCATATCCATGTGATATAAAGATCCGCCTTCGGCAGCAGAGATAAGATTATTATCCCGAGAGGCTTTGACAACCTGTTGACGTTGGTCTCGGCGGGGTTGGTTGTAATTTTTAACGCCGTGTGCCCCTTGATTTTTGAGGCGGGCCACATGTTCTTGTGCATCCTCTTCTGTTTCAATACTGGCGAAAAATCCAGGGGCTTTAGCCCCATATATGACTTCGCCTGTGGAATAGGTTCGCGGGGCCAGTAATTTTCCGGCGCGCTGCATTTCTCCGGCCGTAAAAATTTCACTTGCTCGGTTGGAGGGGTCAAAGACTGTTGTAACGCCCAGGGCGAGTGTTGCTAAAGTTCTCCAGTTTTGTTGGGGGATAAGCTCATCCGTGCCTTGTGCCCCATGGTAATGGGCTTCGATGAAACCTGGAACGATTGTTTTTCCGTCGAGGTCAATAATATTTAGCTTATCTCCTAAGTTCATGACATCTTCAACGTCGGCCGGCATATCTCCAATTTTAGAAATGCGATCTCCGTCAATCCAAATCAGGCCATTTTCAATTACGCCTCCGTCTTTGTTTGACATCGTAATGATACGGGCATTTATGAGAAGAGTTTTTTCCGAGTATTTATCCGCCTTGACTTTATAGGACAAATCTATGCCGTCTTTGGGACTTTCAAAATCTTCATCCCTAACATCATTGACATCAACCGAGAATAGGGTGGGACCGAGGGCCCAATTCAGGTGATTATCTGACGTCCAGCTCGGGTATGTCGCGCCGCCGTGACTAACTTTAGTCACAGGTAAATCTTTGGCTTTCATCTCTGCTGCGATATTTTGAGGCCCCTTTAAGGCCGGCATGACATAAAGATTATAGTTCTCTCTAAAGGCTATCATTTTTCCATCCGGAGAGATGTGATAGCTCTGTGCCATTATAGAAGATGCATGTTTACGTTCATGACCGCCCAAGAGATCGGTAGAAACAAGTGTGGCTTTCTTATCAATCGTTTTTGTAAAAAATACACGCAGATCATCTTCGCCAAAATGTGGGTTACTACCTGACTTACTAATGAGAAGGGGGTCGTCAGAGCCCATAGCATGGACATAAATACCTGTGCCAGCAGACCATTCCGGAGCCGTCAAAAAGCCGCCAGACCCTTTTTCATATGTGATGAAATCACCGCTGGGGGAGAAGGTCGGACGTTTATAATGGCCGGGTTTCTTCGTATGTGTGATTATAGCTTTCGAGGCGACATCAATAGAATGTATTGCGCCGAGGTCACTATCGGACCATGTTGTGAAAAGAACGGATTTAGAGTCGCGCGACCAGCTTGGGTAAAGTTCACGAACAGCTTCAGGAAGTTTAGTTAAGTGACTGACTTTATTTGATTTTAAATTTTTAATGTAAAGTTTTCCAAGACTTTCAAAAACGACATTTTTACCATCTGGTGAGACCTGAACAAAACGCGTCATTTTTATATTAAACTCTTCTGGTGCAACTTCAACACTGGGGCGCGGAGCTTTCATGACGGTTCGGGTGTCTTTCACTTTGAAATCAATGTGGGCGACATTGTCATCTGCAATATCCACGGAATGGATGAGGCCTTTTGCCCAAAAATATATCGTTTTGGAATCCGGGCTCCAATCCATATTCGGGTACATACCTTGAACACCCCAAGTTTCCTGCATGTCCTGATCCAGATGATCGAAGATCATCCGTTCTGCACCGCTTTCCAAGTCTTTGAGGAAAAGCATTGATTTTGCGCGGACCCGTTTGACGAATGCTAGATATTTTCCATCAGGTGATGGAGCCGGACGTACTGCCCCGCCAGCCCCACCGGCTGCTGTATCAATCTCGCCTGTTTCCATATCATAGCGTTTGATTTGGAAAAGTTCTGAATTGGAGTCCTGCGCATATTCAAATATGGGCCCCGGCGTTATGTTTTGGCTATAGTAGATATATTGACCGTCCGCAGAGAACATAGGCTCGCCCAGTTCTTTTTGATGGGCTTCCGAAGGTTTTTTAACGAGCTGCACCCCAGATCCGCCGCTTGTGTGGTAAAGCCATATTTCTCCGACGCCCAAAGAGCGCGATGTGGTAAAATGTTTACGCGCCGCAATAAACTGGCCATCGGGTGACCATGTCGGGTTATTTAAGAGGCGAAAGGTCTCCTTGGTGACTTGTTTTTTGTTTTCACCGTCAATATCCATTGTCCAGATATTATCACCGCCCCCGCGATCCGAGGTAAAAGCAATGCGGGTACCATCGGGTGAGAAACGCGGCTGCATTTCCCACGCCAGACCGCTCGCAATATTGGTCGCTTTGCCGCCTGTTATCGGCATGGTGTAAATATCGCCTAACAAATCAAAGGCTAATGTCTTTCCATCAGGAGACACATCCAAGCTCATCCATGTGCCTTGATCGACATTGATATCAATCTCCTGCTTTTCTCCGGGTGGGTTCATCACATCCCATTTTTCGTCGTCTTCAGTGGCTTTCTCTGCATCACTTGACTTTGTTTTTTTGTCCACTTTTTTAACCGCAAGCTTAGCCGTTGCTGTTTTTATCATCGATTTCGGCTTTAACATCGGTTCAGGCGTTTTCTCTACCTTCGTTTCTGACTCAGATTTTTTTCCGTGAGGATGTGAATCAGCCATAGCTGTAAAAACGATAGCCGCAGAAAAGGCGATGCCGCCTAATAAAATTTGTTTAAACGTGGTCATACGAATTCCCATAATATTTTTTAAATATGACTATGTGTCATGGCGAGCCAGGTCATGTAGGTTCGCTTAAGACGCGAAATTAGTTTTAAAAGCGTCCGGCTGCGCCGGGGAAAACCACAGGGGTTTCGCTGCCATCTTTAGCCACGGCGCTAACGCCAAAAAAGTAATTATCAATGACGAGGTTTGTGAACTCCCATTCATTGACCTTTCCTACAAAGCGCGAATGCGTCCATTCAGGCGCGGTAGTGAGCCGCCAGTGTACGCGATAGCCAGCAAGATTACTCGCATTAGAGGATGTTTCCCATGTGAGCTTGGCTGAGGGCTGAACGGCGCCTGTGGCTTCCACATTAGCTGGAAAAGGCGGCGCGCCCGCCATGCCGGCCATGGTGATGGCATTGAGTGCGGTGAGTTTGGCAGCATAGACAGAATCTACGCCCTCCATAGTATCGCCGTAAACAATACCGTTTTCAGTCCGCAAATCCTGATGTTGACGATCATAATGCTCATGGGTTTCCATGATGCGGATGCCGGGGATGCCGACTTTGTTAAAGGGGCGATGATGTCCACCACGCCCGAAACGGTCGAGACGATAGATCAACATGACATCCAAGTTCGTCAAATATTGGTCAGATTGCGCTTTAATATAACGGGCTAAATTACGAGAGGGGCTATCGACTTCCCCGCCGGTAAAACGCCGCGTTCGGGCTTCTTCCGGCGTTTCATCGGCGCGCGTACCTTCGGAGAAGACCCGAACCGAGGCGTTGTCTGTTACACCGTCAATACCAGAGATATTGGAGATCATATCATTATTCAAAACGCCTTTAATCTCCCAGCCTTGTTCAAGGGCATGAGCGGCCACAATTTCACCGCCAAATAATCCTTGTTCTTCGCCGGATAATCCTGCGTAAATGATAGAGCCTGCATATTTGCGTTTCGAGAGCACACGAGCAGCTTCAATCGTTCCTGCCATGCCTGAAGCGTTATCATTCGCGCCGGGGCTATCAGAAGTGCCGTTAAGAGGGTCTGTGACGCGGCTATCTATATCGCCGCTCATCATAACATAACGGTTGGGATCAATTGTGCCTTTTTGTATAGCCAAAACACTCACCACATTGGTCGGTTCAGGAATGCGTCGCTCGCCTTCAATGGTGTCGGACACATAAATAACTTCTAGGCATCCTCCACAATCGGCCGATATTTTTTCAAACTCGTCGAATATCCAGCGCCGCGCCGCGCCAATGCCGTGAGTGTCGCTTTCGGTTTCAGACAATGTATGTCGTGTTCCGAAGTCGACAAGAGTTTGAATATCTGCCTGAATACGCTCAGCGGACGGCTCTACGGCAATGCTATAAATGTCTTGAACTTCTGATGGCGGTCCATAATCTGATTTTTGAGCTTGCGCCGTGCAAGCTGCAAGACATACGGCGGAGGCCAAAAGAAATTTACGCATGATGTCCCCTGAAACTTATTATCTCGAACTTATGATATTGTGGCAGCCCGTATGACCGAGGCATAGCCGCGCTTTATCTCCATTTTATCGTGATGCCCAATCATCTCTTTGTGAAGCGCTTTAAGGCGGTAACACGGCACATACATATAGGCATGATGTTCTACATGATAATTAACCCAATAAGGGCCGAAGAAAATTTTCTCGAATATATTGGTATATGTTGTTCGCGCATGAGTAAGGGGATTGTCATCATATGTCGTCATCGCATGTTCTGTGATATTACGCAGACGCAGAACCAAAAAGAACCACGTCATAAGTGGCGCCAGCCACAACGCAAAATATACCCACCAATACCCAAGGCTGTATAACCCAGTAAAAATAACGACATTCGTGATAATATAGGGCCAAGGTGAATTTTTCTGAAACGCATCAGAGCCTTCAATCATGAGGGCTTCGCCTTGTTTAATACGCAACGTCGCCAGTCGTAAACGCAGGTAAGTTTGCCCTGTGATATCCCGTATAAGTTTACGTCGCAGGCTTGCTTTTGATACTGGATATTTTTTTGATAGTGGTAAATCTGGATCCTTGCCGCTTTGGGCAAAGCGGTGATGTTTAAGGTGGTATTTTCGGTAGCTTTGCAAATCACCGCCATATGGCGCGCCCAATAGATACTGGCCCACAAATTCATTGAGAGATTTGGTTTTGAACAAAATGCCATGTGCCGCGTCATGCATGAGTATGGCCATACCGTGTTGACGGGACCCGATAACTAAAAATGCCAAAACAAAGGTAATGATATTGGGCCATAGGATGAAAACACACATCGCCCCAAAGACGACAAACCAGACATGACATGTAAGCCACGCACCCCAAACGTCTGAGCGGCGAGCGAGGTCTTTCACACGATCCTTCGAAATATATGGCGTCGTTGCTCCCATGGGTAGTATCATGCGTGTAGAGAAGAGACGTGTCAAATATTGTGGCTATACGTTGAAATGTTCTGTTAATAAGTTTAGGTCGAAATTATGACGGATAAACCATCTTCATCAAATGCCTCTAAACCGACAAGAGAAGAGCGCTTAGCAGAAAATCTGAGAGCAAATCTACGCCGTAGAAAACAAGCAATTCGAAAATCAAAAATGAACAACGAGCCCACAACTGACTCGTGACAATCATGGCGAAACTGCCTTAAGAGGGCCTCAATATCAGCGAATTGATTCCGCAAATAAATATCTTTTCGTAAAGGGATAAAGATGGATAAGATTGTTATCGAAGGTGGTTTTCCGCTTAATGGTGAAATCGCGGTTAGCGGGGCTAAAAACTCCGCGATTAAACTCATGGCCGTCTGTTTACTGACAGATCAACCCGTAAAACTCACAAATATGCCTCGGCTTAGAGATACACGCTCAATGGCCGGATTGCTGGAACATTTAGGGGGCAAGATAAATGCCGGCAAGGGCACCGAAATGACCTTGCAGGTAAAGACATTAAGTTCGGCAACAGCACCTTATGATCTTGTTAGAAAGATGCGGGCAAGTTTTAACGTTTTAGGTCCGCTTATAGCCCGCAATGGCTCGGCAAAGGTGTCGCTGCCGGGCGGGTGCGCCATCGGCGCTCGCCCTGTTGATTTACACTTAAAAGCCATGGAGTCTTTCGGAGCGATCATTAAGCTAGAAGAAGGATATGTGATAGCAAAAACCAGCGGTGGTTTGAAGGGCGCCGAGATAACATTTCCTTTCATCAGCGTCGGGGCGACGGAGCATGCGATTTTAACCGCTGTTTTGGCCAAGGGTGAAACCGTTCTGAATAACGCCGCGAGAGAGCCTGAAATTATTGACTTAGCCGATTGTCTTAACGCCATGGGCGCAAAAATTACCGGAGCCGGGCGTTCAGAAGTCAGGATTAAAGGTGTGTCCAAACTTGGCGGCGTCACCCATTCTGTTGTGCCGGACCGTATCGAAGCAGGTACTTACGCTTTAGCCGCAGCGACGGCGGGCGGTTCAGTTCGGCTCACTAATATACGCTCTGATCACTTAGGCTCATTATGGCCCTTAATCGCGCAAGCTGGAGCCAAAGTCAGTCTTGATGAAACCACTGTTTTAATCGAACGCGGCGGCGGCCGACCCAAGGCTGTTGATGTGGATACTCAAGCCTATCCGGGTTTTCCAACCGATTTACAGGCTCAATTTATGGGATTGATGTGTTTGGCGGATGGTGTGTCCATCATACGCGAGAATATCTTTGAGAACCGTTTCATGCATTGTCCTGAATTATCGCGCATGGGGGCTGATATTACAGTGACCGGACGTGAGGCGATTATTCGCGGCGTTAAAGAGCTAAAAGGTGCGCCAGTTATGGCGACTGACCTTCGTGCCTCGGCCTCATTGATCAATGCGGGACTTGCTGCACGCGGAGAAACACATGTAGGGCGCGTTTATCACCTTGACCGCGGCTTTGAACACATAGAAATAAAGCTTGGACAAT
>CAZNWH010000036.1:0-16988 GCA_964576765.1 uncultured Hellea sp.
CAGACATGAAATCGCCTATTTTATTTCAAATAACCAAAGCCTATGCGCATAGTGGGGCCCTAAAAGAAACAATCCAATTTAAAACACTCCTAAAAGAGAGTGAAGATGCAGATCAGTATAAAAAAAACCTCATAAAAATAGACGCCCTCATAGCGGAACTTCAAGGTCGTCCAGAAGATGCATTGGCTCTCTATAAGAAATGGAGTGACGCTACAATCTCATTCTATAATAAAGAAACATCAGATGATCGCAGGGAAGCCTCAAAACGCATTGCACTCAGTCAGGAATTATCTAACCAAAAACTTAGTCAAATCGTGTCTGAAAATGCATTAAAAGATCAAATCATTATTGAACAGAAACGCAAGAACAAAGCTTATATTACTGGATTGGCCCTAAGCATATTGGCGATTATGATCGTTTTATATCTCGCCTCACGCCTCAATCAATCACGGAAAATTGCCGAAATAGCCCGCGACCAAGCTACGGAAGGGGAACGCGCCAAAGAACAAATATTAGCCGCTATGAGCCACGAATTTAGGACGCCTCTCAATGCCATCATACCCGTCGCCGATATATTAGAAACAATGCACAAAGATAAAGCCACGCGTAATTATCTGAATATGATTAGATTAGCAGGCGAGTCTTTATTATCTATGATTGAAAATTTATATGTTCTGGCTAACGGCCCAAACTCCCAACAAAATTTTACAGAACGTCTGGATTTAAAAAGGTATATTCAAGATGTTCTAACCCCGTGGATAGGTCTCTTTCATAAAAAGGGATTGGTTCTCAAAGCCTATATGCCCATCAACAAAGATCATTCATTTGAGTTTGATAAAAGGTCATTAAAACTCATTATTGATAATTTGGTGTCTAACGCACTTAAATTCACAAAAAACGGTACAGTAGAATTAACGATCAATGAAATATCCCGGCAAGATAACCCTTATCTTGAAATAACTGTAAAAGACTCCGGTATAGGGATAGAGTTAGATAAAATTGATTTATATTTATCGCCCTTCACCCAATCCGATATGAGCATGACACGCTCATATGGGGGCCTCGGTATCGGCCTTGCCGCCGTCAAAACCTGCATAGAAAAATATGAGGGAACAATCAATTTTGAAAACAATCAAGAGGCTGGAACCATCGTAACAGTCTTGCTTCCTCTCGAAAATACATCAGAAACCAATACATCAAGGTTCAAATACACAAACGCTGCTTAGCTATATAGGTTGGTAAGACTAAGCCTTTTTATCCCACCCACCTCGATCATTTTGTTGATAATATGAGAGGTCACAGCCCGTTTCTTTCAGCGCTTTCCAGCGTGCACGTTCACGCGTGACATCACTATTTGAACGGCCATTTATCATAATCATACAGCGCTTGACGCCAGCCATATTCTTAATATCTGTTCCTCCAATCAGAAACACCGCTTCATGTCCTTTGGCATTTTCTAAACTATCAGTCAGCATGATAGGTTGTTGCTCTCCAAGAGGTTCATCATCGCGGCCATGGGGCAGAAAGCTATCATCACGATATGTCCAAAGATAATCATCCAACGATGAAAGCTGGTCTTTAGGGACTTTAACCACAGCCCGCCATCCTCGCTTGAGGGTCTTCTCTAATAATGCCGGCAGCATGGCTTCAACCGTGGCAGCTTCCAGATGGTAAAACCAATATTCCATTAGCCTTCAAAATTATCGGCAATCCAGCGGTTAAGTAGTCTCGCTCCAAAGCCTGTCCCGAATGTTGTCTCGCGCGGATCATGGCGATTAGACGGTTTCATCGCAGTACCAGCAACATCAATATGTGCCCAAGGGATTCCTTTACCCACAAAACGTTGAAGGAACTGCGCAGCCGTGATTGATCCTGCTAGGCGGCCACCAATATTTTTCATATCGGCATTTGGACTATCGATAAGGCGGTCATATTCAGGGCCAATAGGCAGCCGCCACGTCTTTTCTTTTGTGGTGTCAGAGGCATTAGCTATTTGCGAAGCCAATTCATCATCATTGGAAAACACACCCGCATGTTCAGTCCCGAGCGCTACTAAAATAGCCCCGGTTAAAGTAGCAAGATTAATCATCGCCTTGGGTTTAATTTTTGTGCTGGCATAATGAAGGCAATCCGCCAAGACTAAACGGCCTTCTGCATCCGTGTTTTGGACTTCGATGGTTTGGCCTGACATTGAGGTCACAATGTCACCCGGCAGCTGCGCAAGTCCGTCGGGCATATTTTCAACAAGCCCAACGATGCCCACAACATTGGCTTTGGCTTGCCGCGCTGCCAACGCGCTCATCGCGCCTACAACGGCAGCCGAGCCGCCCATATCGCCTTTCATATCCCACATATTTGCCCCCGGTTTTAGCGAGATACCGCCCGTGTCAAATGTAACCCCTTTCCCAACGATACAAGCTGGCCGCGCGCCCTTTTTACCGCCATTCCAACGCATTATCACCATTTGCGATTCACGCGCTGACCCCAAACCAACCCCCAAAAGCGCATTCATTCCAAGTGTCTTCATGCGCTTTTCGCCCAGAACTTCGACTTTGAGACCTAGCTTTTCAAGCTTTTTAATCCGCGCGGCGTAAGCTTTAGGGTAAATGACATTTGGCGGCTCATTCACTAGATCCCGCGCTAGAATAGTACCATCACATACGGGTCCATGAAAATTTTTATAGCTGGCTCTCGCTTTCGCTGGAGAGTCGCAGGCGATTTTGAGAGTTTTCAAGCTCGGTTTTTTATTCGTTGCCAATTTAGTACGGTAGTTATCAAAACGATACGCCGCCAAACGCGCCCCAACAGCCGCTCTCGCCGCTTGATCCGGTGTAAAATCAAATCCGCCCAAATGTAGCGTTAATGTTGTGTCTCCGCTCATTAAAAGAAACTTTGTAACATGAGCCCCGAACATTTCAGCATCAAAACTATCGCCTTTGCCAATGCCCCATGCCAGCAGACGGTTGAGCTGAGACCCAGAAGGCGCGAAAATTGAAAACCGTTTTCCTTTATCTCCTTTAAAACTAGCCGCTTTAGCTGCTATCTTGAATTGACCTTTGGTTGCCTTGACATAAGCAGATGCTCCGCCACTTGTTTTCAATCCTGATTGAACTGGAATAACAGCGACCCCCGAGGTTACCGGTGTGTCTGCAATAAAACTGACTTTCACAAAAAGCTCCTGACTCAAAATCTTATGTTATGATTATTTCATATCTTAGCAGTGGTAAACTACCCTACCCCATAATAGAAGTCTAAATACGAAAGATGGGACATAAAGGATATTACCCAGCGGTGACACTCCTACAAAGATATTTTTGGACGCAAGCTTTATGGCCTTTATTGCTATGCTTATCTGCCCTTGCCGCTTTGGCTTTGCTCACTCAAAGTTTGCAAACTCTGGACCTTATTGTTGAGAACCGCCAATCTGCCATAACATTCCTTTACATTACAGCTTTAGCTCTTCCGCAACTCATCGCGATCATTATGCCCCTCGCTGTTTTCATGGCCGTCCTTTACGCGCTTAACCGCTTGAATAATGATAGTGAGCTGGTTGTCGTTAAAGCTTCCGGTGTAAGCCCTTGGCAAATTGCTAGCCCGGCTATACGGCTAGGCATATACGCTATGATAGCCCATTTAATTTTAAACCTCTGGGTTCAACCCTATGCCTTTCGGCAAATGCGGGGTGAAATCTTAAAAGTTCGGACTGACATCGCCTCTCAGATGGTTCGTGCTGGTGAATTCGTAACACCTACAAATGGACTTACAGTCTATGCGCGCGAGGTTTTACCGGATGGCGGCATGAAAGGTGTCATGATTTATGACGAACGTGATGATGATGTCGAAACAATGCATACAGCTAAATCAGGATTTTTAATCCGAAATGATCAGTTTGTTAGACTAACTTTGCAAAATGGAAATGTTCAACAAAAATTTTCAGACGGGACGTTTGATCTTGTCGCATTTGAAAACTATCAAATCGATCTTTCAGATATTCTTGCTTTAGACACAGTTTTAAGGTTGAAAAAATCGGATCGCTATCTCCATGAATTATTAAAACCCAATCCACGTGAATATGCAAATCGGAAATTCAAACAGGAATTAGCTGCCGAAGGACATTCGCGTCTCGCAGCGCCGATCTACAATCTCGCACTTGTTATGTTAGCCCTATGTTTTTTGATACGCGGAGAGCACCAACGATTGGGCTATGGTCGCCGCATTGCTATATGCACGGCCACAGGCTTTACTTTACGCTTATCTGGTTTTGGTCTGTCTTCGGCCGCCGAAGCAAATACAGGGTTGAATTATGTCCAATATGCTGTTCCAGGCATGATTTGTTTTCTTTGTTTATTATACCTTCTCAGACGCAGGCGTATGAGAGGGTTTCGTAAGCTAAGCAACCAGAAAACCACTGGAAAAATTGCAACAAAGTTACCGATGGCATGATGTTTTCCACGCTGAATCGGTATATAGCTCGGCGGATTATTTCGGGGATCATCCTCGCTTTCTTAATCGTTACAAGCATCATCATGCTAGTCGACTTCGTTGAAGGCTCACGCAACATAGGCGGTGAAACAGATATAGAACTTGGGTCTTTATTACTGCTAACCTTTCTTAAGGTTCCGACGTTAATTGAACAAACAATCCCATTTGTTGTCCTTTTTGGAATTATGGGCGCGCTTTATAATTTAAACCGACGCAGCGAATTAATCGTATTACGAGCTTCAGGGCTTTCAGCTTGGAAGTTCCTCTCTCCGGCAATTATCGTGAGCGCATGTCTTGGTGTTGTGTGGGCATTAGCTTTTAACCCCTTGGCCTCAAAATCAATGGAGATGCACAGAGTCATGATGGAAAATATCACAGGAACTCCATCTCTTTACACCGAGAAAACTATATGGCTCCGTGAAGGAAATGACATTTCACAAACAGTCATTTATGCAAAACAAGCTGATATTTTGAATCACAAATTGATTGATACAACCTTTTATATTTTTGCCTATGATAATGAGGGGAACGCAGTTTTTGAACGCCGCTTTGATGCAAAAGAAGCTAAACTTGTTACTCAGGGATATTGGCAACTTCACGATGTAATTGAAAATGCAGAAGGGGAATTCCCACAAAAACAAACGGCTATTTCATTTCCAACATCCATCACATTTGAAAATATCCGCGAAACGACACAAAACCAAACATCAGTTCCTTTCTGGAATCTCTTAAGTAACATTAAAAAAACAGAACAAGCCGGGTTTTCTACAGTGAACCTGCGTATGCAATTTCATCAACTTCTGGCCCTGCCTATTCGGTTGATTGCCATGACGATTATTGCGGCGGGTGTATCTATGCATTTAAACCGAGAAGGCGGTACATTACGCCTGCTAATAACCGGAAGCGCTATAGGTTTTGCCGTCTATTTTGCTGATAATGTCATCAGCGCCTTTGGTCAGGCTGCTATTCTGCCCATTATCTTGGCAACTTGGGTCATACCCATATTTGTCCTTTTTTGTGGTTTGAGTTATCTGGCCAAAATTGAAGATGGTTAAACAAGCTAATGCCTGACTGAAAATTAATATTTTGAAACGCCTTATATGATATATAAACCTAATGCTGAATTGCACTTTCGGCATATAGGCGTATAAATTCGCTAAATAATATAAAGTTTACGACGATGAAACAGATTTTTCTTTCCGCACTCGCAACACTGTTAATGGCTGGTACAGCCTATGCTCAAAGTCCACACGGCATTGCAGCCGTTGTCAATAATGACATTGTGACAACGCATGATTTACGTCAACGCACGTTATTCATGGTCGCGACGACTGGCATTAAACGTGACGAAAAAAGTATTGCCCGCGCCCAACAACAAGCCTTACGTAATCTTGTTGATGAACATATACAAATGCAGGAATCTGAAAAATACGAACAATCCATATCTGATAGCGAAGTCAATCAATCCGTGGCCCGTCTGATTGGCCGAAATGGCCTTGATCCGAATGAAGTTGTCCAGCGCTTAGCCTCTGTCGGCGTATCCATTGAAACTATGAGAGAACAAGTTCGCTCAGAAATAGCTTGGCAACGCATTGTCAACGGGCTTTATGGATCTCGTATCCGAATTTCCGATGCGCAAATTGATGAAACCTTAAACCGCATATCTGCGAATGCTTCCAAGCCGAACTACCGCGTGGCAGAAATATACATTGAAGCCTCTCCCGATATTGGCGGAATAGACGGGGCTCTAGAAGGTGCCAAAGCAATGATACAACAAGTAGCTGATGGCGCTCCCTTCCCCTTATTGGCTCAACAATTTTCAAGCTCGCCAACGGCCGCTAAGGGTGGAGATATGGGATGGATTAGAGAGGGTGAACTTCGTCCGGAAATAAATGAAGTCATTATACAAATGGAAAAAGGAAACCTTTCAAAACCCATACAGGTTCCTGGTGGAGTTTATGTTGTCGCCTTACTCGACAAGAAAATTTCCGAAGCCGATACGCTTTATAAACTCAAACAAGTTATCGTAAAAAACGACGACATAAGCGCAGCTCAAACAACGCTAACCGCCCTACGTGATACATTAAAGTCTTGTAAAACCTTAAAAGAGGACATTGAAGGCAAAGAGGGTGTTTCTTCAGCGGATATGGGCGAAATCAAGAGTAGCGACTTGAGCGAAGACGTTTTAGGCATTCTAGAACGCACCGATGTCGGTTCTCTAAGTGATCCTATTGAGCGACCCAATGGTGCCGCCTCTATTCTGGTTTGCTCGCGTGAAGCTTCCGGATCTGACATTCCAACACGCGCTGAAATTGAAGACCGGCTGATAGACCAACAATTAGCGCAAGCCTCTAAACGGCACCTGCGTGATTTACGCCGTAAGGCAACTGTTGTTGTCCGTTAAAATGTGCCGTTAAAACCCCTTCTTCTAACCCTTGGTGACCCGGCCGGAGTTGGACCCGAAATTACGGTAAAAGCCTGGAAGGTTTTAAAAACCAACCCTGATTTCACCTTTGCTATTATCGCCCCACCGCAAGTTATTGAGGCCATAGGAGCGCCTGTTAAAATTATTTCCTCTTTAACAGACGCTGCTAATATATTTCCAAACTCTATACCGGTCTTATCCTTAGCAAACATCACTGTAACCCCGGGACGTCCATGCTCCAAAAATGCGCGTATAATTACGGCTTCAATTGAGAAGGCAGTAAGTCTTTGCCTAAAAGGCAAAGCAGCAGGCATGGTTACCAATCCTATCGCAAAAGATATCCTATACGAGGCTGGGTTCGAGTTTCCGGGACATACAGAATATTTAGGAGAACTCACAAAACATATGGCACCACCTTATGAACGCGGCCCTGTTATGATGTTAAGCGGCGGGGGATTACGCGTTGGTCTTGCTACAGTTCACATGCCCTTAAAAGAAGCTGCGGCAACGTTGAACTTAGAAACCATAATAAGGAATACCCACATCATCGATGGGGCTTTGCGCTGTGATTTTGGTATTAAAAAACCCCGCATTAGTTTAGCAGGGTTAAACCCGCATGCTGGCGAAGGCGGGGCTTTAGGGTATGAAGAGATAGATATTATTAATCCCGCCGCAAAAACTCTCCGTGATGAGGGTCTGAATGTGAGCGATGCTAAGTCAGCGGATACGTTGTTTCATGAAGACGCTCGCAGGAGTTACGATGCAGTCTTAGCCATGTATCATGACCAAGGCCTAATCCCTGTCAAAACATTGGACTTTCATGGAGGTGTCAATATTACCCTAGGCCTGCCCATTATACGCACCTCACCAGATCACGGGACAGCATTTGATATTGCCGGACAAAATAAAGCCCGCCCAGATAGCCTTATTGCCGCGATTAAAACAGCGCGCGAAGTCGCTGAAAACCGAACCGCATATCTTAAAGCACAAAATGTCCCGAAATCCTAAACTGGACGGCTTACCCAGCCTAGCACAAACTCTAAAAATTCATGGACTCTGGGCAAATAAAACTCTGGGACAGCATTTTTTACTGGATATGAATATTACAGATAAAATTGCACGGCTTGCAGCCCCGTTGGACGGCTTTAATGTCGTCGAAATTGGCCCAGGCCCCGGAGGATTGACTCGCGCTCTTATCCTAAACGGTGCGCAGGTCTTAGCCATTGAAATGGATGAGCGCTTTTTACCGCCTTTGGATGATATCGCACGCGCTTCCAAAAGATTAAGAGTTCTCAATGCTAATGCACTGAAAATAGATATCGATAAAGAGCTAACGCGGCCTATAAAGATCGTGTCGAACCTACCTTATAACGTCGGAACAAAAATGCTGATTAATTGGTTGACGGTCAAACCGTTATTTTGGGAACAGGCTGTCTTGATGTTTCAAAAGGAAGTTGCGCAGCGCGTGACCGCTACGCCGGGAGACAAGGCCTATGGACGGCTCGCTATTTTGGCACAATCTGTTTGCGAGGCCCATATTGCTTTTGAAGTCCCAGCCAAAGACTTTACACCTCCTCCTAAGGTCGATAGCGCAGTTATCGTTCTTAACCCTCTCCCAATAGATCAGCGGTTTTCTGATTTAAAATTGCTGGGAGAGATTACCATGGCCGCCTTTGGTCAGAGACGAAAAATGCTCAGAGCTTCATTAAAGTCGATCGCCAAAAAATATAACACAGACCCCATTAGCTGGTGTGAAGAATGCCATATTGACCCAACCTCAAGACCTGAAACGCTTTCTGTCGCCAGTTTTCAAAATTTGGCAAAAACCATTAGCGCATTGACGATATAGCCCGGCCCATATCCTGTGGTGATAAATTCAAAGACTGTCCAATTTGGGTGAGCCTATTAATCGTCCTGTCATCCATATTACCCGTGAAACGCGCCATTTCACACAAATTTCTAAACATCAACCGCGCCGAGCTATGGTTACCATTAATAGTCTGCAAATATCCCTTTACGATATCCTTTAATTTAGTTTGATTCGGGCTTGCCGCAGCAAGTGACTGAAAGTCTGACTTACGTCGGCTATCTCCCAACTTTAAATAACTTTCCATAGAGGTAATTGTGGAGCTGTTTCTAGGAAAAGCATAAAGGCCGAATTTAATTAGAGCTGTCGTTTTAACGTCAAATTTTTCAACTGCGAAATACGCAGTCGATGTTCCCATCAAAGTTGATGGTATTTTTTGACCTTGGGCGTCAATCGAAGAAATTTGTGATCTATTTCTGCGTTTAGAGCCAAACAATTTGGATGAAAAAGATACCATGACTCGACGGTATATCTTCGTGTTGTTAAAAAAGTATTTCGACCTCTAGATTGACTGAACAATAGATTTTACAAAACTACTAAGCCATGGCTGTCGTCTGCGACGCATACGTTCAGAGGCCACAATTGTTCTAAGTTCATTCATTGCTATATCAATATCTTCATTGACGATGACATAATCATACTCGGCCCAATGACTAATCTCGGCTTCGGATTTTGACATCCGCTTGGCAATCGTTTCATCGCTATCTTGCGCGCGGCTTTTAAGGCGCTTTTCAAGCTCTCGCATATTAGGCGGTAGGATAAATATTTTTACCAAATCATCAGCAGCCGCTTGCGTTAATTGCTGCGCGCCCTGCCAATCAATATCAAAAACAATATCTCGGCTATCCCCCAAAGCCTGCTCAACTGGTGCTCGCGGCGTACCATAAAAGTTATCAAAGACACGAGCATGTTCTAAAAAGGCTTCGTCATCAATCATCTGTGCAAATTTATTTTTACTAATGAAGTAATAATCCTCGCCGTCTGTCTCACCTGGGCGAGGTGAGCGCGTTGTCGCAGAAACTGACATCGCCATATCAGGGTTTTCTTTAAGTAACTTTCGAGTCAAAGTCGTCTTTCCTGCGCCGGATGGTGAGGACAGAACAACCATAAGACCTCGGCGTTTGGCCTTTATTTCATTTAATGCAGAAGAGGTGTTCATTATCGTGCCTATCTCTGAGCCTTTCTTTGGCGTTTTTTCTTACGCTCAATTTTTCGCCACTTAATAACATTATTATTATGCTGTCTCACCGTCTTAGCAAAGACATGTCCCCCTGTCCCATCTGCAACAAAAAAGAGATACTCAGTTTTGGCGGGTTGCAGAACTGCAGCAATAGCCTCTTTGCCAGGGTTGCATATCGGGGTCTTGGGTAAGCCGTCAATTTGATAGGTATTCCAGTCCGTTTTTTTATCAATCTCTGAACGCCTTATCCCGCGTTGTTGACCTTTAGCGTTAAGGAGGATCTCTCCTTTAGAAATTCCATAGATGATCGTCGGGTCTGATTGAAGCCGCATTCCTTTGCGCAAACGGTTGATAAAGACACCTGCAACAACGTCCCTTTCACTTACCACGCCTGTTTCCTTCTCGACAATGGAGGCCAGAATAATGGCCTCCGCTTTGCTTTTTATAGGTAAATCCTTTTGGCGCTCTTCCCATAATTTATCGATTACATCACTTTGAGCCTTTTTCATTTTATCAACCAGCGCAGAACGGCTCATACCACGCGGCGTCATATAGGTTTCAGGCAATAAAGTGCCTTCAAGAGGCAGGGCAGGTTTATCATCAATGAGAGTTTCAATACGCCCCATAGCTCTTAGGATTTGCGCGGAAGTCAGCCCTTCGGGTGCTGTGAAAGGATAAAGAATGGCTTGACCTTCCGATAGCGTGTCATAAATCTCGCGCATGGAACTCGGCGTGGAAATCATAAACTCCCCAGCCTTAAAGCTACCTTCATTTCCACGTATCTTGGTCACAAGCTTAAACATGAAGGCGCTATTAATCAGCCCCGCCTTTTCAAGTCGTCCCGCAATTGAAGAAAGACCGCTACCTTTAGGAACTTCAAAGACAACTTGATTAGCCTCACTTTTCGGCGTCGATTCATAGAGATAATTCACACCAGCATAACCAGTCAAAATTATTCCAACTAGAAATGTGACAGTTCCAAAAAAGGCAACTATTCCTAAAGTGCGTTTTTCACGCTTGGGAATTTTGGTCGTTTCAGCCTGACTTTTACTCTGGCTTTTGATCTGAAATTCCGTCTTGGCTTTGCCCACGACTCAGGGAGCTTTACCAAAGATAACAGCAGCGTTTGTCCCGCCAAATCCAAAAGAATTAGACATTACGGCCTTACCTTTAAAGGGCTTTGCCTTGAGCGGAACAAGGTCGATCGGAGTTTCTAGCGATGGATTTTCGAGATTTAACGTTGGAGGGGCCATTTGATCCCTCAAAGCCAAAATCGAAAAAATCGCTTCAATAGCCCCTGCCGCGCCCAAGAGATGTCCAGTACTGGATTTTGTGGAAGACATTTTCACATTTTTTGCATGATCACCTAAAAGGCGCTCAACCGCCTTGACTTCAATTTCATCGCCCATTGGTGTCGAAGTCCCATGAGCGTTCACATAACCAATATCAGCAATTTCAAGATCCGAATTCTGCAGCGCGGTTTTCATTGCGCGATAACCACCATCGCCTTCTGGTGAGGGGCTCGTAATATGATAAGCGTCGCCCGATAAGCCATAGCCTTTGACTTCAGCGTATATTTTCGCGCCGCGGGCTTTCGCATGCTCATACTCTTCTAGAACAACCGCCCCAGCGCCTTCACCCATCAAAAAACCATCGCGGCCGCTATCATAGGGGCGCGACGCTTTTTCAGGTGTCTCATTATAGCCTGTCGTCATCGCGCGGCAGGCTACAAAGCAGGCAATACCAAGACGGTTTATGGCAGCTTCTCCGCCGCCAGCCACCATTACATCAGCGTCTCCATATTGAATAAGCCGTGCAGCATCCCCAATAGCATGAGCGCCTGTCGCGCAGGCTGTCACAACTGAATGGTTAGGGCCCTTAAATCCATTACGAATAGAAATTTGACCAGAGGCCAAATTAATCAGCATTGCAGGGATTACGAAAGGGCTTAGACGCCGTGGTCCCTTTTCATGCAGTGTTATCGAAGCTTCATAAGTGGTTTGCAGCCCCCCAATACCTGATCCAAACATAACGCCTGTACGTTCACAGGCCTCAACATCATCTTCACTTGGTTGCCAACCTGCATCTTTAAGAGCCTCATCAGAAGCCGCTATAGAATAGAGAATAAAATCATCGACACGTTTAGCATCGCGCTTACTCATAACGTCTTCAGGATTGAACGCGCCTTTTAGATCAGGAGAGCCGCCCGCACGGCCATCAACACGCGGCATGACCGCAGCCACCTTGCAAGCAAGATCACTTGTATCAAAATGGTCAATTTTGGAAGCACCGGATTTACCGGAGAGTATATTTTTCCATGCGGTCTCGACGCCGCATCCGACGGGAGTAACGAGGCCTAAGCCTGTAACGACTACCCGCCGCACAACGTGAAGCCGGCCTAACCGACTTTTTCAGAGATGAATTTTACAGCATCGCCGACAGTTTGAATGTGTTCAGCGGCATCATCAGGGATTTCGATATCGAATTCTTCTTCAAATGCCATAACGAGTTCAACGTTATCAAGGCTGTCCGCGCCCAGATCATCGATGAAATGAGCGTTACCTTTGACTTTATCTTCTTCCACATCGAGATGCTCAACGACCATCTTTGTAACGCGAGCTAATACGTCTGACATAGGTTTTTCCTTATATGATGCCACGGTGTTTTGTGGCGGTTGCGAGGTGTAAGTAAGCGGTAAAAGCTGAAAAACAACCCCTTTTTACGACTTATAGGTGGATAGCACAGTAAAAATGGCGTGACTAGGGTTCAAAAACCCTTTTAAATCATAGCCATACCGCCATTCACATGCAGAGTCTGCCCTGTCACATAACTCGCTTCCTCAGAGGCTAAATAGAGAGCTGCAGTGGCAATATCGACCCCGGTCCCCAAAGCGCCTGCCGGAATTTTAGTTAATATAGCGCTACGTTGCACCTCATTAAGTTCATCTGTCATAGGTGAAGCGATAAATCCGGGAGCAATACAGTTTACGGTGACACCTCGAGACGCTACTTCTTGGGCGAGTGACTTAGAAAACCCTATCATACCGGCCTTCGACGCTGCATAATTTGTCTGTCCTGGATTGCCAGTTACGCCAACGACAGATGTAATCCCAATAATACGGCCCCATCGCGCCTTCATCATGGCCCGCAAACAGGCTTTGGAGAGCCTAAAATAAGCCTCAAGATTGACGCGTTGTACCAAGTCCCAATCTTCCGCTTTCATGCGCATTAAAAGCCCGTCGCGGGTTAGCCCTGCATTCGAAACAAGAATATCAATGCCGCCCCCCAGAGCCTCAGCCGCTTGCCCTACCAGAGCGTCAACGGCATCCGCGTCCGACAGATTACACGGCGTCACCGCGCAGCGATCCCCTAAATCAGCAGAGAGTCCTTCGAGCTTATCAGCGCGAGTACCTGACAATGCAACAAGGGCCCCTTGTGCGTGAAGCTGCTTCGCAATTTCCCCGCCTAATCCGCCCGTTGCGCCTGTGACCAGCGCCCGTTTCCCATCTAAATTAAACATAACCTCTATCCCTTTAATTCATTCGCAAAGGTTTCAAGACCCTCGGGTGTATTTAGCGTAACACCTTTCATGCCTTTGACAATTCGACGAAGCATGACGGTCAAAACTTTTCCGCAGCCCGGCTCCGCTAAGGTCTCAAGCCCCTGAGCATGCATCCATTCAACCGATTCGCGCCAACGCACGCGTCCAGTAACTTGCGCAACAAGATCATCACGCAATTGACTAGGGTCTAAGACCGGACTTGCTTGAACATTATTGACCACTGGGATTGCAGGGGCATTAAATTTAACATCTGCTAAGGCATCGCGCATCGCTTCTGCAGCGGGCGCCATCATATCACAGTGAAACGGGGCCGAAACATTCAGCATCATCGCTTTTTTTACGCCAATCTCAGTCGCCGCATCACATGCAGCCTGAACAGCCTCTTTTTCACCCGAGAGCACAATTTGCCCTGTCGCATTATCATTGGCAATTTGACAAACACCTTTAGTGCGGCCTGCTTTTGCGGCTGCTTCAGCATCCTCAACAGACGCCCCTAATAAAGCCGCCATCGCTCCGGCTCCAATAGGTACAGCGTCTTGCATGGCATTTCCGCGGATACGCAGCAGCCGCGCCGTATCGGTAAGCGATAGAGCCCCAGTAGCACATAAAGCCGTATATTCCCCCAGGGAATGACCCGCAGCAAATTTTGCAACGTTGATATCTACATCAAATTCCGTCTTTAAAGCCTGCATGGCCGCAATGCCACATGCCATCAAAGCTGGTTGCGTGTTTGTGGTTAAAGTGAGGTCCTCAATGGGGCCGTCCCACATCAATTTTGACAAATTTTGGCCTAGGGCCTCGTCGACCTCGTCAAAAACATCCCGTGCCGCTTGAAAAGCTGCTGAGAGGTCATAACCCATACCTACAAATTGGCTGCCCTGACCCGGAAATGTGAATGCGAGTGCCATAATGTCCCCCTATGTCTCCTGTATCGTATTCATTCCGCCTGATAGATAACCTTCGGAATCCGTCAACAACATTATTTTATATGACTGATAAAGACGGAATAAATGTCAATCTTATATTAACCCTAGCAGAATAGCACTAGGGAGAATTTTAATAAATTCGTAATGGGGATTTCTGTGTCTTTTTTTAAGAAAACTAAATCTAAAAAAGCTTCCAAAGCGTCTGATCAAACTAAACTTGAGCATGAGATCAAGCAAATGGATCAAGAACTTAATTTGGATGAACGAATTGAAGAATTAACCGCTACTCTTAATATTTCACCTTCTGATGAACTTGGGCAGGCTCAAATTGAAACTGAAACACCCAACATCATCAATACAATCGAGGATATCAATGGAGATCTAGACACATTTGCTGTTCCCGAGCTTTCAGCAACTGTGGTTGCTGGCTCTAAAATTATCGATGTAACATCTCAAGATATCGATTCTTCAAACGAATCTACCAACACGGCAATCGAATCAGAGGCTCCCGATGAGAGCAAACATAGCTCTGATACATTAGAACCAGATCCATCCTTATCCCACCCGTCACGGTTAAACATAGCCGAAATGAGAATCGATGTTGCTCAAATTAGCTCGGATATCCAAAGCGGAGAAGAACTTTATCGTCGTGCGTTACAACGCGTAGAAGGATTAATGGGGCAAGTCGAAAAGGCCGAAATAGATTTTTCTGTGCTCAACCGCCTAGAACCTGAAAATCGGCGGTTAAAAGCCCGTTTGCGGACCGCTAAAAGCGACGCCGAAAACAAAAGCCATAAGCTTTCTCTCGTCACAGCCGACCTAGAAGATCACCAGGAAAGATTAGCTGAGAAAACTACGCAATATGAACAAGGCAGAGCTAAATTGGTGAAAGCTACTAAAGCTTTGCAAGAATATGACCGCATTCTGAAACAAAATAAATTAGAGATCGAACGTCATAGTCTGACTTTAGACCGTAATAAAACGGCTCTTAATGTTGAGTCTCAAGAAAACAAAGTATTACGAGAAAAAATTTCTGATTTGGTCACGGATCTTGAAACCCGTCAGGGCCAATATCTCGAAGCTTCCAAGATGGTCGAGTCTTTACGTACGGATTGTGATGAATTTAGAACTCAGGCCGAAACTTACCGTTCTGAAGTGCAAGATATGCGTATTACACTCAACAAAGCAAAACGCCAAAATAATATCATGAAGGGCGAAATGGTGGTGCTCCATGATGATATTAAAACCTTTAAAACCCAATATGAATTTAATGTCATTAACCGTGAAGAGCAGATTACTGACCTCGAAGCCAAACTTGTATCCACATCAAAAGAAATGGACGCTATAGAGCATGTTTCAAAGAAGCGTGAAGCTGAGCTTTCAAATATTCGTAAAGTTCGCATCCAGCAAGACATAGAGCGCGAACGTCTTGAAAAAGAACTGGACGCTGCAAAGTTGGAAATACGTGATATTAAAAAATCAAATGCCGCTCAAAATTCGGAAGAAGTCTCTTTGCTCAAAAAGGATATAAACGAACTCCAAGCAGATCTAAGACGACGTAACGAAATAGCTGATCAAGCTTCAACAGAAGTTGCAACATTGAAACGGCAAATCACATCCCTTGAAATTGAGCGTGAAAAACTTCAATCTAAGTTCGATATCCAGACGAACACGATGGAAAAGCTTCAAAAGGATAACCCCGCACCAGATTTAGAAATTCAAATTAACGCGCTAACGCAACAGCTTGGGGTTAAAGACGAAATCATTCAAAACACGGCAAAAGAGATGGTAGCTTTACGTAAAAGCTATGAGGTTCAAAACACAGAACAAAAAAGATTGGAAGGCTTAATTCACGCTCAAACCTATCAACTTGAAGCCGCTCAGAAAGCACTCCTAGACTCCAAACGAAACGAAAGCGAGCTTGACCAACGTTATAAAGATGTCGCTGCCGCCCTTTCAGTAACTAATGCCCGTCGTCAGACGGAAAGTCCTAATGCTACGCCTGATATTGCGCCCGACCTTTCCGATAGCAAGCCGGACACATTAGCTGAAGACATTGAAAAACGGATCCTAGATTATAAGTTCGGTATAATCGATAAAATCGTTTAATATCGCCCGCGCCGCACTCTGCATAAAGCTGATATTTTACAGTCAACCTCCCGCCCAAAAAATTAACGATCACCGCATTATGTGCATATTAGCATTTATGGGGATCTTAACCGATCTCCCCAAATCGGCCCGCTTGGTAGTAATTTTCTTAGGAGTACCCATGGCTATTTTAGGCTTTTCAGGCCTCTACAAGGTCGAGCCAAACCAATCGGCTGTGTTGAGCCTGTTTGGGGAATATGTCGGAACTGTTCGTACGCCGGGCCTGCGGTTTAACAACCCTTTTTATACGAAAAAGAAAGTCTCCCTCAGAGTACGCAACTTTGAGAGCGGAAAGCTCAAGGTAAATGAACTTGATGGTTCACCTATTGAAATAGCGGCAATTGGGTAGAAACCTTCAAAAAAAGCGCATGGTCTTACAAAGCTAAAGGCATTGATATT
>CAZNWH010000036.1:17088-20618 GCA_964576765.1 uncultured Hellea sp.
GGTAGAAACCTTCAAAAAAAGCGCATGGTCTTACAAAGCTAAAGGCATTGATATTCAAATCTATCTAAAACGCATTTAATCTGGAAGAGATTTGCCTCTTATAAATCGCCAGAACCGCCGTAACGTTTTTTTAATAAGGTGATAGGGGGATCCGGCAATTATCATCATCCGTCGTATGCGGCGCCACCGCTTTCTGGCAACAGGTTCATATTCAGGAGTCAAATGGTCAAAGAAAATATCAGTAACATTTTCCCAACTATATTTTTTAGCATGTAAAACGCTATCTTCCCGGTTCAACTCTAAACACGCCAAACAGGCTTGACGAAGATCATCATCAACAACTCCTGCTTTGCTACCTGGAATGATATCGATCGGCCCTGTAACAGGATAGGCCGCAACAGGAGTTCCAGTTGCCATAGACTCTATAATCACTAAGCCAAATGTATCTGTTTTAGACGGAAAGACAAAAACATCCGCATCCGCAAAATGTCGACCTAATTCATCACCAAATTTTGATCCCAGAAAATGCACATTCGAATATTTACGCTTTAATTGCTCTAATTGAGGTCCGTTGCCAATAATGACTTTTGATCCTGGTAATTCCAGATCAAGGAAAGCTTCTATATTTTTTTCAACCGCAACCCGCCCTACATTAATAAAAATAGGCCGGGGTAAATCCTTATAGACATCCTTCGGCGCGAACCTCTTCTCAGGATTAAACTGATCCGTATTCACACCGCGAGCCCAAGGCACAAGATTCTTAAATCCCCGAGCAGCTAAAAAATCAACCATTGATGGCGTCGTCACCATCACGCGTCCGCCGCTATTATGAAATGTTCTCACAAATTTATAAGGCCAAGACAACGGCACAAAAGGAAACCTTGCCTTTATATATTCCGGGAACTTAGTGTGATAACTTGTCGTAAATGGCATTCCCCATTTCAGACACAGGTTACGAGCCGCCTGGCCAAGCGGCCCTTCCGTCGCAACATGTACAGCTTCGGGACCAAAATTGATTATGCGGCGTTCAACATCTGCCTTAGCAAAAGGCGCCAGACGAATATCGGGGTAAGTTGGCAGCGGCATTGTCCAATAACCGTCAGATGGCGAAATAACTTCAACCTCATTTCCTTTATTGCGTAATTCTTCGACAGTCTTCGATAATGTCCGGACGACCCCGTTCATTTGAGGTTCCCACGCATCTGTTACGAGAAGTATCTTCACCTATCAGCCTTAAGTTTAAAATCGCAATGTACTAAGTATCTGCACCAAGACTCATGTGACAGAATTTTATAATATTTTCGACAAAAATGCTTAAAAATTTGCCCGCAATTTTCCTCAACCTTAAAATTTAAGGCCTGTTTCTAACCAAAACTCACAACTGGCTAATGGTTGTTTCGGAAGCGTCACAAAAAATTAATAGCAATCCCAAGGATTTAAGCTCTCATTAACTAAAAATTTCTTTTTTTGGTACACAAGGTGTTGACGAATGAAGGCAAATCAACACTATATATAGTATATAAGTTACCGGCGCATATCGGTGAGCTTTCATTCAGAAACGAATTTCAAGCAATGTCGTCTACGGCATAGCGGGGAGTTTTTGACACAAAATCGGCCTGAGCGGGGTGCAAAGGTCAAGGCTAGTAGGGAAGAACTATATTCATGTCTGAGACGAATAACGAGTTATTATCACACGCTACAGAAGTAGAAATTGAGACATTTGAGTCGCAAATTATTGTCAAGAAAACGCCAAAGAAGACAAAAAAAGCACCTTCATATCAACAAAAAATCGATTGGGTTAAACAAGTTCGGTCTCGTGATAATTTATTGACCGATTTTGGTAAAAAGACACTCGTTGATCGTTATCTTTTACCCGAAGAAACCTATCAGGACATGTTTGCGCGCGTATCCGTCGCTTATGCCGATGATAAGCCTCATGCGCAGCGGCTTTATGATTACATGTCCAAGCTTTGGTTTATGCCTGCGACACCTGTTTTATCAAATGGCGGCGCAGATCGAGGCCTCCCAATATCCTGTTTTTTAAATGCCGTTGATGACAGCCTTGATTCGATTGTTGATGCTTGGACTGAAAATGTCTGGCTGGCCTCAAATGGAGGCGGGATCGGAACCTATTGGGGCAATGTACGCTCCATTGGAGAACGTATTGGCCGCGCCGGTAAAACCTCCGGTATTATCCCCTTCATCCGCGTTATGGACAGCCTGACACTCGCAATTTCTCAAGGCTCTCTACGCCGAGGATCAGCCGCCGTTTATCTAGACATTCATCACCCTGAAATTGAAGAGTTTTTAGAAATTCGTAAGCCCTCCGGTGATTTTAATCGAAAGTCTTTAAACTTGCATCACGGCCTTAATATCACAGACGAGTTTATGGAAGCCGTTAAAGACGATAAGGAATTCGGCCTGCGCAGCCCGCATACAGGTAAAATTATCAAAGAGATTTCAGCCCGTAAATTATGGCAGAAAATTCTCGAAATGCGCCTCCAAACAGGTGAGCCTTATATGATTTTCTCTGACACCGTCAATAACGCCCTTGCAAAACATCAAAAAGATCAAGGACTTAGGGTTCAACAATCAAACCTTTGTGCCGAAATCACACTTCCGACGGGCCTCGATAAATATGGTAAGCAGCGCACTGCTGTTTGCTGCCTTTCCTCCATCAACGCTGAAAAATATGACGAATGGAAAGACAATGAAGGCTTCATCGAAGACATCATGCGTTTCCTCGACAATGTTCTGCAAGACTTTATCGATAATGCGCCAGACAAAATGAAAGATGCTAAATATTCTGCCATGCGCGAGCGATCAGTCGGACTTGGGCTTATGGGTTTTCATTCCATGTTGCAAAGCAAGGGAATACCATTTGAAAGTGCTATGGCCAAATCTTTCAACAATCGCCTCTTCCGCCATATTCGTAGCGGCGCCGATGTGGCCTCTGTAAAGCTCGCGGATGAGCGCGGAGCGTGTCCAGATGCAGCAGAAGCCGGAGTCAGAGCTCGCTTTAGCCATAAAATGGCTGTAGCGCCAACTGCGTCGATTTCAATCATTTGTGGCGGTGCCTCTGCCGGTATCGAGCCTATCCCAGCTAATATTTACACACATAAAACCCTATCAGGCTCTTTCACGGTCAAAAACCGCATGCTTGAAGAACTTTTAGAAAGTAAGGGGCTGAATACAGATGAAGTCTGGGGCACAATCCTTGAAAATGAAGGCTCGGTTCAGTTTATGGATGAACTGGATGAGCACGAAAAAGCCACTTTCAAAACAGCTTTCGAAATTGACCAACGCTGGGTTATTGAACATGCGGCGGACCGAGCACCACATATATGTCAGGCGCAAAGTCTGAATATTTTCCTTCCCGGTGATATTGATAAATGGGATTTACACATGTTACATTGGCAAGCTTGGGAAAAAGGCGTTAAATCTCTTTATTATTGCCGCTCTAAATCTGTCCAACGCGCCGCATTTGCAGGGACGGAAACAAAAACTGAAATGGAAAAATCCATGGAAGC
>CAZNWH010000037.1:0-20326 GCA_964576765.1 uncultured Hellea sp.
TTGTGCTGCGCTGTACGGGTCATCCACAAATAAGAACAAAACATAAACATTTGTTGACTTTCTGCGCCTAAAGTGATTGTAATCTTCTTATGGAGTCGCACTATGCCTAAACCCTCATCTTGTTTCGTATGTCAATCTTGTGGCTCCGTACATTCCAAATGGGCCGGGCGCTGTGATAGCTGCGGAGAATGGAACACACTGGTCGAAGAAATAACAAGTCAAAATGAGCGCCCGGCTCATAAACGTAAAAAAGGACGCTCTGTAGATTTCGTTGATTTAGGCGGAGAGAGCCAAGCCGTTCCGCGCCTTAAAACCGGTATAGATGAACTTGACCGCGTTACCGGCGGCGGGCTCGTTCCGGGGTCCGCCCTGCTTGTGGGCGGAGATCCTGGTATTGGTAAATCTACCTTACTGCTTCAAGCCACAGGGAAACTCGCAGCAGCAGGTTTCAAAACGGCTTATATATCCGGAGAAGAATCGACCGGTCAGGTACGTAGACGCGCGAAACGCTTAGGGGTTTCGCAAACCCCTGTATCTCTGGCCGCCGAAACATCGCTTGGGCCAATTATTGATGGGCTGATGGTAGAAAAACCGGATGTCGTCATTATCGACTCTATTCAAACCCTTTGGACAGATCAGCTCGGCGCAGCCCCCGGAACAGTCGCCCAAGTTAGGGCTTGCGCCCAAGAACTCACTCGTTTTGCTAAAAAACGCGGAGCCTGTGTTATTTTAGTCGGACATGTCACCAAAGACGGACAGATAGCAGGGCCGCGCGTTGTTGAACATATGGTTGATGCGGTTCTCTATTTTGAGGGTGATCGTGCTCATCAATTTCGTATCCTCCGCGCTCATAAAAACCGCTTTGGGCCCACAGATGAAATCGGCGTATTTGAAATGCGCGAAGCCGGGCTCACCGAAGTCCCTAATCCATCAGCCCTCTTTCTTGATGGCAGAGGAGAAGCCTCCTCCGGGGCGGCTGTTTTTGCAGGATTAGAAGGTTCTCGTCCCGTTTTGACCGAAATCCAAGCCCTAGTAGCGCCATCAGCCTTCGGAACGCCGCGCCGCGCTGTTGTCGGCTGGGATAGCGGACGTCTGGCTATGGTTCTGGCAGTATTAGAAGCCAGATGCGGCATTAGCTTCGCCGGGAAAGATGTATACTTAAATGTCGCTGGTGGATTACGCATAAATGAACCTGCCGCTGACCTTGCCGTCGCCGCAGCGATAGCCTCATCCGCCTTTGATATGCCCCTGCCCCCGGACAGCGTTGTTTTTGGCGAAATTAGCCTCTCCGGCGATGTCCGTCCCGTCGGGCGTTGTGATGCACGATTGAAAGAAGCGGCTAAATTAGGTTTCAAGCAAGCGATCTCCGCCCAGCCTACGAAATCATCCACTAAAAATGATAATGCAGCACTGCCAATTATTACAATCAAAGCTTTGCCTGAGTTGATAAGCCGTGTAGAAGCCAGCTCAGATCACGGTCTTTATGACGATTCCGCTTGGGGAGTCGCACATAAGGCTGCTTAATAATGGTGAGCATCAGGCATGAGTATTGGCCCTTGGGATTTTACCGGCTTTGACGTCGTTGTACTTGTTATTTTATTAATTTCCTTGCTTATGGCCGCTCAGCGAGGGCTCGCACGAGAAATAACCTCATTATTAGCCTTGTTAATCGCTTCAGCCATTGCGCTTTTTGTTTTCGGAAGATTTCGGTTTGCGGCTCAGGACTTTATATCTCCATCATGGCTCGCAGATGGCGCTCTTGGACTCGGCACTTTTGCCCTTGCTTATATGCTCATGATCTTTTTACTTAGCGGTCTCGTCAAAAGCCTAAAAGGCAAGGATGTTGGATTGATTGATCGACTCTTTGGCGCAGGATTTGGGATCATGCGCGGACTTCTTGTCGCCGCGCTGGGTGTCATGTTGCTCACCTCGCAATATCGAACCAGTCAAGAGGCTCAAGAGTTCAAAGATTATGTTTCACAAAACCAAGGTGACATTCCGCCAGAGATTTTGGAAAAAATGCCAAAGTCTATGAGAGAACAAATGGAAGCCCCCCCTGCTGAACTTCCTAAATTGCTACACAATTCGACATTCTACCCGCTACTTGCAAAAATTGGAGACGGCATAAGAGCCCTGCCTTTTACAAAAATGAGGTCATATGCAGACCGTGTAAAAGCTGGCGACATCCAAAGTATCGTCGAGGAGATCAGGTAATGGATAATCCGAGTTGCGAATTTGATCCACATGAAGACAAAATTCGCGAAGAATGCGGAGTCTTTGGAATATTTGGTATTGATAGCGCAGCTTCTTTGACGGCGCTGGGTCTGCATGCGCTTCAACATCGCGGCCAAGAAGCTTGTGGCATCGCGACATCAGATGGTGAAACGTTTCACACAGAACGTCACTTTGGCCTCGTTGGCGATAATTTTACAGGTAATGACCCCTCTGAGCGTCTCCCTGGTCATATCTCCATCGGACATAACCGCTACTCGACAGCAGGTGGACAAACCACCCTTCGAAATGTCCAACCCCTTTATTCTGAGCTCCATACCGGAGGGTTTGCTCTCGCTCATAATGGTCATTTAACCAACGCCTATACCGTTAAAGGTCAGCTTGTTGAAGCAGGCGCTTTATTCCAGAGCACGTCAGATACCGAAGTCGTCATTCACTTGATCGCGCGAGCCAGAAGTGGAAAATTCATTGACCGTTTCATTTCAGCCATACGTCAAGTCCAAGGCGGTTATGCCTTTGTCGGTATGACAAATGATGTTTTGCTCGGCGCCCGTGACCGGCTCGGCATCAGACCTCTTTTGATTGGCCGTTTGGGCGACAGCTATATTCTCGCCTCCGAGAGCTGTGCCTTTGATATGATATCTGCCGAATTTATTCGCGAGGTTGAACCAGGTGAAGTTGTCGCAATCAATAAAGACGGCATTCGCTCCTTCAGAGCTTTCCCTGAAACCCCCTCACGACCTTGCATTTTTGAATTTGTCTATTTTGCACGTCCAGATAGCGTGGTCGGCGGCAAAAGTGTTTATGAGGTCCGTAAACGAATGGGGCAAAGATTAGCCCAAGAAACGCCTGCTGATGTTGATGTGATCATACCGGTTCCTGATAGCGGCGTCCCCGCTGCCCTAGGCTTTGCCCAAGAAACCAATATCCCTTTCGAACTTGGCATTATTCGAAACCATTATGTTGGACGGACTTTTATCCAACCCACCCAACAAATTCGGGATATGGGCGTTCGTCTTAAACACTCAGCTAACCGCGCTATGATTGAAGGCAAACGGGTCTTACTTGTTGACGACTCAATTGTCCGCGGAACGACCTCAACAAAAATTGTTCGCATGATAAAGGCGGCTGGCGCCAAAGAGGTTCATTTTCGTTCAGCATCTCCCCCCATCAAATTTCCGGATCATTATGGTATAGATATGCCGACTAAAGAAAAGCTCATCGCAGCTAATTATACCTTAGATGCTATGACTGAAATGCTCGAAGTTGACAGTCTTGGTTTCCTCTCTGTTGAAGGGTTATATTGGGCAATGGGTGAAGAGTACCGAGAGAAAGACTGCCCGCAATATACGGATCATTGCTTTACAGGTGAGTATCCGACCCCCCTGATTGATAAGGACCGTAAGCTTTTGGATGGGAGCAAACAACTCTCCTTCTTAGTTGAAATCGCTTAAATCCATGACAGAGAAACCCTTATCTGGCCGTGTCACATTGGTGACCGGGGCTTCACGAGGCATTGGGTATGAAGCCGCCCTCGCGCTTGCTAAAGCAGGGTCGCACGTCATCGCAATAGCGCGCACCCAAGGTGGACTTGAAGAGTTAGATGATAAAATAAAATCCGAAGGTGGCGACTGTACGCTTGTCCCTATGGATATCAAAAACCATGACGGCATTGACCAGCTAGGCGGCATTATTAATCAACGCTGGGGGCGGCTTGATGGGCTTTTTGCAAACGCCGCGATATTAGGCGAAATAACTCTAGCTGCTCATACAACACCTAAAACCTGGGATGACGTTATCGCCACAAACCTTACGGCTAATATGCGCCTCATCCGATCCCTTGATACATTACTTAAAAATTCAAGCGCCGGCCGCGCCGTGTTTCAAACCTCAGGTGTTGCAAATTCGCGCCGAGCTTATTGGAGCGCTTACGCAGCCTCTAAGTCAGGCCTTGAAGCCTTTGTGCAATGCTATGCTAAAGAGGCCGAGAGCTCTAACTTATGTGTAAATTTACTTAACCCGGGCGCAATGCGAACTGCCATGAGAGCCAAAGCAATGCCCGGTGAAGATCCAACGACACTCCCAAACCCATCCGACATCAGCCCTTTAATCATAGAGATGTTATCTCCTGAGTATCAAGTAAATGATACATTGATCTCATTTCGAGAGACCAAATATTTTAAAGGCTAATCTATGTTTGAGGTAAATAACAAAAAGAAACCCTAAAAATAGGGTTTCAATTCGTGATTTAATCACATCATTGATCAGTGAAGATACAATTTAGTGTCGCATATCACAATTATACCGTCCATGGTAATGTCCACCTGAACGTCCGCCGTAATTTCCATAGGTCCTGACCGTTCTGAATTGAGGGTCGTGACTATGCGTGTAGCTCGAATATCGAGGCGTATAACTCGTCGTCCTTGGCGAAGCGTAAACTATCCTTTGTTGCGTTGGTTGTGACTGAGTATAATGCTGTGTTGCAGGCGCTGAATATGTCTGCGTCGGCGCTGATGCATATGTTGTTGTCGGAACCGACGAATATGTTGACCCTTGGGACACTGTATTCGCTCCATAAGTGGGATCAGAATAAACAGGGTGGGTAGAAACTGTTACCCGGTCTTGATATGTTTGTGTGCTGCCATAAGTCGTTGATCCAACGGATGAATTCGTCGGATATCCTGTTCCGCCTGAGTATACCTGTCCGCCGCTATAGCTTCCGCCGGAATAAGTTTGTTCATGAGGATAAACAGGATCGCAATCTATCGTTTTATCCGCAATACCTGCGCCTGCTAATGCCCCCAAAGTTCCGGCTATAACACTGCCTTCCGTTCGCGCGCCGCTACCGGCAACCTGCGACCCTAAAACCGCGCCAAGGGCGGCTCCGGCAAATCCGCCTAATATTTGACGATTGTCTTCATCACGTTTGCAACGCTCATGGGCGCCTAATTCTGAGGACCCGAAATTATTGGCACTGGCAAATGCCGGGGTCAATGCAATACTCGCCACCAAAGCTGTAGCTGATAAAAGATGGTTCATAATTACCTCCATTTAGAAAAAACGGCGTGAAAAACCAGATTTTTCAAACTTTCCGTTCGCATTTATGTTTAATAGACGGTTAAATTTGAATGCAGTCTGAGCCAAATCTTAATGAGCGGTTCATCTACATGACCGTTTATTAGTAACCTAAAATTGAAAATATGGCTTTTTAAGGGCAATTTAACCATGTTGTGAAATCTTTACTCAAGCGAGGGGTATCCAAATTTTGGGAAGAACCAGACAATGGCACTTATTGATCCAAAAATTTTAACCTTAATAATGGGCATGACTATAACAGCCCCCTTTTCCGCAATCGCACAAGACACACCACCACCCAATGAAGCGGTCGAAATTATCACAAAAGCTCCGCTCAAAAAGAGGAAAATCATTCGTAAAGTTGAACCTGTACCCTATTGGGTTGAAGCCGATCAGTTGCGGATCCGAGACAATCCAGTAGCCGGAGATGTCATTGGTATGCTCGAGCTTGGCCAAAAAGTTAAAGCCTATGATCAATTTGAAAACTGGATTCGTATTAGTAAAAATGAGCAGACAGCCAAGTGGATTAACGTCGATTATCTGACCAACACGGCGATTACTTGGGCCCGTTTTGGAAATGAGATCAAACGTCGTAGCTTAAGACGTGCTGGTCTCAGGGAAGATGTATCACTGAAACGGATAAAAGTACCTGGTGATAAAACTGCGCGTATTTACTTAGCGTCTGTGCACGAAAGTGCTAATGGCAACCGTATTATTGTGACAAGACAAAACTTTCGAGCAGGGCCATATTTCCAAAAACGGTTAGTTGCTTGTTCCGATCAAACCGCGACTCATATGCAAATCTTAGGGGAAGGCTACACCTATATAATGATGGAAAGTGATATTCGAGGCACAAATATTGATGTGAATACCGCAAGTCCATCAGTTGTTATCGCTCAAGATGAAAGCTTGTCTCCCTTCTCCATCGCCATTGCTAATTATAGCTGTCAGAACACTAGCTAAGTCTAAAGCAGCATATTCGCCAATTTTCGTTTGTGAAATTTAGCATCCCCGAATTGCGATGTATTAAATATAGCCCGACGGCGATAAAGTTGCGCATCGCAATCATAGGTAAATCCAAAGCCGCCATGAAACTGAATGGAGCGGTCAGCCGCGAAAGACATAGCCTTATCCGCTTGAGCCTTTGACATGCGCGTTGCGATTTCACCCTCGCCTTGCTTATAAAAACTGTAAGCCGCGGCATATAACAAAGAGCGCGACTTTTGATAATCTACGAATGCATCTACCGTTGGATGCTTCAAAGCTTGATAGCTCCCGATTAACTTTCCGAATTGCTTGCGCGTTTTGAGATACTCTACAGTATAATCAATACAAGACTGACAACCTCCGGTAAGTTCAGCAGCGCTTAAAAGATTCGCCGAAAGATGGATATGATCTAAAGTCGCACTTACACCTTGTATATCCATCAATGTTTCTGCGCCGACTAATAGATCATTCAAAGTCAACTCATATGAACGTTTGGTTTCATCGATTATGCCCTCTCGGCGAATATCCGATTTAGGTAATTCTGATCTCGGGACAACAAATAAGACAACATCACCCTTGAGCTTAGCACTAATGATGACCCAGTTCGCGTTAGGCAAATCCATGACAAATGTCTTTTTACCACTCAGCCGATATCGAGCACCATCAGACACAGCTATGGTTTCAATATTAGAAAGGTTCCAGTCACCGCTGGTTTCCGAGAGCGCTAAACTCGCAGCTGCCCCGCCCGCAATAGAAGGTAATATTTCAGCTTTCTGAACCTCTCGTCCGCCAACGATTACTGCTTGTGCCGCAAGAGTAGTCGATATGAAAGGCGTGTTCATCATATAACGCCCTAATTGTTCAGCCACGGGTACTATTTCGGTTAGGCTAAGGCCAACGCCTTCATACTCTTCAGGTATGGCAATGGCGAGCCATCCCAGCGCACCCATTTCCGCCCAGACATCAGCATCATAGCCAAGCTCCGTTGTCATGAGTTTACGCACTTTATCCATCGGAGATTTTTCACGGCAGAATGTCTGCGCAACATTGAGCATATCTATTTGCTCTTCAGAAAAGCCAATTTCACCAAAATTACTCATAAACTCTATCGTGTCTTAGGGAGGCTAAGCGCATGCTCGCCGATAATATTGCGCTGGATTTGCGACGTACCGCCGCCAATAGTTGCAGAGAAGGCATTAAGGTATCCCCGATGCCAATACCCGTCATCAACAGCATTTTCCTCGCCGACATAATAACCGGCATTCGCGCCTTGAAGGCTAAGCGCGAATTGATTTATTTCACGCGTATATTCCGTCATTACGAGTTTAGACATTAGAGGAAGCGCTTGAGGACAATCTTGTATCAAAGGAGGAATTTTTGAACGCTGAGCATTCAGTTTTGCTGCCTGAGCATCAATCATAAAGTCAATCAGTTTTTCACGTATGACCGGATCATCCAATACAGGTTTTCCATCCCGCTTAGAGCGGCGGGCCAAACCTAATATTTCAAGCGGGTCAATCTCAGTAATTGAATATCCCCCTGCCTGTCCGCCTTTGGCATTGCGTTCATACATCAAAGTCTGCATGGCAATTTTCCAACCATCGCCCTCGCGCCCCATCAACCCCTCTGCTGGAATTCGAGCATCCGTAAAAAAGGTCTGTGTAAATCCATGCTCTCCCGTAAGCTTTTTGATCTTTACCGTTTCAATACCAGCTACGGTCATAGGCGAGAGGAAAAAACTAAGCCCCGCATATTTACTGGGAGCTTCAGGGTTAGTTCGCGCCAATAAAATCATATATTTGGCGTAATTGCCATGTGTCGTCCATATCTTGGAGCCATTGAGAATATACTCATCCCCCTCTCTCACCGCTTTCAATTGAGCATTACCCAAATCCGATCCGTTTTCGGGCTCAGAAAAGCCCTGACACCACATATCCTCAGCCGATAATATGCCTTTAATATATTTTTTCTTGGCGGCTTCCGTCCCGATATCTAAAATCAAAGGCCCAGCCCATCCTAACCCGATTGTATTGAGCATAATCGGACCACGGTGTTTTTTCATGGCTGCTGAGGCAATGTCTTGAAACTCTTGAGACAGTCCCCCCCCGCCATAGTCTTTAGGCCATGCCGCGCCAAGATAACCCGCCTCATAAACTTTATTTTGCCAATCCCGTAAAAACTCAAACTGCTGATCCGTCCCCACTTCCATAAAAGTCAATGGCAACATAAAATCAGGTTGGGGAGGTGTATGTTCTAAAAACCAACTCTCGACGTCTTTTGTCCATTCTTTTAACTCAGCGTTCACTTATCACTCTCCGCTAAAGCATTTTCCATACGTATTGCCACCGCCTCAAATCGATTAATTAGAGATGTGGATTTCATCGGGCTGGCATTCGGATTAGCGACTAAAATTAAACTCAAAAGTTCATCCGCAAAAAGGTTTATATCTTTTCGATGACTCTTTAGCATCATGGTCTTAAATCCGTAATCTATGGCCCCGAAAAATATGTCTCGCAATATCCACAAGGTCAAACCCGACCTGATAACGTCTTCTGACTGCCCTCTTTTCACAATGCGGTCAAAAATGACGACATAATTCTTATTGAGATCAAAGAGTTCACTGCCATCATATGAATCTATTCCAGCACTAACCACAGGAAGCATTTCGAGGATACGGCGTTCTGCCATAATGCTTTCCATGTGATGGCACGCCAGAAAGCGCAACTGCTCTTCCACAGTTTGCAACTCATCGACTCCCTTTTGAGCGCTAAGGGTCAACCGGCGATAAAAGTCTGAAACAACCGACCGTGCTAAATCGTCTTTATTTTTGAAGTAAAGATAAACCGTGCCATCAGCGATGCCTGATTGGCGCGCAATTTCGGCCATAGTGGCTTTGGCAAACCCTTTCTCCATAAAAGTAAGCCGAGCCGCATTAATAATAGCGTCTTCCCGGCGCTCAACTTTTTCGCGCCGCGTGGAAGGTTTTAGCGTTTCCACAACATAGTCCTAGATTCACATGACTTGACATATTCAAAATGAAGTATATTCATAATTTCTGATTACTCTTCATTTTATTATTTTGTCAAGCAGGATAAGCTTATAAATCATGCCTCAGAAAAGAATAAAAATAGGTGGAGCCAGTGGCTATTGGGGTGAAAGCGCTATGGCGACACCCCAGCTCTTACAAGCTGACGGTATTGAATATCTCGTCTACGATTATCTTGCCGAAATAACGATGTCGATCATGGCACGGGCCAAAGTCAAAGATCCTTCCAAGGGTTATGCGACAGACTTCGTTGATTTCGTTATTAATCCTTTTATCTCACAAATCGCAAAGAGCGGTATCAAAATCATCGCCAATGCAGGCGGCGTGAATCCTAAGGCTTGCGCTAAAGCTGTGCGGAAAATTCTAAAAGAAAAAGATATTAACCTGAAAATTGCGGTTATCACAGGCGATGACCTGATAGAACATAAAGACAGTATCTCCTTACAAGGTCATATTGATATGTTTTCACAAGCTTCATTTCCAAAACCCGATAAAATAATGAGCATCAATGCCTATCTCGGCGCGTTCCCGATAGCCAAGGCACTGGATGCGGGCGCAGATATTGTGATTACAGGGCGCTGCGTGGACAGCGCCGTCACGCTCGGGGTCTGCATCCATGAATTTGGGTGGAAACAGTCTGATTTGGACTTGCTGGCCAGCGGGTCCTTGGCAGGTCATATCCTAGAATGCGGCCCGCAAGCCACAGGAGGAAATTTTACGGATTGGGAAGACGTACCCAATATCGACAACATTGGCTACCCCATAGTTGAGGTTTCAGAAGACGGGTCCTTTATAACGACTAAACCCGAAGGTACAGGCGGCCTCGTCAGTGTCGGGACTGTTTCCGAGCAAATGCTGTACGAAATCGGCGACCCACGTGCCTATCTTTTACCTGATGTGACATGTGATTTTTCCGAGGTAAAGATAACACAAGAGGCTGAAAACCGCGTCCATGTCAGTCCTGCCAAAGGGCGTGCTGCCCCCAAGGCTTATAAAACATGTCTGACCTATATGGATGGATTTAGGGCCGGAACCTATGTCACCTTCTATGGCGGTGATGCCACCGCAAAAGCTAAGAAATTCGCTCAGGCGGCTTTAACCCGTGCCAACAAGACACTCCGCCTTTTCAACCTTGGTGAATATACCGAATTCTCCAATGAGATTATGGGGGCTGGAAGTCAATTCGGCGAAGCCCGTCCAAGTGATGAAGTCGTGATGAAAATCGCAGTTAAGCATCCAGATGCAAAAGCAGTCGGAATCTTTCTGAAAGAACTCGCAGGTTTGGGCCTCGCCACTCCGCCAGGACTTTCTGGGTTTACAGGCGGAGGCCGTGCTCGGCCTTCTCCAGTAGTTCGGCTCTTTTCATATCTGACACACAAAGACGAAATCACTGCTGTAATTGATATAGAAGGCGACATACAAACACATCAGGATTATATCCCGCCAAATGATCAAAAGTTCGCACAAGGTATATTTGTCCCTGAGGAAATTTCAGATGCTACAATTAAGGTTCCACTCATCAAGCTGGCTTTGGCGCGTTCGGGCGATAAAGGCAACAAAGCCAATATAGGCGTCATTGCCCGTGAACCGGAATATTTACCTTTTATATGGACAGCCCTTACAGAAGAAAAAATAAACATTATTTTCAATCACTTCATAGATGATTCTAATTCCGTCGAGAGATTTTATATGCCGGGATCCCATGCCATGAATATCCTCATCGACAATATCCTTGGCGGCGGTGGGGCCGCTAGTCTGCGTAACGACGCACAAGCTAAAGGCTATTCACAAATATTGTTGGCTCAGATGATTCCCGTTTCCAAAACGATCGCAGAGTCACTGTAATGGCTGTTTTCAAGTCCAAAATTAATACCAATTCCGTGAGCTTCAAAGAGAACCGCGCGGATATGCTGGTGCTGATTGATAAGCTCAATGAACTTAATGAGCGCGCGCCTAAAATATCAGCCTCTAAGAAAGTAAAGTTTGACAAGCGTGGACAAATTTTGCCGCGGGAACGGCTCGCCCGTCTTCTAGATCCCGGTATGCCCTATCTCGAAATTGGCAACATCGCGGGCTATATGCTCGATACCTCGGAAGAAGAAAAGTCCATTCCGGGGAGTACTATCATGTCGGGCATTGGATTTATCAAAGGCGTTCGGACGGCAATTGTTGTCGATGATAGCGGCATCAAAGCTGGGTCTCTTACACGGGCTGGTGGATATCGCCTAGAACGCGCGCAAGAAATTGCGCTCGAACAAAAACTTCCATTTATTCACCTTGTGGAAAGTGCAGGCGGTGATCTCATGAACTATACCGTCGAGATATTCCTGAATGGAGGCACCCTTTTTGCGAACCTCGCTCGGCTTTCCAAAAAAGGCATTCCTGTCTTATCTATATTGCATGGATCATCCACCGCTGGCGGCGCGTATATGCCGGGCCTGTCCGACTACGTTGTCGGAGTTAAAGGTGGAGGCAAAGCCTTTCTGGCAGGCCCACCTCTTCTTAAAGCCGCAACAGGCGAGGTCGCGACAGCAGAAGAACTTGGTGGGGCCGAGATGCATGCCAATGTCACTGGGCTTGTTGAATATCTGGCAGAAAATGACGGGGAAGCTATATTGATGATGCGCGAAGTCGTCGCCCGTTTAGGGTGGAATGATAACTGCCCCGTTCCGCCTAATCGGTTATGGGCAGAACCTATCTATGACGCCGATGAAATCGCCGGAATTGTTCCCATCAATTACAGAAAACCTTATGACGTGCGCGAGGTCGCTGCCCGAATAGTCGACGGGTCTGACTTTTCAGACTTCAAACCACTTTATGGTGTCTCCACAGTCTGTTTACAGGCTGAAATTTATGGACAAAAATGCGGGATCATATCCAATAACGGTCCGATTGATCCAAGCGGAGCAACCAAAGCCGCGCAATTTATTCAGCTTATGGATCAAGCCGATACGCCGCTCATATTCTTACAAAACACGACAGGCTATATGGTCGGTAAAGATTACGAACAGGGTGGAATGATAAAACATGGCTCGAAAATGATTCAAGCTGTGACCAACACCTCCGTTCCCCGCATAACCCTCATGATCGGAGCCAGTTTCGGTGCTGGGAATTACGGCATGTGCGGCCGGGGCTATGATCCCGACTTTCTCATGACGTGGCCCAATGCGATGACAGGCGTGATGGGCGGCGAGCAAGCAGCGACCGTTATGGAAATCATCGCAAACGCTCAAGCCAAACGTGCCGGAATTGACATAGACGAAGACAAAGCAGCGCAACAGCGAGCTAAGCTTACCCATGTGTTCAATAGCCAAGCTAGCGCTTTTTATACGTCGGGACATCTTTGTGATGACGGTATGATTGATCCGCGAGACACCCGCCAAGTCTTGGGGTTTTTATTAGGCACCGTTTGGGAAGGCCGCAATAGAACCGTAAAAGAAAACAGTTTTGGAGTAGCGAGATTATAATATGGTAAAGCTTCCGAAAACGACAAAAATTCTCAACGACCTGGATAATGGATGGCTGAGCATCTGGTTTAATTCCATTGAAAATCGTAACGCTTTAAGTGAAGAACTCACGCGAAATTTAATCGCAACCTTAGAGGCCGTAAAAGATGATAGATCCATTCGCGGAATCACACTACGCGGAAAAGGTAATGTATTCTGCTCAGGCGGAGATTTAAAAAACTTCAACACTGGCCAATCTAGCGGAACCACAAAAAAAACCTTTTATGATATGAACCGTAAAGCGGGCGACATGTTCGATTTAATTATGAGCATGCCGCAAGTTGTCATTGTCTATGTCGAGGGCGCGGCGATTGCCGGCGGGTTAGGCCTCATGTGCTGCGCGGATATTATTGTGGTTCATCAAGAGGCGAAATTTGCGCTTACCGAAACTATGATTGGCATAGCGCCAGCTCAAATCGCTCCCATCGTTGTCGCGCGAACAGGCATACCTATTGCCCGCCAAATTATGCTTACAGGTGCCCGGTTTACAGGCAAAGAAACAGCTGACTATAATCTTTCCGATTATATTGTGAGCTCAGCTGAAGAGTTTTCAGATATCGAAAGAAATCTTAAAAAAGGCGTCATGAAATGCGCGCCAGGGGCCATTGGGGTGACAAAAGAAATACTCCTCGCAACACCGCATTTAGACCGAGAGGCGCAAAAAGATTTTGCGGCAGATAAATTTTCCGATTGCATCCTCTCTGATGAAGGGCGTGAAGGTATTACCTCATTTATTCAGAAACGCAAACCAAATTGGTCAGCCTAGCTATGGCGAAAATCGCCCCAACGCCTTTCAACTCTATTCTGATCGCCAATCGCGGAGAAATCGCTTGCCGTATTATCCGCACAGCCAAATCGATGGGCCTGAAAACGATTGCTGTTTATTCTGAGGCTGACAAAAATACGCCCCACGTCAAAATGGCAGATCAAGCCGTCAATATTGGTCCCGCCCCTGTCGGTGAAAGCTATCTTGTCATAGAGAAAATTTTAGATGCCGCCAAACAAACCGGCGCGCAGGCTATTCATCCGGGCTATGGATTTTTATCAGAAAACTCGGCCTTTGCCAAAGCCTGTAAATCGGCAGGAATTGTATTTATAGGACCAGAACCGGACGCGATTGACCTAATGGGTGATAAGGCAAAGTCCAAGCGCCGCATGATCAAAGCAGGCGTCCCCTGCGTGCCAGGATATCAAGGCGAAAAACAAGACGATAAAATTTTGATAAAGGAGTCCAAAACCATCGGATTCCCAATCATGGTCAAGGCAGCGGCGGGCGGCGGCGGGCGCGGCATGCGCTTTGTCAATGATCCAAAGCTACTCCCAGACGCCATAAAGGATGCACGCTCAGAAGCTCTCAATGCATTCGGTTCTGACATACTTATCCTAGAACGTGCCGTGCAACAGCCACGCCACGTCGAAATTCAGGTCTTTGCCGATAAGTTCGGCAATACCATCCATCTGGGAGAACGCGATTGTTCGGTGCAGCGTAGACACCAAAAGGTATTAGAAGAAGCGCCCTGCCCGATCATGACACCAAAGCTACGCAAAACGATGGGCACGGCCGCCGTTAAAGCGGCCAAAGACATTGGCTATATCGGTGCAGGCACAGTTGAATTCATGCTCGACAGCTCAGGCGAATTTTACTTCCTTGAAATGAATACGCGATTGCAAGTCGAACATCCCGTGACAGAAATGGTCACCGGATTTGATCTTGTTGCGCTTCAAATACAAGTCGCACGTGGCGAAAAGCTTGGGCTCACCCAAGACGATATTACCTTAAACGGACACGCCATTGAAGCGCGGCTCTATGCCGAAGACCCAGCGCAAGACTTTCTTCCCGCAACCGGGCCTATAAGACTTTGGGAGCCTGCGAGCGGCGACGGCATACGCATCGATAGCGGGATAGAAAATGGCGGCGAAGTCTCACCCTTTTATGATCCCATGATAGCCAAAGTCATAGCCTATGGAGACACCCGTGAAGATGCGCGGCTCAAATTAATCAACGCCTTAAAAGACACTGTCCTCTTTGGGGTCAAGAGCAATAAAGCCTTTCTAGTGGATGCATTAGCCCATCCCGTATTTGCCAAAGGCGGGGTCACAACAGCCTTTATCGAAGAGAACTATGATCAAAACGACCTTACTCTGCCCACTATAGCAGATCACGGTGCAATCGCTGGAGCGATTACGCAATATATTTTGGCACGTAATGAAAACCTAGATCGGGCCCTACCTCTTCCGCGCGACTTGATGAATTGGTCAAGCGCGACTAAAATCAGCACGCCCTTCAAATATGATGAGCTTAATATTGTCATCACGCCTCAACGTGGCTCTGATTATATCGCCAACCTTGAAGGGAGAGACTATAATGTTTCAGTCATTGAATTTGACTCAAGCCAAATCCGATTATCTATAAATGGGGATCGTCTTTACGCCCAATATTTGAAATCAGGGCCTGCGTCACTGGATATAGCTCTTGAGGCTAATACATATACTCTGACAAATTCATTAGGCGTCATAGCCAGCATGAAAGACGTGGCAGGCGCAGGGACTGTGATCGCCCCGATGCACGGAGCGCTGCTGGAGGTCTTTGTTAAAACAGGCGACAAAGTCTCAAAGGGCGAAAGACTTGCCATTCTTGAAGCTATGAAAATGCAGCATGAGATACTAGCTGAGATTGACGGGATTATCACAGCAGTTCATGTTGAAGCTGGCTCTCAAATCGTGACAGATACACTTATGATAGACATTGAAGTTAAAGGATAAACTAATGCAAGAAGCTCAGGATTTCAAAGCTGAATGTGATAGTATCGCGGCCATTTTAGATAGTAAGTCAGAGACAGAGTTGAACACTCAAACGCTCTTCAAAGGTTGGACTATCAATGACATTATCGGACACTTACATCTTTGGAACATAGCCGCTGACAAAACCCTTAATGAGCCAGAAGAATTTATCAAATTCGCAACTAAGGCCATGGGGTTACTTGGATCAGGAAAATCACATCCAGAAATCCAGAACGAAATTTTCAAAGGTCAATCTGCCCGCGACACCTATATGGCATGGAAAGATTATTATCCGGCTATGGCTCGGCGGTATTCAGATGCTGATCCAGATGCAAGAGTCAAATGGGCAGGCCCAGACATGTCCGTTAAATCTTGTATAATCGCCCGCCAAATGGAGCATTGGGCCCATGCCCAAGCTATATTTGACGTATTAGGGCTGGAACGCGAAAATACAAACCGTCTTAAAAATATCGCACATATTGGCGTAACGACTTATAGCTGGTCTTTTAAAGTTAATGGCCTTCAGCCCCTCTTACCTAAGCCTTATATACGCCTGACCGCGCCAAGCGGAGAAATTTGGGAGTGGAATGAGTCTCAGGACACGAACAAAATTGAAGGATCTGCAACGGAATTTTCCCAAGTTGTCACACAGTGTCGTAATATTGACGATACTGGTTTGAAAATGAGCGGTGAAACAGCGCGCAAATGGATGGAAATCGCGCAATGCTTTGCGGGCGGGGCTGAAACACCTCCAGCCAAAGGGGTCAGGCAAAAAGCCTGATTAGAATTTTTCTAAAGCCATAGCCATAATATCTTGATCAACATTTCCGCCGGATAAAATAACACAAATTATTTCCAAGCTATTCGCGTCTGATAGAGCCCCTTCAAGAAGTGAAGCCATAGCGACAGCTCCGCCGGGTTCCAGCTGAACATTTAACTCTCGTTTCGCAAGCGCCATGGCTTTTAGGCAAGCCTCGTCACTGACACTAAACACGCCCGATAATGAGTTTTGATTAATCGGCCATGTTAACGCCCCCGGCTGCGGAGTCATCAACGCATCACAAAGTGTTGGCGGTGAGTTTTTGAGGTGCTCACGCTGGCCAGATAGAAAGGATCTTTGATGATCATTATAATGTTCCGGCTCAGCGCCGTAAATTTTCGTATCAGGAGAGAGCTCAGTCATCGCCAAACTAATCCCTGCGCATAACCCTCCACCCCCCATGCAAGTTATTAGAGCATCAAAGGTGATATCACTCTGAGCGATTTCCAAACCAACTGTCCCTTGTCCAGCAATAATATACGGATCATCATAGCTGGGCACAATTATACGCCCATCGCGCATGGCAATATCATCTGCTATGGCTTCACGGCTCTCCGTATCACGGTTATAGAAAACGATCTCTGCTCCATCGGCTATAACGCCTGCAACTTTCACTTTAGGTGCGTCTTCGGGCATCACGATAATGGCTGAGATACCAAGTTCTTTGGCCGCGCGAGATACGCCCTGCGCATGATTGCCTGAGCTATATGCTACTACTCCCTGATCTCGCTCATTGACCGCCATGGCAGATAGACGGTTAAACGCGCCGCGATATTTAAATGCCCCCACTTTTTGGTTACATTCAGGCTTAAACCAAACTGTTTTACCCGTCAGTTCATCAACTTTGTCAGAGCGAATGAATGCCGTTTTAAGTGCATGTCCGTCTAACCGCTTCGCCGCTTTAACAACATCGCGATAGCTTGGCAGGGTCTTCATATGTAACTCTTTGAATTGGTTGGTTGACGCCTACACTAAAGGGTGGAAATAGAGAGACAAGACAAATCAACTAGAGGGGAGATGCCATGCAAGGCCTCATGATGCAGCACGAATTAATGATCAGCGATTTAATCGAACATGCTGCCAACGTTCACACAAACCGTGAGATTTACACACTCAACGCGGATATGAGCGAACATAGATATACATGGGCCGATTGCGCCGCTCGTACGCGAAAACTTGCCAACGCTCTTATTGCGGCTGGTGTAAAAACGGGGGACCGTATTGCAACAATCGCTTGGAATAATTATCGCCATATTGAAATATATTATGCCGTGTCCTCAATCGGAGCCATTGTTCATACAATCAATCCTCGCCTAAAACCTGAACAGATCGCTTGGATGGTCAATCATGCCGAAGATTCAATACTTATGTTTGATACTACATTCGGGCCTATTATTGACGGCGTCTCAGCCATATGTCCGACTGTCAAAAAATGGATATGCCTGACCGACACGAAAGGTTTGCCGGATTATAAAACAGATGTTCAAGATTATGAAGGTTTTATAGAAGACGCCTCAGATAAGATTGAGTGGCCTCGCTTTGACGAAAACACAGCCTGCACATTGTGCTATACCTCCGGCACCACGGGAGACCCCAAAGGCGTTCTCTATTCACATCGCTCAACAATACTCCATGCCATGGCCGGTAGCTTCAATGATGTTATCGGCGCAGGATCTAAAGACGTTATCCTTGCGGTTGTCCCCATGTTTCATGTTTCTGCATGGGGCCTTGTTTACTCTGCCGCCATGGTCGGCGCTAAACTTGTTATGCCAGGACCGGGACTGGATGGGGCCAATATGTGCAAAATGATCAATCAAGAAAAAGTCACGTTAATGGCTGGTGTCCCAACAGTTTGGCTTGGTATTTATAATCACGCCAAAGCTAATGGTATTGACCTGCCGACTGTGGAGAAAGCGCTTGTAGGCGGATCTGCTCTACCCGAGTCTTTACTTCGTGCCTATGAGCAAGAACTTGATATCCCTATGCAGCAAGGATGGGGCATGACCGAAATGTCCCCGCTTGGAACAACTTATGCTGCGCACCCTGACACAGACCTCACGGATTATGAGAGTACAATATCAGACAAGCTTCTGGCGGGCCGCCGTATCTTTGGTGTTGAGATGCGACTTGTAGATGATGAAGGTAATATTCTCCCGGAAGACGGCAAGGCCGAAGGTCATCTTCAAGTACGTGGCCCTTGGATATCCAAAGCTTATTTCAAAGGTGCGGGCACTGACTCTTTTACTGATGATGGATGGTTTTCAACAGGAGACGTCAGTAAGCTACACCCCACCGGGTTTATGGAAATCACAGACCGCTCTAAGGATGTAATAAAATCTGGTGGTGAATGGATTAGCTCAATTGATGTTGAAAACGCCGCGTCTGACCATCCTGATGTTGCGATGGCGGCTTGTATCGGCATTCGCCATGAGAAATGGCAAGAAAGGCCTTTCCTGATCGTTCAACCCGTTCCGGGCAAAACGCCGGATAAGGACGAGATCAAAAAATACATCACAGCAAAATGTGCTAAATGGTGGCTCCCCGATGACATCGCTTTCATGGAAGAGTTACCTCTCGGAGCAACCGGAAAAATCCTCAAACGTGAACTTAAGGGGATTTACAAAGATCAGTATGAAAAGGCCAGTTAGTTTGATTACGCGTAATAAATTTGACCTTACTCTAAAAGCTATAACTGCTTCAGCCATCATCTCTACTGCAAGCTTAATGGCTGCGGAAGCGTCAACTATTACGCCCAGATTTGAATCAATTAAACTCAACCAACCCTTGATGACCAATCATGCGGTTTTTCTAAAATGTAAGATTGATGATAACAGAGAATATCAGTCAAAAGCTGTCCTTTTTAGCCTTCGTAAGCCTCTCATGAAACAAGGACGGGACATTGCGGTTGTGACAGGCCATGGGCTTGAGGCCAGTCAGAATTGCTACATTCAGGACTTTCAAGGACATTCAGAAAAAATCACTAGCATATCCTTTGCAAAAGACTACAAAGCAGGAACCGAAACAGACTGGGCCTTAGTTTCATTCAAAGCTTTCAAAGGTGAACACTTAAAACGTTTTCACATCGATGAATATCTTAAAGATATCAAATCTCTGGATAAGGCTGACATTTCTTTTGCTCAGGCTAGAGGCCTGCCGAGCAACACTCAAATTTGTCGCCTCGCCTTAATAACGCTGAGTGTCCCAAAGCATAAAAACAGTCAATATGTGAGTCATAACTGCAAAGCTATTCCGGGACAATCTGGCTCTCCACTTACACGTATTGTTAATGGACGACACAAACTCATCGGTTTTCATCTTGGTAATATCTGGACTTTAAATTCTCCAATAACTGGAAAACCGGGAAGTATAAATTTTTTACGGCCATATGACAAAAAAATGTCTGAAGACATTCAACGTATAATCGAGACTATGGAATAAGGCTTATCCTTTTCCAGCCCCTAGTTCGAAGAGTTTTCCGCGCTCTGTTACGAAGACAATTGCAAGGGACAAAACACCTAGCCCCACAAACCCTAAAATTATCGGAGCAACAGTTGCGTTAAACTGACTGGAGACTAAATAGCCAAACCCGCTGGCAACAGTTGTCGTTGCGAAACCATATAACGCGCTCGCGGTTCCGGCTATTTTGCCTTGGGGTTCCATGGCAATAGCTGAGAAATTCGCGCCCATCATGCCAAAACATCCAAAGGTCAATGCAAAGAGTGGCAGGAAATAAATCAACTGCTCACCTGCGAGCAGAAGAACCGCATAATTGATCACCGATAAAACGATAAAGGCAATCAAAATCCCATGACTCATACGGCGCATACCGAAGCGCTCTACAACGTGGCTATTAATATAATTCGCGACAGCCAAAGTCCC
>CAZNWH010000038.1:0-2379 GCA_964576765.1 uncultured Hellea sp.
AGACATTGCCCTATTTCGAGTCTTCCGATGGCTTTAGCACAAACCTGAAAACCCTGTTTTGATAAGGGGCGTATGAGCCTTCTAGTGATGTTATTCGTCATCTATGTGAGAAATTAATATGTATTAATATGTATTAATATAGCGAATCGCTTAATAGTAAAACTAAATAATATTATTATGGTTTCAACAACTCACATAACAGAATCTCAAATACAGCAAAGAGACAAATTTATATTGTCACTTTTAGTATTTGTCGAAAAATTCGCCTATTTCATTGTTTTACTGTTTTTTTCGGGTGCAATTATTGGTTTATTTTTCACAAGTTTAGATAATTTGGATCAAGAAAACCCTATTGCTCGTGTCGCATTTTTCCCTATTTATGGACTTGTGGCAATACTTACTATTGTCCGGTTTCCTCAATTTCTTCGAGTAGTTGCATTTAATCCAATACTTGTTCTGTGTCTATTGTGGTGCGGATTATCTTTTTTATGGTCTATCGATACCCCGCTTACGTTTAGACGTGCTGTGGCTCTTTTACTAACAACTATACTTGGTTTGCTTTTAGCTGCCCGGTTTAATTGGAAGGAATTGATCCAACAATATGCTTATCTGTTCCTATTATTGGCGATAATTTCTATTTTAGTGGTATTCATAAACCCGGCCAGAGGAATTATGTCCGAAATTCACATCGGTGCATGGCGGGGGTTATGGGTAGAAAAAAACTACCTTGGAGGCCAAATGTCTCGAGGGCTTATCGTCATGATGTGCGCTTTCGCAATAGCCCCCTCTCGCGGATGGTTATGGGTGCCTGCAGGAATTTTGTGTTTTTTCCTCGTTATAATGTCGACGTCTAAAACGTCTTTGTTGGTTTCTATTTTATCCATTGGAACCTTTATCATATTACGGTTATTTAGGCGATTCCCATTTTTACGCATACCTGTACTATATTCGGTAGTTGCAGGAGCAGGGCTATTCGCTACTGTTATGATAGTCGCGCCAGACTTCTTTTTTGATCTGATTGGTAAAGAAAGAACTCTGACAGGTCGGACAGATATATGGAAATTGTTAATATCTTCAATAAAAGAAAAGCCCTTATTAGGATATGGATATGGCGTGTATTGGGTTGACCCTCTTGGGCCATCATATTATGTTAGGCTTATATTACAATGGGGCGTTCCTACTGCACATAATGGCTGGATTGAAACTTGGCTCTCTGTAGGAGTCGTTGGTGTCGTAATGTTTGCGATACACCTACTGATATCAATAATTCTATGTCTGTGGAAAATTTTTAAAGGCGGTATTGAAACCTATTGGGCCGTATTAGCTATATTATCATTTACATTTTTTTCAATATCAGAAAGTTCAATTTTACAACAAAATGATATTACTTGGGTAATTTATGTGTCTACCACAGCTAAATTATTTTCTGATAAACGCCCTTATTGGCGTTTAAGAAAAGATGGAACTCGAAGATAAGGGCCAATCGTCCTTACATTCGAGTAGCATCTCATTTTGTTTTACTCATGCGGCTCGAGTAGATTTCATTCCTGACACGGTAGGCTCTGAAGCAACATTGATTTGATTATCTTTTTTAGGACTCTGTCGAATATATCGCCAAGCTCCATACGGATGCGGGTTTAACAAATCCATGTAAAGGCGGTCAAAAAGACTATATTTCACCCGTTCCAGTTCTGGCGCAGCATCAAGTACATGTGAACAAATACTGTGATTATAAATCAATACCATTTCGCGGGGATTGTTTTTCAAATCTTCCAAAAGATTATTCAGCCAATCATCAAACATAGGACGGTCAAAAGAGTTATTCACAAAAACCAGTAAATCTGTGTCCGGATATTTCATCGTCGTGCCATCAATAGCTTCATTGGCCCATGTAACATCATCCATGCCCTTGAGCGCGATCTCGCAGTTCTCCACGCCTGTCTGTGCTAATGACGGAACATATTCAATGCCAAGGACTTTTTTAAAGCCTCGTTCCGCAGCGATAATCAGCATACGGGCTTTACCCGCGCCAATATCAACATAAGTGGCATCCTTACGCGAAAGTTTATTGCCTGGACGATGAATGGCATTGAAGAGTTTGATCGGTAAAGCACCATAAAGTTCATCAATAAAAAAGCCGGAAAAGTCCACAGGATCATCACTAAGGTCTGAAATATAAGCTAACTCGCAGGTCTCAATACCGCGTTTTTTATCATAATTGGCATCAATGATACTATGCGTTTTCATAATGACGCGGTTATAAAATATCCGCAAAATGCTTTTCTTCTTCAAAGATTTATTTTCTTTAGCTTGTTCTAGGTCTTTTTCAGGATTTTCTGCAAATGTTGTCATAATCGGTTCACTTATTTGTAATTAGTT
>CAZNWH010000038.1:2479-10529 GCA_964576765.1 uncultured Hellea sp.
TTTCAGGATTTTCTGCAAATGTTGTCATAATCGGTTCACTTATTTGTAATTAGTTGGATTATTGTCTGGCTTTCTTAGCGTCAAAAAATTGATTTTTTATAAACTACCCAAATATTTATAAACTACCCAAATATTATGTGTTATAAACTTCATCGTTGCGTCGGCGAGTTGCAATATAACTTTTAACATAGCCGCGACAACCAGCCGAATTAATGAACCAGCTGGTAATAATATAAACAAAAACGCCAACACCCCCTTTCAGCACTAAATGAATTATATCTGGCCAGCTGTCATGCATTGGTAAAGTATAGACGATAGCCGCCATAACCATACAAGCAAAGCCAATTTGGAAAAACGCTTTAACAGGTAGCGGAAGCGGATAATAACGTCGTCCGATTATAATCGCTAACACCAGACCCAAAGCGTAAGCAAAACAGGTAGCAATTACAGCCCCTATCAATCCATATTTCGGAATTAAAATAGCATTTAAAATGAGATTAGCAATCACGGGCGCAATCAAAACCCAGACGAAAACATCCGTGCGCTCTGAGATCATAAAGGCCTTTTGCGCATAATAGGTCAACATACCATTCATTACAGCTGCAAAGGCAATATAGGGCATAATAGTAATTGCTCCGGCGCGCACAGATTCACCTAATATAATCCCAGCAGGTTCAGCAACCAATGCAATCCCCGTCGCCATAGGCATTGCAATCCATAACATACCAGCTCCACAGGATTTCATGATAGCCAAAGCGCTTTTCCTGCTTTCTTTTTCAACGGCTTGTATAATCACGGGTGTGAGCGCCATACTGATCCAAACAAACAACACATCAAGAGAACGGTTCGCCAAATTATAGCCGGCATTATACTGCCCCGCGGACTCCCATCCCATAAAGTGAGCAATAAAATACATATCTGCAGAATTTAATGTATATGTCAGCATCAAAGCAATACTGATCGGAACCCCATAGCGAAAAGCCTGTTTCATATGCTGGCTTTGATAACGTCCGCCCTTCATGAACTTTAACATAAAAGGAATTTCAAAAAACATGCTCAGGGACAAGGCAATCAAAATACCAATAAAGGGAGCGCTTTCGCGCAAAGGTGTGAGCAATATCAATGTGATTCCGATAGCAAAACCGCCCATCGTAATCAGCGTATAAACTGTGCTGTAGCGTATGCTGCGTTCTGCTGCTAAATGGGATTCGAGAAAGAGACAGGATAAATTTCGTAGGCTAAGCGCGCCTAATGCAAACGCCAACACTGTTTTTACATGATTATCGACAGGCAAAAGGTACAAGATAGTCAAAACAGTTACAACGATGATCAAGCCGTATATTAAACAGAATGAAAAAAGCGACTTGGTAAAATTATTGATACCGTTATTACGGTCAGCACGGGCCCAAAACCGCTCCATTGCCGCTTCAATCCAGCTAAACAAACCTAGGTGGATAAATTCAACTGTGATAACTGCTAATGCATAAACCCCGAATTCAGCCCCGGATAACAACCGGGTTAAAATCATGATCGTCCCAAAGCTAATGAAAATATTAGCAACATTAACAGGAAGGTAGGCTAAGATCGATTTATCGGACATTGGTAAATTTCGTGAATGACGAATTGTTTATTCAATCGAATATGTCATAAATTGATTTAAGAATTAATAAGCACTTTTTCATGCTTGAAACGCCAAGCTCCATAGGAATGCCTAGATAATACTTTAAGCTTCATCCGAGTCATGATGTCATAATCAATCCGTTCCAGCATATCACAATCATCCAGTATTTTTTGACAATGAGAGTGATAATAGATTATTTTTGCTTTTCTGGGATTTGCTCTCAAATCATTTAGTAAATTATCCAGAAACGGCTGAAAAATAATTGGATCAAAAGGATTATAGAGATATAGGACTAAATCAGTCTCCGGATATTTATATGTTCTTATATCTTGGCAAACAACCTCACACTTAGCCTTCAATATAAGGCTGTCCATAGATTTTTGCAGATTTTCGTTAGCTTGTTTGGCAATTGAAGGCACAAATTCTACGCCAATTAGGTTCTTAAACCCAATCGTCATACCTTTTATCAAAGCCCGTCCTTTACCACATCCAACATCCACATAAGTCGAATAATCTTTCTCCTTGGACGTTACAGGCCAATGTAACATATTGAAAAGCGCAGATGGTGTAGCACTATATAATTCATCAATATCATATCCGGTGAAATCGAATTGTTCATTTAAGCTAGATATATTGACAATCTTGGAAGTTTCGACATTGAACTTTCTATCGTAAAATCTATCTAATTGTCGGTGAAGTTTACCAATTCCATCTTTGAAAAGTCCATGCATTGTATTAATTGTAGCCATTATATTTTTAATATTATCTTAATTTTTATCTGAAACCGACGCAGCTATATGCTGGTCGTTCCGACTTGGATAATCACAAAAAAGTCATCAAATGTTGAATTAGAATATAGGATGCTAGTCTTTTTAACAGGTTAAAATCGTGCACGAAAAGTGGCCCAGAAAATAAATAGCGAAAGAAAAAGGGTGTAGAGCAAGATAACGCAAAACAGGCCTTTTGGCCCATTTCGACGCTAACTCTCAGTTTTATGAGTTTTATGATTTATTTTATGGACCACAAGTGAACTCTACTACGATTTCTACAGCTCGTCCTCTGGGAGAAGATTAGACGAGATGATATCATAAAATTCCTTCAGGATAATAGACTAACCTATATTTACTTCGTAGAAAATCTGTCACTTTACACTCTCACTTTCAATGACGGCCTGATGTTTAAGACTGAATTTATTAGAATAGTTCAGGGAAAGCCAAGATTATAGATACTGAAAATGTTAGGCTGAGAAAGTTAAAATGTTACCTGAGCCTAAATCAGCAGTGACTCAAAGTGTTAATCTATCTTCTAATTCCAAGCCGGTAAGCCCTTAAAAAAACTAAATATTTGGGAGAGGGTTAAATTAAGTTTAAAAAAAATGAACCTTTCAAAAGGCTGCCACGACTTATCTGAGCAAGGCTGAGTAGCCCATATTTAGTCTTGCACTAATTTTAATCTGTTGAGAGGTGCCCCAGGAATGGTCTGCGACAGCAAATATTTAAGGAAAGTCTAATGAATATTAAACGAACATTATATGGTAGCGTGACAAGTCTTATAGGCGCGGTCATTCTTATTGGCTGTAGCGACAGTAATAGCATAACAAATTCAGCTCCCCCATTAGCTGCGGCTCCGCCGCCGCCGCCGCCGCCAGCTGCTGCGGACCCACAAGGTGATTGTCCTGATTTCGGTAATATTGAGCCTGTAGAAATGGAGGCAGGTATGTGCAGCGTTAGCGGTGTTTTAACACAAGACGCGACACTTACAGCTGACATGACATGGTTTTTGGACGGTAAATTACAGTCAGGAAACAATGAGTTCAATGCAGTTCTAACAATTGAAGCGGGAACACAAATTCGCGGCTCTGATACAGATCATATCCTTATTTGGCCTGGATCAACAATTCTAGCCAATGGGACAGGCGCTAACCCTATACAAATGCTGCCTGATAGTGAGAGCCTCACAACTAGCGGTGAATGGGGTGGATTATTTCTGCGTGGCTTCAACGGCCTACCAACTTTGACAGGTACACAAGGCGCTAACGTGCTTGACTATGTTGTTGTGGCCGGTGCAGGTGCCCCAGTTGATGTTACCATCGATGGGAATACCGTAACTTATCAGGACAACATCGTTTTGAACGGCGTTGATAACACAACAATACTGACTTTCGTTCAGTCGCATTTCTCAGCGCGTGATGGATTTCATATCCTCAATGGCGACCCTCGCATGTCATGGCTTCTATCGACAGCCGCCACACGCGATGGAGTCTGGTATCGTGACTTTACTGGCCTCATCAAAGACTTGATGGTTATTCACAACTCAGACTCCGGTCGTTCCGGTATCTATGCGAGTGAAACAACTGCAGGCGATTCAAATCCTCGTATTGTAAATGCGACACTAGTTGGTCGCGACGGAGAAAGTGTCAATGCATCTGGAGACGCAGCTGCTAATGAATTTGGTATCCTATTTGCCGATAATACGGATCAAATCCGTATGGCCAATGTGTTAATTGCCAACTTTAGAGACGGGTGTTACGAGGCTGATTCAGGAGCTGACTTAACAGGGATTGATACAACTATTCCTGGGCCGACTTATTTAGATGGCGTTCACTGTGCCAATGAAGCAGGTGCAAACGGAAACTTCGGAATCGTCCGGGCTGGTTCAACTGGATTCCCGGCTGGAACTGTCGCTGCAAACGGATCTAATGGCGATGGCTTCGTCTACTATAACGGCGCGGCCGCCGGGATTGATTTCACGGGCGAACTTGCGGATCGAAGTGAAAACTTTACCGCGAGTTGGTATCTCAATGCAATCGGTTCATTTGCTAATGGATTATTGGGTACTGACCCGGCAATCTTGAACGGTTTTCTAGATGGTGACACTAATAATGACGGTGTCTTAAATGCTGATGATAATGGCTCGCCTTTCATCATTGGTGATAATGCCTTCAACGCTGACGTTGCTGCAGACACAGGCGGCTATGACCTGACCCATGTCGGTGCCGTGCGTAGTGGTAACCCGGCATCCGCCGCACAATTTGATAATTGGACAGTAGCTACAGGAGCCGGCGAAGGCTTCGTGGTTATGCAGCCATAACAAACCGCGCCTCTCCAAGCACGGTAGGCTCCCATATTGGGAGCCTATTTTTTTGCTTACACCTTAGTTAATTTATACGCGCCGACTAGACAGCCAAGACAGGCTAGTTTGAAACCAGTTCAGACATTCATTTTCTTTTATTGACTGTTCCTCATTGTTTATTGACCTTTCCCCTTCAGCCTAAGACAATGGGTTATGATGAAAACACTTATAGTTGGTACGGGTTTTGGGGGATTATGTTTGGCGGCTCGGCTGCGTGAACAGGGTGATGATGATTTTATTATCCTGGAAAAGGCCAAGGGTGTTGGCGGAACTTGGCGCGAAAATACTTATCCGGGGGCAGAATGTGATATCCCGTCTGCGCTTTATTCCTATAGTTTTGCGCCTAATCCGACATGGGACTTTAAATGGGCGAAACAGCCACAAATTTTAAAATATATCCAAAAGTTTGCATCTGACCGAGATTTGATCCGTCATATTCATTTCGGGCAGAGCGTTATATCAGCAATTTATGATAAGGGGCGTTGGACTGTCAAAACGGCGCAAGGGGAGACCTATGAAGCTCAGTTTTTTGTCAGCGCCATAGGGCAGCTTCATGTTCCGTCTTTCCCAAACTTTAAAGGCAGAGAGAGCTTTAAGGGGGACAGCTTTCACTCGGCCCAATGGGATCATGCGGTTGAACTTAAAGGTAAGAAAATTGGCGTTATTGGCGTTGGTGCGAGTGCCGCGCAGCTTATTCCCGAAGTGGCCAAAACCGCGAAACACCTTACGGTTTATCAACGGTCTCCGAATTGGATTATCAATAAAGGTGATCGTCCTTATACGAGAATTGAAAAATGGATATCCCAATATATCCCTGCCATGGCCAGACTATATCGTAAGGGCATCTGGATGCAGGGCGAATATGTGATATGGCCGATTATTAAGGGTGCTAAAATTCGTAGCAAACTTGCCCGGCTGGCGTCGCAATCCGAGATGAAAAAATATATCACAGACTCGGAACTGCAAGCCAAGCTTACGCCGAATTATCCAATTGGCGCGAAACGCATTTTATTCTCCGATAGTTACTATCCCGCCATTGCGCGTAAAAATGTAACTTTGGAAACAGATAGTATCGCCGAGATTCAAGAGAGCGGTATAATAACAAGCTCGGGGGAATCTCATAAGCATGACGTTATCATTTATGCGACAGGCTTTTACGCCAACCCGTTCTTGAAAGAAATTGATGTCACGGGTGAGAACAATGTGAGTTTACGTGAGCATTGGAAAGACGGGGCCTTTGCCTATCTTGGGGTTACGACGTCAGGATTTCCAAATATGTTCATCCTTTATGGCCCGAATACAAATACGGGACATACATCGATTGTGTATAAGTTGGAAGCACAAGTGCAGCATATTCTCAAACTGATGGATAAAGCTGGTAAGCGGGCGGTCGAAGTGAAATCCGCCGCCGAAGCAGAATTCAATAAAGAGGCGCAAGAGCGCCTCTCACATCTGGCTTGGGCCAAAATTGAAGCGAGTTGGTATAAAGACGGAGACCGGGTCACGAATAATTGGCCAGGATCTTCGACGGAATTTAAGCGGCGATTGGAAAATCCTGTCTTCGACCATTTTAATTTCACCCATCCCATACCTGATAATTAGGTTAGGAACCGCACTTTTCAGCTGAATTCCTGTTGGGATTATTTATAATATCGGGAAATAGGAAAAGATTATGAAACAGATTGGTCATTTTATAGACGGTAAAAATGTAGCTGGAACATCGGGCCGGACAAAGGATATTTTCAACCCCAATACGGGTGAGGTTCAGGCGCAAGTCAATATGGCGACCCCATCAGAGCTTAACGCAGCTGTTATCTCTGCGGCCAAGGCTCAAGCCACGTGGATGAAGACCAACCCGCAAAAACGCTCGCGTATTATGTTCGCCTACAAACAGAAAGTCGAAGCCCATATGGATGAGCTGGCCGCGTTGCTCTCATCCGAGCATGGCAAGGTACTGGCCGATAGCCGCGGCGACGTTATTCGCGGTGTTGATGTTATTGAATTCGCGTGCGGCGTCCCGCAAGGCCAAAAGGGTGAACATACTTACGGCGCGGGCCCTGAGATTGATGTTTATTCAATGCGCAAGCCGCTAGGTGTTGTTGCTGGGATTACGCCCTTTAACTTTCCGGCCATGATCCCGATGTGGATGTTTGGTATGGCGATAGCTACAGGCAATGCCTGTATCCTTAAACCGTCTGAAAAAGATCCAAGCGTACCGATGCGCCTCGCAGAGCTTTTCGTCGAAGCTGGCGGGCCAGTTGGCCTCTTGCAATGTATCAATGGGGATAAGGAAATTGTCGATGCGATTTGCGATCATCCCACTATACAGGCCGTTAGTTTTGTCGGGTCATCCGATATCGCGCAATATGTCTATGGCCGCGCGACAGCGAATGGCAAACGCGCGCAATGTATGGGCGGCGCGAAAAATCACGGCATCATCATGCCTGATGCCAATATGGATCAAGCCGTCAAAGATATCCTCGGTGCGGCTTATGGCTCGGCTGGCGAGCGCTGTATGGCGCTGCCAGTTGTTGTGCCTGTGGGCGAGGGGACTGCGGAACGGTTCTTGGAGAAAATGCTCCCTGCTATAGAGGCCATGAAAGTGGGTGTCTCCGAAGACCCTGACGCTGATTATGGCCCTGTGGTCACAGGTGTTCACCGCGATAGCATCAAAGCCAATGTTACCAAGGCCGTGAAGGAGGGGGCGACGCTCCTCGTTGATGGCCGTGATTTCTCTTTGCAAGGGTATGAAGACGGTTTCTTTATTGGGCCAAGCCTTTTGGATAACGTCACGCCGGATATGGAAACTTATCAGGACGAAATTTTTGGTCCTGTCCTGCAGATTGTTCGCGCGGAGACTTTTGAAGAGGCGCTCAAACTCCCCTCGGAACATCAATATGGAAATGGCGTCGCGATCTTTACGCAAAATGGCCGCGCCGCCCGTGAATTTGCAGACCGCGTCGAAGTCGGCATGGTTGGTATAAATGTTCCCATCCCTGTCCCCGTTGCCTATCACAGCTTTGGCGGTTGGAAGCGCTCGGCCTTTGGCGATGCCAATCAATATGGGATGGAAGGTCTCCGGTTTTATACGAAAGTGAAGACGGTCACGCAAAGATGGCCCGAAGGTGAAACAGAAGACAGCGCCTTTATCATTCCGACGTTTTAATGAACGGCTTTGTCGACATGTTTTGGACCCCTCATCCGTATCTTGTTTTGAAAGATAAAGCATAATGGACTTTAGCCTCACAGAAGAACAGACTCTCATCCAAGACATGGCGAAGGGGTTCGCTGCGTCTG
>CAZNWH010000038.1:10629-20216 GCA_964576765.1 uncultured Hellea sp.
CTCACAGAAGAACAGACTCTCATCCAAGACATGGCGAAGGGGTTCGCTGCGTCTGAACTCGCGCCGCATTCCGCCAAATGGGATGAGGAAAAGTTTTTGGACCGGACTGTTTTTACCAAAGCTGCCGAGCTTGGCTTTATGGGTATGTATTCGTCGGAGGAGTATGGAGGCACGGCGCTATCGCGGCTGGATAGCGCGATTGTTTTCGAGCAGCTCGCCGCGGGGGACGTGTCGCATACGGCGATGATGACTATTCATAATATGGCGACATGGATGATTGATCGTTATGGCGATGATGCTGTCCGCGCCAAATTTGTCCCGCGATTAACGGCGGGCGACTTAATAGCCAGCTATTGCCTGACCGAGCCGGGAGCAGGGTCGGATGCGGCATCGCTCACCACCAAAGCCGTGCGCGATGGGGATGACTATATTCTCAACGGCACTAAGACCTTTATCTCGGGCGCGGGGTGGTCGGATATTTATGTTACTATGGCGCGCACAAGCGATGACGGTGCCAAAGGCGTGTCCTGTTTCGTTATTGAAAAAGGCACAGCGGGATTGTCTTTCGGCGCGAATGAAAAAAAGATGGGGTGGAACGCCCAACCCACAGCGCAAGTGATTTTCGAAGATTGCCTTATTCCGGCCGAGAACCGTGTCGGGGCCGAAGGGGATGGGTTTAAATTTGCCATGAGCGGGCTTGATGGCGGGCGTATTAATATTGGAGCTTGCAGCCTTGGCGGGGCGCAAAAGGCGCTGGATGCGTCCCTGCAATATACCAAGGAGCGTAAGCAATTCGGCAAATCCATATCTGATTTCCAGAACACGCAATTTATGCTCGCTGATATGGCGACGGAGCTCGAAGCTTCGCGTATGATGATTTACCGTGCGGCGGATATGCTGGATAAAAAACTCCCTAATGCGGGCGCAGCCTGCGCCATGGCAAAACGTTTCACGACAGATATGTGTTCTAAAATCGCCAATGACGCGCTCCAGCTTCATGGCGGTTATGGCTATCTCTCGGAATATGAGATCGAGCAAATTGTGCGAGATTTGCGTGTGCACCAGATTTTAGAAGGCACAAACCAAATCATGCGTATGATTGTGTCACGTTCACTCTTAAGGCAGTAAATTATGACCACTGAAATTAAATCCCGCGTCATTGGCAATCTTGGCCATATGACCCTTAATAGGCCCAAGGCTCTGAATGCGCTTACCTATGCGATGTGCGAGGAAATCACCCGATTGCTTGTGGCATGGGAAAAAGATCCCAATATCGGAGCCGTCCTCATTGACGGGGCGGGGGATAGGGCCTTTTGCGCGGGCGGTGATGTCATCCTGCTCCATGATAGCGGCAAGGCGGGCGATAAACGTGCGGAGAATTTCTGGCGCATCGAATATGCGCTTAACGAGCTCATTCACCGTTATTCCAAACCTTATATCACCTTAATCGATGGCTTCGTCATGGGCGGCGGTGTCGGGCTTTCTGTCCATGGACGTCTGCGCGTCGCGGGTGATGGCACCGTCTTTGCCATGCCGGAAACGGGCATTGGATATTTCCCCGATGTCGGCGGGACTTACTTCCTGCCGCGTCTGGGTATGGATGTGGGGCAGTGGCTGGGCTTGACCGGCGCGCGGCTCGATGCGGGCCAGACTTGCGCGATCGGTGTGGCCAATGCTTTTGTCCCAACAGATCAACATGACGCTTTGATTAAAGCGCTTGGTAACGCCAAGCTCGACGGTTCTGACGCAGCAGTGGCCAATGTCATGATGAAGTTTGTGAAAACCCCGCCCGCAAGTGAGCCTATTCCTGACGCTGTGAAAGCCTTTGGCGCAAAAACAGTGCCTGCTGTACTTAGAGCGTTGGATAAAGACGGCTGTGAGTGGGCGCAAAAACAGGCCAAAAATATTCGCCGCAAATCACCTCTGGCCATGTGCGTAACCTTTGAAGCCTTGCGGCGCGGGGCTAAAATGAACTTCAAAGAGGTGATGACACAAGAGCTTAATATTTCTCTGGGTTTCCTCAAGACACAAGATTTTTACGAAGGCATACGAGCGCAATTAATTGACAAAGACCGCAATCCGAAATGGTCTCATGCCGATGTGAATGCCGTCACCGAACCACAGGTTCAGCGCGTTTTTCGAAAGAGAGCAAAACCTGCGCAGGGATTTTTGAAAGAATAAGAGGTTACGTCTCTCTCCCCCGAGGAGAAGGATATAGGGTTGGAAGAAAGTATGACAAAAATAGCGTTCATAGGCCTTGGAAATATGGGTATAGGCATGGCGGAGAACCTGGCCAAAGCGGGCCATGAAGTTCGCGCGTTGGATATTTCCAAAGATGCGGTTGAGGCCGCAGTTAAGGCCGGATGTGTTGGTACCAAAAATGCAAAGGATGCGGTAGAGAGCGCCGATGTCGTCATCACCATGCTCCCCGCTGGCGCGCATGTGAAACTGGTTTATGGCGGGGAAGATGGTGTGTTTAATTACGCCCAAAAAGGTACGCTGATGATTGATTGCTCGACCATTGATGTCGCCTCGGCCCGCGAAGTCATTGCTTCAGCTGATTATAAAGGGTTTGAGATGATTGACGCGCCTGTCTCTGGCGGCGTTGGTGGCGCGGCAGCGGGCACGCTGACCTTCATGTGCGGGGGCACGAGCAAGGCCTATGATCGGGCCAAGCCGTTTTTGAATATTATGGGTAAAAATGTGTTTCACGCCGGCGATGCAGGCAACGGACAAGTGGCCAAAATTTGTAATAATATGCTGCTCGGCATTCATATGATAGGAACCTGCGAAGCGTTTAATCTGGCTGAAAAACTGGGCCTTGACGCGCAGACTTTCTACGATATTTCCAGCACGGCCAGCGGCCAGAACTGGTCGATGACCAGCTATTGCCCTGCCCCTGGGCCTGTCGAAAGCGCGCCGTCTAATAAGAATTACAAGGCCGGATTTTCCGCCGCGATGATGCTCAAGGATTTGCGCCTTGCCCAAGACGCGGCCACATCGGCCCGCGCCGCAACGCCGCTGGGTACGCAGTCAGAAGCGATTTATTCCCTGATGGAAGCGGCAGGCAAAGACGGATTGGATTTTTCCGGTATTATGAAATTGATTAATGGCTCTCTTTAATATCCGTGTAGTCTCGTATTTGGAATAGATTGTTATATATTCTCTGATATGGCGGATTTATGTTATCCGTTTTGGACATATTTCGCATTGGCATCGGGCCGAGCTCTTCGCACACCGTTGGACCTATCCGCATAGCTAAACGCTTTGGCGAGAGCCTGCGCCGTAAAGACCGTCTTCGCAAAACGGCTCACATTGTCGTTGAACTTCAAGGCTCGCTCGCTTTAACAGGCAAAGGCCACGCTACGCCCAAGGCAGTTATTCTTGGTCTATTGGGGCTAGAGCCTGAAACGTTGGACTCGAAGACCGCCGAGGAGGACATCGTCCAAGTCCTTGAAGACAAAAAACTGTCTCTTCTTGGCGAGCAAACGATTAAATTTGACCCTGAAACTGATTTAGTTTTTGATTATGAGACAACGCCAGAGTTACATCCAAACGGTATGAAACTGTCAGCCTTTACGGCGAAAGGTAAATTACTGCGTACGCAAACATATTATTCTACAGGCGGCGGTTTTATTGCGTCGCAACGTCAAATGAAAACACCTCTCACTGATGATCTGATTACTATGGGGCCAACAGTGCCTTATCCCTTTGGCTCAGCTGCAGAACTTTTAGAGTTATGTAAAAAAGAAAAAAAATCGATTAGCGAAATTATTTACGCCAATGAAGACTCAATGCGACCGCGCGAAGATACCGACGCTGCGCTGGACCGCATTTCCGAGGTTATGATGGCCTGTATTGAACGCGGCCTCAATAAAGAAGGTATTTTGCCGGGCGGTCTTGACGTCAAACGCCGCGCTCCCGGATTATGGCAAAAGCTACATAGTTCCCCCATGTCCAATGAACGCGAGCAATTATTTGACTGGCTGAATGTCTACGCAATGGCTGTAAATGAGGAAAACGCCGATGGTGGTCAGGTCGTCACAGCGCCGACCAACGGGGCGGCCGGGATTATTCCGTCTGTGCTTAAACATTATTGCGGCGGGGAAAATTTCTTACAGCAAAATATACGCAAGTTCCTGTTAACGGCGGGCGGCATTGGACTTCTCTATAAACAACGCGCCTCAATTTCAGGGGCTGAAATGGGATGCCAAGGTGAAGTTGGTGTTGCTTGCTCTATGGCGGCAGGCGGCTTGGCGGCTGTATGGGGCGCTAACCCCGAGCAAGTGGCACAAGCGGCTGAAATTGGGATGGAACATAATTTGGGTTTGACCTGTGACCCCGTAGGTGGGCTGGTACAAATTCCCTGTATTGAACGCAACGCGATCGGGGCGGTTAAGGCGGTTAACGCCGCGCGTCTTGCTTTACATGCGGATGGCGCGATGAAAGTCAGCCTAGACCAAGTCATAGAAACTATGCGCCAGACGGGTCTTGATATGTCCTCAAAATATAAAGAGACCAGCCAAGGCGGCCTCGCGGTCAATGTGGTGGAATGTTAGCAAGAGAGGTGTAATGGTTGAAAACCACCAAGCGGCATACGGATCCCAAAGACGGTTTTAAGAACATTCTCCGATAAAGCCTGCAGGGGCGTGTCATCGCTGACAATTTGGCCGTCATGCATGACCCAAATCCGGCTTGCAAATTGTGCTGCTAAAGATAAATCATGAAGCGCGGCAATCACTATTTTACCTGATGTGGCTTCGGCTTTTAAAATCTCCATCATGGTAAGTTGATAATAAGGGTCGAGCGCGGCAATGGGTTCGTCGGCTAGCAAAACTGGCGCTTCTACCGCCAGAGCGCGGGCGAGTAAAATACGGGCTTGCTCACCGCCCGAGAGGCTATCAAAGCGACGATCAGAAAACACACCTGACTGGGTTCGTGAGAGCGCCGAATTTATTGCCGTCTTACCAGCAGTGCTAAGCCGACCTAAGCTCCCGCGATAAGGCGCACGGCCCAGCGAGATGACATCCATCACGCTCATGACGGGCATGGCTTCGCGGGATTGCGCGAGATAGGCTATTTTTTTGGCGCGGGATTTAATGGGCATATTGGCGGTGGATACCCCGTCTAAATTGACCTGCCCTGAGGTTGGGTTAATAATTCCACATAGCGTTTTTAGCAGCGTGGATTTTCCGCAGCCATTGGGGCCGACCAGTGCAATGAAATCACCGCGTTGCGCGGCACCAGAAACATCCTTGAGAACAGTGTTGTCCCCATAGCCTGCGCTTAACTTTTCAAACTTCATCATGTGCGCGCCTCTTTGACGGCCAAATAGAGGAAGAAAGGCACGCCGATAAGAGATGTTAAAATGCCCAGATAAAGCTGCGTTCCCGGTCCAGTCAGCGTGCGGGTTATAATATCGGCAAAGACCAAAAAACCGGCTCCGCCAATAGCAGAAAGCGGGATAAGCTTCATCGGGTCATGACCGAATATAAGCCGTGTGATATGTGGGATAAATAATCCAATAAACCCTATCGCGCCCGCTATCGCGACGCCGCTGCCCACGCAAAGCGCTACGCCCGCAATTAAGAGCGCGCGGACTTTGGATAAAGATACGCCAAGACTCACCGCTGTATCCTCACCCAAACTCAGACTGCGTAGGTCAGGGCCAGCCAATATAAGCAAAGCTAATCCAATCGCCGTTAAAGGCGCGCAAAATAACAGACCGCCCAGCTCTGCATTTTTAAGTGAGCCCATGAGCCAGTAAACTATTTCCGATAGCGCCCATGGATTGGGGGCAAAATTCATAATCAGCCCCGTCAGCGCGGTTGCGAGCGCGCCGATCCCGACCCCCGCCAAGATTAAGGTCGAAGCTCCCATGCGCGGCCCGGCGAGTTTTAAAATAAGAGCCGCGCCAAGGGCGGTTCCGATGAGCGCGGCGAGGGGCGTCCATTGAGCATAGCCAAAATAGAGCGCGGTCACAGCGCCCAAGGCCGCGCAAGAGGTAAAGCCTAAAATGCCGGGCGCGGCGAGGGGGTTACGCGTATAGCCTTGTAAGGCCGCGCCTGACGCGCCAAGCCCCGCGCCGATGACCGCGCCGAGCAGGGCGCGCGGTAGACGCAGCTCGCGGATAATGACGTTATGGGTTTCAGACCCTCGCCCCAAAAGCGCCTGCCATGTTTGGTATGGCGTAATGTCGGCGGTCCCGAAAAAGAGCGAGACGAGAATGATCGCCAAAGCCGCAAGAGTTAAAACCGCGAGCTTCATGGTCGTTTTTGGGGAAGTTTATCAATCGCGTCGGCAATTAATTCTGCCGCCTCGATCAAATCAGGCCCGGCGCAGGGCCATAATTTTCCGTCGATTTCAACACGCGGAAATTTTTGCAAATGCCGAGATACTGCTTTGTTGCGTATGGCCACTGCCTGCACCGACTCGTAACCATCGTTAAAATAGCTGGTGATAATCAGATCAGGTTTAAGCGCGATGATCTCTTCAGGGTCGGGGGTGAACCATCCAGATTTTTGTATGATATTTTTGCCGCCTGCCGCGGTGATAGCCGCGTCAACAAATGTGCCTGTGCCAGCGGAGCCGCCGGAGCGGGCGAGGTAAAGTATTTTGGGTGTGTGCAAGCGCTGTGAGTTACGGGTTTCAAGCGCGTTCAAACGTTTCGTGAGATCAGTCTTTACAATATCATCTACATTTAGGTTTTGAGAAATGAGGTCAGCATTATCGATCACGGAGGCAAAACTTTCGCCCCATTTCAGATGCAGATATTTTGGGTTTAGACTTTTTACGGATTGTCCTTCGCCGGATCCAAAGAGGATATAATCGGCGCGGCTTGTGCTGAGAACTTCAAGCTCATCCCAGAGCTGGGGTAAGGCGCGCTGGGCCTGTCCAGCCCGCGATAAAGGAGAACGCGATTGCCAAGACAATGCCGTGATTTGGGTCGGGGCGAGGGCCATAAGATAACTATCCCCGCAAAGTGATGTGCTCCCGATGGTTGGTTCAGAGGCATTGGCCATCTCGTAAAGACAAGCCGCCACGAGACTGGCAAGAGCCATCTTTTGTAATGGTTTAAAGGGAACATTCATCGCGTGATAAAAGCGGTTATAGGCCCCGAAATCAAGCGCCTTTGAGGATGAGGAAATTATTGTCCTAACACGAGACCTAACCGTCATCACCCGACTTGAATCGGGTGATCCATGGAACCGATGAGGTACTTTGAGATATCCCTCTATAGATTACCGCATCGGGGTACGGTAATGACTGAATTGTATTACCCTCCCAGTCTTATTCAGTTCTCAAAACCTTTTCCATTTTGCGGCCGCGTGCGAGTTCTTCAACAAGCTTGTCCAGATATCTGCACTGTCTGGTCAGGGTGTTATCAATCTCTTCGATTCTATATCCGCAAATCACGCCTTTGATAAGATGGGCGCTGGGATGAAGACTGGCTTGTTCGAAAAAAGTCTCGAAAGTGACTTTATCATCTATGAGTTGTTGGATTTTCTTATCTGTGAAACCCGTCAGCCATGTAATGGCTTGATGTAACTCTTCCTTCGATCGCCCCTTCTTTTCTACCTTATTGACATAGTGGGGATAGATGTCTGCAAAGATCATCTTGGCGATGCGTTCATTGTGTTGTGGCGTAACTTTCATAGCGTCAGTTTAGAGCGAATTTTTGAGGGATTCAATTCATTGTGTCTTACCAATTACTAATCCTAGCCTATGTTTGCCTACTCCCTCCGTTTCCAGCGACTGCGCCACCGCATTCACGATGATCTGGATTTGCGTGCGGACATTGGCGATGGGATATATCAGAAACCTATCCGTGACAGCGGCGGTGACGATGCCGTGAATAGAGGCCCAGAGAGCGCGGGCATTGTTTCTGCGTAGCTCTATATCCTGCGCGCCCGGAAAGGCGGCAATGGCGTCCTCAATGATTTCAAATAAGGCTTGTTCCTTATCCAGATACCATTGCGGCGGAGCTTCGATCTGGCCGCGATTAAAGGCGAGGGTGGCGAGCCATATGGCTTGATGGCTTTCCACAAAGTTCAGATAAGCCGCCGCCAAGTCCATCATTTGCTCGTGCGGGGGTTTTCCGGCACGTCTGGCATTTTCCAATGCCGTGCTCACAATGTCGTAAAGCGCGTCATAGGTGCGGGCATTGACGATACGGGTCAGCTCGTCCAAATCCCCGAACAGATTATAAATAGAGCCGACGGAGATACCGGCGCGCTCGGCTATGGGGCGAGCTTTAATCCCGTCGAGACCTTTGGATTGGATAGCCTGCGTCGCCGCTTTGATCACATGTTCACGGATTTCAGGGTTAAAGCGTTTTCGCCCCGTCGCTTTTGCTGACTCTGGCGATGGAGGTGTTGTATGGTCAGGCAAGATGTCTGACCTTCTCGCCGGTTTTTTCAAAAAATATCATCTCTGTAAGCCTCTGAATTTCTTTGATTTTTTTCTATAGCATAATTTGTTTTTGTGAACAATGTTCATTTTTTACTTGAACAATGTTCATTTATGCTTATTTGAGGTAGTGAACACCGTTCATAAATGGAGATTGACCATGTTCAAAACCTTAAGAGCCATTTTTATGGGCCGTGCCGCGCGGGCCGAGCAGGCCTTGGAAACAGCCAATGCCGCGCTCATTATAGAGCAGAAAATCCGTGAGGCCGAGACAGGTCACGCCATTGCCAAGCGAGGGCTGGCAAGCCTTATCACTCGCTCGAAATCCGAACGCAAAGCCTTGGAAATCCTTAAGGGGCGCATCGCTGATCTTGAGACCCGCACGCGGGAGGCTCTGGCGGCGGGCAAGGAAGGGCTGGCCACGGACGCGGCGAAATTAATGGCGGGGCTGGAAAATGAACAGGCCCTGCGCGAGCGTAGTTTATTGGCATCTGATGATAAGGCCGAGCGCATGCGTCTGGCGATTGAGAAAACTCACCGCCAGCTTATCGATCTGCGCCAAGGCCTGATTACCGCTAAATCCATTGAAGCCGAACGCCACGCCATAGGAAAACTCAAAGGCGATTTGTCCGCCCATAGCGCCATCGCCGAAGGCGAAGCCGTCTTGCAGCGTCTGCTGGAAAGCCCCGACCCTGTTGACGCCATGGAAGCTCTCGAAGAGATCGAAGCTGATCTGGAGGGCGGTGATGTCATGGAGCGCCTAAGCGAGGCCGGATTTGGCAAATCGGACAAAGTGCAAGCCAGTGATATTCTGGACCGCCTTAGAGCCGAAAAGCCTAAATCCAAAAAAGTCAAATCGGCTTAATCATGACACAACATTTCACACCCCCACCCCTATCTAACACCCATATTAACAAGGAGATTATTATGTTGGGACATTCAAAAACTTGGATTAACTTTAACTATGCCTGTGTGTTTATCGCCTATGCCTTACTCGCCATGTCGCTCGTGTTGATGCCGATAAACATTGCCACAAAAGGCTATGTCGGCATGGGAATTGTCTTTCTCAGCGGCTCATTAGTCACGCTGGTCAAGACACTTCATGACCTGCGCGTACAAAGCGACGTCAGCAATAAATTGGAACGCGCCAAGCAGGATAAACTCCTGCAGGAGTATGT
>CAZNWH010000039.1:0-20050 GCA_964576765.1 uncultured Hellea sp.
ACACTCAATCTGTTTTAGATGAGGTGTCAAATGTATTGATAGAAAGGTAACTTATGTCTGAACTAACATATTATACTAGGAAGGACGTTCTCGCCTTTCTTGAGGAAGAAAAGAAAAAATCAGATCAATTTCGGAATCAACATTTTGAATTTTTGAATTGCTCTCTTGATTCTCTTGAGAAAAGCTATGCTGATATGTTCGTCACATTGACGAACATAGGCATTAAGCTGGACCGTCAAATAAGACGGGAAAAGCACATTCAATTAGCGGTAAGTGCCATTACAGGCCTTGCAGTTGGATGGGTGCTCATAGTACTTCTCCCTTAAATCAATACAGTCTTGTCTCCCTAAGCTCTCAGGAGCACAGGGAGGAGTCTTACGATTGTTATCGTAAGCTTTATTAATGATTGTCTGATGGATTATTCGTAGCTGAATAGTCCTAGAGGACGTGGTGTTCGACCACCACTAGCCTAAGAGCGGTGCGTAACTGGTAACGGTTAGGTGCTAAGCGCTCTTACAATGTATCCCCCGCCTTGTGCGGTGATAGTTTGCGGTGACGCAGATTATTAGACGGACGTAAGCAGATACGTCTTAGGGGCTAGGCTGGATGATATGACAAACGCAAGTGAATCGATGATAAACGTCGTGAATGAAGCAGAGCCAACGCTGCTGGTTAAGGCTCTAACCAAAACGGTGTAAGGGAAGTTTGGAAACTTGGCGGTTTTCTAACGTCGATACCAATCCCTTCGGCGGACAGTTGATGTCTAAGTCATTCGTGTCATTAATAAGGAACAGGGTAAGCCCGTATGTTTGCCTACCATTTCATTATGGAGGGCAGCCAAGCCGCAAGGTGAGGTGTTGAATATGCGGGTAAAGGAGGATGGAGTAAGCGAATGCTATTATGTAATGTAGTAGATAGGGATTTAAATGTTATCCCACGCGAAAGCGTGCAGACTTCCATCTGGTCTCTTGTGGCAATGATGTCAGAAGAATCTTCAACCGAAATGCGGAATTGCGGCGAGAGCTGGATTCCGATGTATCGGTCTCCAAGTTCCCGTCTCAATCCGTATCAACCAATACGGAAGGAGACTAGCATGCCTAGTCAATCTAAGCAATTCTTAGATTCTGCGGTCTCTGACTTACAATCGACGGCATCACATATGGGTGGCAACATCCGTGATGACCAATTAACGCAAGAACAGATGTTATCTCATTATCGAGCTAAGCTCGGAGATAAAGGATGGTCATGTATTGATTGGCATAGAGTTGAACGTAATGTTCGAAGACTTCAGATAAGAATTGCTAAAGCAGTAAAGTCGGATGACTGGCGCAGGGTGAAAGCTCTGCAAAGGTATCTGACACGATCGTTTAGCGGCCGCGCCATGGCCGTTAGACGAGTCACGGAAAATCGTGGCAAACGCACCCCCGGCATTGACGGGGAGGTGTGGTCTACGCCTAATGCTAAATGGCGTGCAATAGACAGACTGAAACGGCGGCGGGGATATTCTCCAAAACCATTACGGCGAGTCTATATCCCGAAGAGTGATGGAACGAAACGCCCCTTGGGCATTCCGACCATCTTGGACAGAGCTGTTCAGGCTTTGCACTTACTTGCTCTTCAACCTGTGTCTGAAACGACGGCTGACAGGAACTCTTATGGGTTTCGAATTAGCCGCAGCACCCAAGACGCTATCACGCAAGTCAAGAACCTTCTTGATAAGCGTGGTTCAGCAGAATGGGTCTTAGACGCAGATATAAAGGGATGTTTCGATAACATTGACCATAATTGGTTGCTTGAGAATGTCTGTATGGACAAGACCTTGCTCCAAAAGTGGCTCAAATCTGGTGTGGTTGACCTTGGAAAGTTCAGTCCAACGGAATCAGGAACGCCGCAAGGGGGAATTATTTCCCCCACGCTGGCTAACTTGGCTCTTGATGGTCTTGAACTTGAACTGGAAAATCACTTCGGCTCTGTTCGAAAATTGCACAAACACCATAAACGCAACAAGGTAAGCTTAGTACGCTATGCGGACGATTTCATTATTACGGGAACCTCGAAAGAGTTACTCCAAAATGAAGTTATCCCTGTCGTGGAGGCTTTTCTAAGTCATCGCGGCCTGCGTCTCTCGAAAGAGAAAACGCGCATAGTGCATGTTGAAAACGGGTTCGACTTCCTAGGTTGGACAGTTCGGCGTTTTGGTTCATCGAACCGCAGCGTAGTTCTGGTAAAACCTTCAAAGAAGAACTTGAAGGCGTTTCTCGCGAAATGCCGTGATATTTTCAACACCCATAAAGCGGCTCGAACGGTAGACGTGATATATAAGCTAAACCCGATTATTCGGGGATGGTCTAACTATCACAGAACCCAAACGGCGGCTGAAACATTTGGTTATGCCGACCATCGGCTATATCGGATGCAATGGTTCTGGGCGAAACGCAGACATCCCAAGAAAGGTCGTCGCTGGATAAAGAAGACTTACTTCAAATCCCGCGGCAACTGGAATTGGGTGTTTACGGGTCACGCCAAAGATACAGACGGGCAAGCGTTCAAAAGGAGTTTGAGGCTTATGTCTCAAGTTTCGATTGTCCGTCATGCCAAAATCAAATCGGATGCAAATCCATTTGACCCTTTATGGGATGATTACTTTGACAAAAGACGCATGAAGCGTTTGCGGGATGTATATGCCCATAAACGCAACATGAAAACTTTGCTCAGGAAATCAGACGGTCTGTGCCTTTTGTGCAAACAACCGATAACCGAGGAAACAGGGTCTCATATCCACCATCTTGAAGCGCAAGCTCTAGGGGGTTCGGACGATGAGGCTAATCTATCTTTGGTTCATCCAGTTTGTCATCTTCAGTGGCATGTTCACAACCCAGTTAAAAAGACTGGAAAGTGATAACTGCTGGCTCCACCCATTAGGGAGGGCTTTACGAGGCTTGAGCTATATGCGATGAAAGTCGCACGTATAGTTCTTAGGGGGGCGCATTTCAGAAATGAAGTGCGCCTACCCGACCTATTTTAGCTTAAGTTGTTGTTATTTATAGAGATTATTAAATTTTTAAAACCTTAGGCCTACTTTGAGGCCTACTATTAGTTTCAAAATGATTAAATATTACAATTCTGTAATGATATTGAGTTCTATGTGGTTCCATGCTGTCTAGTGTCTAGATACGGTTTTCACCTTAGTTTTCATGCGAGAAGCTACGAAGCCCTCAAACCCATATTCGAATAAATCCGGGTGAATAGGCGTGTCTCGTTCGGACGATTCTTCTTTCAAATTGTTTTCCCGCATTCTAAATTTAAAGTACGGGATATCGTGATTGAGAACTACATCTTCCACGAAAAGCGAGGCAACGCAGCCTGTTCTTCCACCAGTATAGAGATGAAGAAGCATAGCCCAATACAACTCATCTTTTATTATATAGGGGCCTGCCACATGTGGCAGTTTCTTTTTCTTACGACCTGAAAAGAGAGATGACGAAAACAACTGATTAAGCTGGTCGGGCGTAAAAGGCTGCTTTTTATCCGTTTTTATTGTTACCGGCTTTGCAATTCCTTCGACATTGATTGGTGCTTTATCGATGTAACTTTCATTCTCGCACCATCTTAAAAATTTACAGATAGCTCCGAATTCATTTCGAGTAGTCGTACGGCTAGCGCGATCCTTCTCATCTGCTTTGCTAATTTTGAAAACTGAGATTTTGGAGGAAAGTCCAAGCGGTCTCAAAAGAAGAATATCCCGTATTGACTTAACATGCTCTTTGTTAACTTCAGCGATATTAGTCTCTGAGCCGACTAATTCTACAAACCATGGAACGGCCCTTCTATATAATTTGATTGTCGCATCCCTCCATGGTTTTCCTTTATTATACCCAACTTTTTCGCCTCTATCCAAGAACTTCTCAGCGAGGTAGCCAATACTTTGTTTAGGGTCATTAGGGACAGACTTCTGATCCGGGTTTTTAGCGGGCATGGGAATTGGAGGATTCATAGGTTCAATAAAGTTATGTCCCTTGAAGAGTTTGTCAGATGGATCGTATTCCGCAAATGGATCGAGGTTCATCTTCGCGACATATCTTTGAAACTCAATCTTCGCGCGCACCACCCCGTGTTTCAAACGAAGCTGTTGGTCAGTATCCAAATCAACACCCTTGAACCCGTGAGTCCCAAGCAAGCTATCTACTTCCTGCTCTATCTCTTGACCAAACACGCTGGTCTCAAGTTGGTCTTTCCATATTGCTACAGCATCTTCAGAAAGGGATTCTTGCTCAATCTCATAAGCAACCTTGTCTTTATCTGCCATCGCTGGAGTCAACTTGAAACTAGCTTTCAACTGCCCGAAGAATTCAAGAACAAGGGCTTTTACATCGTCGTTGGATAAATCATTCATGATTCTTATCAAATCACATAAATCACCAAAATGCACGGAGGCTTTCCAAGTTCTGTACTCCGCCGTCCGTCTGTGCTTCGTTTCAAGTGACCAGCGAAGCTCCTTGCGATGAATTCGGTCGTGCAGGTCTTTAGGAACGGGTAGCCTCAGTTGATACATTTCCCCACGCATACTCAAATATCGGACTAACGGTTTCATGCCACTCGTTCCAATAATTGGAACAGGTTATTGGAACAGTGTCTGCGATTACACCCGTTCAAAAATCGTAAGTATTTGAAAAATTTGCAATCATTGCACAGACTGGAGGTGAGGATGGGATTCGAACCCACGTTAGGGATAAACCTAAACACGCTTTCCAAGCGTGCGCCTTAAACCACTCGGCCACCTCACCTCTGAGGCTCTTTTATCAGAAGCACCTAAGTCGCGAGCGATATAGCGTGTTTTCTTATTTGTACAAGCGTTTTGCACTATATTCACAGACGCTATCAAGCCTGATAGAGGACTGTCATGAGCGAAGCATATCATACCCTCAAAGCCGTTAAAGACACGCCCCTCTTTATATTTGGCGACCATGCCTCTCGGCACATTCCGGTCGAGTTTAACAATCTTGGCCTCAGCGGGAATGATTTGACCCGGCATATTGCCTGGGACATTGGAACAGAAACTATCATTCGCCGCCTTTGTGAGTATTTTGGATGCGGAGGACAGCTCGCTGCCGTGTCTAGGTTAGTGATAGATTTAAACCGTGATCCGGGTGCCAAAGGCCTTATCCCAGCGGAGAGTGACGGGACGGATATTTTAGGAAATGCCGACCTCTCAAAGACAGACCGTCAAAACCGTATAGACCGTTTTTATGCGCCCTATCACCGCGCGCTCGCAGAATCGCTTGATAACCTGAATGATCCGCTTGTCCTCTCCATCCATAGTTTCACGCCTAAGCCCAATTTAGGGCAACAGCGCTTGACCGATATTGGATTACTGATCAAACATGACGAGCTGCGCGCAAAACAGTTCCGCGAAATGTTTATACGGCTTGGGCGTAATTTTACCATCGGCATGAATGAGCCCTATTCCGCCTATGACCTGAATTATACCATTGATGAACATGTCGCCCCGCGCGGTTTACGCCATCTTGCAATTGAGATCAGGCAAGACCATATCGACACGGATGATAAAGCGCGCGATATCGCAAACGTTCTGGCCGATAGGCTGGAGCCGATTGTCAATCGTGCGGACATCAGACTAATTGATCCTTAGGAGCTTAAAATGCTGGCTACAAATTCAACGCACCTCATTAGCGGCCATGATATGTTCGGCGCTTATCCAGATGGTATGGAGCAAGTGCAGCTCGGCATGGGGTGTTTTTGGGGGGCTGAGCGTATCTTGTGGAAACTCGACGGCGTCCACGTGACCTCGGTCGGCTATGCGGGCGGGCATACTACTGACCCCGATTACAAAAAAACCTGCACCGGCACGACAGGCCACGCGGAAGTGGTGCATGTCGTTTATGATCCTAAAGTCATTTCTTTTGACGAAATCCTGAAAGTCTTTTTTGAAAACCACGACCCAACACAGGGCAACCGCCAAGGCAATGATACAGGCCCGCAATATCGCAGCGCAATATTTACCTATTCAGATGACCAAATGGCTGGGGCCAAAGAGGCAATGGCCCGTTATGAGACCGCCTATGGCCGTCCTGTCACCACGGAACTGCGAGACGCCCCGACCTATTATCCGGCCGAGGATTATCACCAACAATATCTGAAAAAGAACCCACAAGGTTATTGCATGCACGGCCCCACGGGGATTGTCTGTCAGCTACCGGAACGGGTTTAAGACCAATCCCCCTGCACGGCTTGCCACAGCGTGAGCAAGGATAGAGCCGCTGTATCGGCGCGTAAGATACGCGGGCCTAACGAGACGGGTGTTACAAAACTCTGCCCCCTCAACACATCACGCTCTTGCGGTGTAAACCCGCCTTCAGGGCCTATCAAAATAGCTGAGGGTTCTGGGAATGATTTCAAAGCTTGCATTGCAGGTAAAGCGTCGCCCGCTTCATCTGCGAAAATGATTGGGCGCTCAACTCCCCATCCTTCCAGCAATGTTTCAAGTTTTTGCGGCGCGTTGATTTTCGGAATATCAAGCCGCTCGGTCTGTTCAGCAGCTTCAATGACTTGCAGTCGCGCTTTCTCTATATTGAGTTTTGGAAATTGCGTGCGCGCCGTGAGGACGGGCTGAAGGGTGCCCACGCCAAGTTCGGTCGCTTTCTCCATGATGAAAGTCGTGCGATGTTTACGCACGGGCGCAAAGCAAAGGATAATGTCAGGGCAAGCTTTGGGTTCGCGTAATTGGTCTCTTATAATTACGTCCGCGGTTTTTTTTGAAATTGAGCTAATTTCGGCGCGCCATTCACCATTGTGGCCATTAAAAATACGTAGCCAATCACCCTCGCGTTTTCGTAATACAGTACAGAGGTAATGGGCTTGCTCTTTCGGGAGAAGCAAGCTCTCTCCTTCAGCCAAGGCTTCATCAACATATAGTCTTGTGAGTGTGTAATTTTCACGCATGGGATTGCTATAGAGGAGGAAGCGAGGCTAATCATCTATAAATGAGCGCCCCCATAAAAGATTCCGACAAAGGCCATTGGGTCAACCGCTCGCCTTTATCCGTTCGGCCCTATTTACAGCTCTCACGTTTGGACCGGCCTATCGGTTATTGGCTGCTCGCTCTGCCCGGATGGATTGGACTTAGCTTTGCGACGCTGTCTCATGGGTTTGCGGCGTCGGATTTGAAATGGGCGGTGCTTATCCTGATTGGAGCCATTGCCATGCGCGGGGCGGGTTGTACTTATAATGATATTGTTGATCAGGATTTAGACAGGCAGGTCGAACGTACGGCGCTACGCCCCCTGCCCGCAGGCACGGTCACGACAAAACAAGCCTGGATATGGCTGCTTTTGCAATGCGGGGTTGGATTGATTGTCCTGCTGTGCCTTCCAAGGCTGGCTCAGATTATCTCATTATGCTCTATCCCCCTCGTCGCGGCTTACCCTTTTATGAAACGCATCACATGGTGGCCTCAGCTCTGGCTCGGCCTGACCTTTAACTGGGCGGTGTTGGTGGCCTATGCGGCCAAGACCGGAACCATCAGTGTGCCTGTTTTGACCCTCTATGCAGGGCTCATCTTCTGGACAGTCGGCTATGACACAATCTATGCCTGCCAAGATATAGAAGATGACATGAAAATCGGGGTGAAGAGTACCGCTAGGCGGTTTGGAAAACAGGTGAAGTTGGGTGTTGGGCTAAGTTATACCTTGTGTATCATTTGTAGTGTATTGGCGATAAAATTTGAAATTCCTGACATTGAGTTCAATATTAAAGACGAAATAATATCTATACCCCTTGATCTACTTACTTATGCCATTCCATCCGGTTTCGGAATACACCTATTTTTTCAAATGATTAGGTTTAATTCTAATGAAGCCTCTAGTGCACTACATCATTTTAAATCAAATTTCTGGGCCGCTATGTATTTCATTCTCGGCTTGTTAATGGCTGGATATTTTTTCATGCGCTTGGATTTATTATTGCAAACTAACTAGCCATCCCCTCACCCTATCGTGAACAGAGCTTGTTTAGCTTTTCTTAGATATCTGCCTATATTAAGCGGAGAGAATAGGAGTATCCCATGCTGACCAAATATATGTCGAGACGAGATCTTGGACTGGGCGTTGCCGCGATTACTTTGACGGCTTGCGCTAAAACGGGCACAGAAGCTCATGCGAGCAATACAGTTTCGAAAGCCGTTACGGAGAAAGTTATGAGCGATACAGATTGGGCCAATTTATCAGAGGCCGATTGGAAACAACGCTTAACAGCCATGGAATTCAACGTTTTGCGTAAAGAAGGCACAGAGCGCCCGTTTACAAGTCCGCTCAATGACAATAAAGCCGCCGGCACTTATGTATGCGGCGGCTGTGCGCTTCCCCTCTTTACCTCTGATCAGAAATTTGACTCGGGCACAGGTTGGCCGAGCTTTTTTGACGTGATTGACGGCGCGGTTGGTACGAAGGAAGACAGAAAACTATTCATGGCTCGCACTGAGTATCACTGTTCAAGATGTGGCGGCCATCAAGGCCATGTCTTTAAGGACGGTCCCGCGCCGACAGGTCTGCGCTACTGTAATAATGGTGTGGCTTTGGATTTTGTTGAAAGCGCGTAACTTATTTTGAGTTGGTAAAGCTTTTATATACGCTGACTGCAATTCATGAAAAATTCATCGTTGCAAAATCATTTTTTTTAGAGCAGAATTTCTATATTGTTAGCCGCCGGATTGTCTGGCCGCATTATGAAAGGAGGTATCATTTGTCTATCTATTTTGAGGGGTCTGCCCGAAGCTGTTAGATCAGCCCTTTCGTAAACGCGAAATTGGGTAAAGACATATCTATCTTGAAACCGGGCACGGCGCCCGGCGAGACCCAAACTTCAGAATGAGCCCGCTTGATACTGTCAAGCGGGCTTTTTTATGTGATATGCGCGCCTGTAACGCGCGGGCTAGCTGATATTGTCAGGGGGCTTTTTTTGTAATAGTTCGCATGTAAACGACTTGGAGTTCTCATGGCTATTGCCCGCCCCGTTGACCGCCGACTGTTTTTTCTTTTTGACCGCGCCCATACGCAAATGGCCAAGGCCGCAGATAATTATCTGGCATCGCGTTCAGGCGTAAGTACAGCCCAAGCCGCTGTCTTAATATATTTAGGCTATAATGATAATTGCCGCCTGTCTGACCTCGCCGAAGGCACAGGCCGAAAAAACTCGGCAATTACGGGCTTGGTATCACGCATGGAAAAAGACGACCTCCTGCAGCGAAACAGTCAAATGCTGGACCGACGGTCAAAAACCGTGTCTTTAACCGGAAAAGGTTGGGCTTTGCGCGCAGATGTCATGATTGATTTTCGTGATTTTAATGACCAGCTTATCAAAGGCATGAGCGATAGAGACGTCGAAACTGTGCTAAAATTTCTCTCTATGGGACCGAAAAATATCTCTAAGATATAAAAATAGGTGAAAATTGACAATCTGAACGTGATGCAAATCACAAGACTCTCCATCTTGGTTGTGTTAACTTTTGTTTAACTTGGAAACAGGTTGGAGGCGCAACATGTCAATAGTGAGGATTATTTCAGCCCTAATTTTTTTAGGGACCCTAACTGCATTTGGTATGGGATTAATACCAGATCAGTCCAATGCTCTTGCGGCAAGGTCCGCTGATGAGGCGGTATTGGCCAGAGACGCTGCCACCTCGCGTAACGATATAGATTTGACAAATAGCTGTATTGAAGCGGGAGAGTCCAAAGAGCACTGTCTTTGCGTTACTAAAGTTTTTAAATATGAAATGTCGCTCCGGGAATATAAAGCCGCGATCAAATTATATCAAAGCGTACTCAGTGACGAGCCGACAATGCGCAGCTCAGTCAAAATGGCACTCAAACAGTTTGGGTATAGTGATAACGACATCAAAAGTGTTGATAATTTGCAGAGAAACCTTTCAGGTAAGACAACACTGCAAAACCGCTGCGCCATAGCGGATGCCTATTTTAGCCAATAGCCACTTATTTATAGCTACTCCTTTAATGTCTCACTCTTAGTTAGTTTTCTGCGCGAGAATGTTAGACAGCTGAGGCAGGATCGGTTATCTGCCTGTCTATGGCTAAAGCAAAAACTTCCCAAGCCCCTATACAGGTTGATATCGTTTCTGACATCGTTTGCCCATGGTGTTGGCTCGGCGTAAAGCTATTTGAAAAAGCCGCCAAGCAATCAAAACAAGAGATCAAGCTATCCTGGCGGCCCTATATGCTTGACCCGTCCGTACCAACAGGCGGTCTTCCTTACCGTGATTATATGAAACAAAAATTTGGTGACGCGCCGTCTAATCGTTTTAAAGAAATGCGCCAGCATTTGGAATCCATGGGGCCTGAGCTGGGAATAGATTATAAATTTGATGATATCCCGAAGCGCCCCAATACGCTTGATGCTCACCGACTTTTAAAATGGGCGGAAGGACAAGGCAAAGGCGACTCCGCCTCGGAGGCTTTATTCCAAGCCTATTTCACAGATCTTAAAGATGTCGGAAATCCTGAAGTTTTAGCAGGTATCGCAGAATCGGTCGGCATGGATGCTGAAGTCGTCTTAGATCTTTTATCCAAAGACGATGATAAAAATTCCGTCAAAGAAGAAATTATGTTCTTTCGAAATCTTGGCGTAAACGCCGTGCCTACATTCATTTATAATGGGCAATTCGCCGTGCAAGGCGCACAACCCCCGCAAGCGCATTTAGACGCTATAAAAAAAGCAGCGCAAATGCCAGCTCAATCTTAAGAGAAACCTGATGGCTCTTCATGACCCCATAACAGCGCAAGCTTTAGCTCCGGCGCTTAAAACGCTTTTGACCCAAGCTAAAAAGCACGGAGCTGACGCGGCGGATGCCATTTCTACCCATGGCCGGTCGCTGGGTATTGTCGTGCGACAAGGCGATCTGGAAGACGTCGATAATAGCGAAGGCAAGGATATTGGCCTGCGCGTCTTTGTCGGAAAACGGCAAGCCTGCGTCTCCAGCTCTGATCTATCAAATAGCTCTTTGGATAAATTGGCTGAACGCGCCGTGGCCATGGCCAGACTAGCCCCTGAAGACCCCTTTTGTGGTCTCGCAGACGATGCGATGCTCAGCACAGAGACCCACGACCTAGATGTGTATGATAATACAGAAATGACGCCCCAGACGCTCAAAGAAAGAGCCCTCAGCGTCGAAGCGGCCGCTCTGGGCGTTAAAGGTGTCCAGCAGGCCGAAGGATCCAGCGCAAGCTGGTCCAGCTCGGCGCTATATTTTATGACAAGTCACGGCTTTGCCAAAGGCTGGCGTGCCTCACGGCATTCTCTATCTGTCTCGGCTATCGCCGAACATGAGGGAGCTATGGAACGCGATTATGACTCGCAAAGCACGCGCTGGCTCGCTGACCTTAAATCTGCGCAAGAGATCGGCACATTAGCGGGTGAACGGGCCATTGCCAGAGTTGGGTCACAACAGATTGCCTCTGGCGCAATGCCCGTAATGTTTGATCGGCGAGTATCTTCGGCGCTAGTAAACGCCTTTAAAGGCGCTATTTCAGGCCCGTCAATTGCCCGAGGTGTTTCCTTTTTAAAAGAGGCCATGCACACGCAGCTTTTCAGAGATAACATCCAGATTATTGACGACCCTCTGCGTAAGCGCGGCCAAGCCTCTCGGCCATGGGACGGCGAAGGGGTCACAGTTAAGCCCCAAAATTTTATCGAAAATGGAACGTTGATGACATGGATACTCAACACAGCCTCAGCCCAACAGCTTAGACTTGTCACAACAGGTCATGCCAGCCGGGGTTTGGGCGCACCGCCCGGCGTAGGGGCCACAAATACCTATATGTCGGCAGGCCCCAAAACGCCGGAAGCATTAAGGCTTGATATGAATGAAGGCCTGCTCATCACAGAAATGTTCGGTCCATCTTTAAATTCTAACACTGGCGATTATTCTGTCGGGGTCGCAGGCTTTAAAATTGAAAACGGGCTTCGGGCCTATCCTGTGAGCGAAATAACAATTGCGGGTAATCTGCTTGAAATATATAAAACGCTAATACCCGCCAGCGACCTTGTTTTTGACAAATCGACTGTCGCGCCCAGTTTACTCTGTGAAGGTATAACAATTGCCGGAAGCTAAGAATATATGCGCGCCCTATACCGAGGACCTAGCGCTGATTTCTGGTGCCGTACGCGAGGCCGGCCGCATCGCAAAACAAGCCTTTGACGATAACGATTCCAAAGTCTGGGATAAAGAAAACGACTCCCCTGTCACTGATGCCGATATTGCGGTGAATGACTATTTAGCCAAGACTCTTATGGCCGCCCGGCCCGATTATGGCTGGCTCTCGGAAGAAACCAAAGACGATCATTCTCGCCATGCCTGTCCGCGCAGTTTTGTCGTTGACCCGATTGACGGAACTAAAGCTTTTATTGACCGTACGCCTAATTTCGCCGTGTCTGTCGCTATCATCGAAGACGGAAAATCCATAGCAGGAGCTTTGTTCAACCCGTTGATGGACCAAATGTTTGAAGCCTATCTCGGCGGCGGCGCAAAATTAAACGGGAAGCCTTTGTCAATACCGGACTCCGACAAAATAGAGGGTATCCGCATGGTGGGATATCCACGCAAATTTCGGAGGCTCGGTTGGCCAGATATGACATGCCGTGTTGTTAATTCCATGGCCTACCGCATGGCGCTTGTCGCCAGTGATAAGGCCGATGCCACAGTGGCCTTTACCCCCAAATCTGATTGGGATCTGGCTGCGGCTCAACTAATTGCAACAGAGGCTGGCGGGCTCGTCACAAACCTCTACGGAAAAGTTCCGTCCTTTGATGGTCCATCGACCAGCGGATTAGGCGTTATTTGTGCTGGCCCCAAGCTTCATGCTTTGTTATTAGCCCGCGTGAGTCCTGTCATCGCTCAGTTTGAAAAGAGCCCTGACAAGATAAAAGATTTTGGATTTATGGGAACTACTATGTCTGACCACGCAGAAGAAATTCAACTCCTCCATCTCGTTATAGGCGGAGAATTGATCGACCCAAATAAGACGGCCTTTAAAGATTTGGATAAGGTTGATTTTATTGGCGCTTACGGATCATTTGAAGAGGCCAGAGAAGCTTGGAAGTCAGCGGCGCAGCGTACAGTGGACAATGCCCATATGCGGTATTTCGTGCTTCACGCCCATGAGCTCATCGATCCGGACAAAGACGGCTTCATTGGCTAACACCCCGGCATTTAGCGCCACGGATCGCCAAAGAATTAAGCGCCTTTGGCGTGGATATATTTGGCCGCAAAAGAAAAAGCTTTTAGCGGCCATTTTCTTTATGGCACTTTATGCCGCCGCGACAGCCGGTTTTATCTACGTCATCACCCTTGTAATTGATGCAGCGGGGACTTTGGATGGTGCTGGCTCTGATGCGCTTACCACCGCTAAGAAATACGCTTGGATTGTCTTACCCTTTTTAATCGGTGTTCCGCTGCTCTCAGGTATTACGGGTTACATCCAGCGCATTTTGACCAATGATATTGCCCTGCATACCGTGGGGGATATGCAAAAACAAATGTTCGCCAGTTCTCATGCTCGCGATTACGCCCAGTTCACCCGCGAGCCCATTGGCAACCTTATTGCTAAGTTCACCAATGATGTCACCGTTATTTCAAATGCGCTGGTACGTATTTTAGGGAATGTTTTCAAAGATATTTTGACCATCATTTTCACCATTGGCATGATGCTCTGGACGAATTGGCGCTTAAGCCTTGGCATGCTGATATTTGCGCTGGCGCTTTGGCCGATCATCGAAATTTCCAAACGCCTTCGCGGGAATGCCCGTGACGTCCAAAGCCATATCGGGCAAATTACATCAGAGCTAAAGGAAAGCTTTGGCGGGGCGCGTATGGTCAAAGCTTACGGCCTAGAAGAGCTAGAAACCAAGCGGCTTAATCAAAGCTTTGATGAGCGTATTCGTCTATACCTAAAACTCGTCACGCAGCAGGCCCGCGTTGATCCTATCCTTGAAGTTTTAGGCGGACTCGCCATAGCTTGTGTTGTTATTTTCGGGGTCTTTCTCTTTGCTAAAGGCCAAGCCACAGGCGGACAAATTGCCGGAGTTTTGGGCGGCTTGATGATATTAGCTCCGCGCTTTCGCGCGCTGGGTACGCTCAATAATGTCATTCAGGAAGGTCTTGCCGCCCTCACCCGGATTTTTGATGTAATTGATGAACAGCCTACGATTACGCAAATAAGTGATGCTAGAGAACTGACCGAGTCAAATGGCCATGTCACATTAGATCAAGCCCGCTTTGTTTATCGCGACGGCACCGAAGCCCTAAGCGGCGTGAGCCTTGAAGCCAAACCTGGCGAGACCATCGCGCTCGTCGGACCGTCCGGCGGGGGCAAATCCACCATCATCAATCTCATCCCTAGGCTTTACGATGTCAGCGCCGGGCACGTGCTGATTGACGGCATCGATATTCGCACAGTAACGCTGGAGTCCTTGCGAAATTCCATGGCGCTTGTCTCCCAAGACGTAACACTGTTTAACGACAGCATAGCCAATAATATCGGCTTTGGCGATCCGGCCGCAAACCGCGACGAAATTATCGCAGCAGCCAAATCAGCCGACGCGCATGATTTTATCACGGCGCTGGATCATGATTATGACACGATATTAGGTGAGGACGGCGAAGGCTTGTCGGGTGGGCAAAAACAGCGACTCTCTATTGCCCGCGCGATTTTACGCGACGCGCCTATACTCTTGCTCGATGAAGCGACCTCCGCGCTGGACGCGCAGTCCGAGTCCAAAGTTCAAGCCGCGCTGGACCGGCTCTCAAATGGCCGCACAACTATCGTCATCGCGCATAGGCTGAGCACGGTTCAAAAAGCGGATAGGATTTATGTGCTGGATAATGGCTCCGTAATTGAAACCGGAACCCATAAAAGCCTAAAAAGGAAACGTGGCGGCGTTTATGCGAAGCTACAAAAGTTGCAGAGTTAGTTATTCCCGCCGCAAAAGCTCTGTTATCGGATTGCCCGACCATTGCGCCATAAAACGCGCTTTGACATCGGCGGGATTATAGACCGTCTCGACCCAGTCCAGAAATTCGATATCATTGTCTTTGGCAAAACTGAGATAATCATTAAAGAAGAAATCGAGCATCCCCGTCTTGCCTTCCTTCACATGCAGATATTTAAATCTGAGCTGTTCCATGGCCTGATCAATTGTGTCGCCCATATGAAAATGCCGATAAAGCACACCCATAATACCCGTTCGGTCCGCCCCTGATTTACAATGCATGACCGCTGGGTATTCGATAGACTCGAATAATTCTTTAGCCGCGCGAATTTTATCAGCTGTATGGGTATCTCGGCTATAAACGCGAAAATCAACCATGGTAATACCGTGTTTTTCACAGGCTTCTTTTTCGAGTAAGTAAAATCCCTTGGGGCTTTCACCGCGTAAATTGATATTGGTTTTAATCCCCATTTTAGCCCACTGTGCAATGCGTTTGGGTGAGGGTTGATTTTCTCGATGCATCCCTCCCCCAATGTCGTGATGATTGGCAAAACGCACACGCAGAAATCCATGATCTCCCCATGTCAGATCACGATAAGCCTGCTTTCTGTCAGCTGGGTTGTTGAGGTCTAACGCCATCTGTCCTATGTCCATTTTAATTCGGCAACGCATAACAGGGAGGCCGCAAGTGTTCAAACGCTTCATGCGGTCAAATACCGTGCAAATTTCATTGGGCTGGCTCGTCGCGGCTTATATGACTTCAGTCAAATATACCACGCGCTGGGAGATTGAGCGCGCCGAGCTGGTTGACGATATTATTAAGGGAGGTGAAGGCGTGATTGCGCTGGTCTGGCACTCGCGCTTTATGATGTTAACGGCGGCGTGGAAAAAGCAATATCAACTGCCTTACGTGCTGATTTCGCGCTCCAGAGAAGGCAATATCGTCGCACATACAAGTCACCGCTTGGGCCTTAAAACTATTAGGGGCTCAAGCAAGAAAGCAGCAAAAGACAAAATGGACGCCAAAGCCAAAGGCGGGGCCAAGGCGAGCTTGGACATTGTGACTGCCTTGGACAATAAGGGCTGTATCGTGGTCACGCCTGACGGGCCGCGCGGGCCGCGCCAGCGTATGGGGGATGGCCCGCTTAGATTGGCCAAGCTTACAGGCGCGCCTCTTATGCCCTGCACATTTGCAATCAAGAATAGAAAAAGACTTAACACATGGGATCAATTGATCATTCCGCTACCCTTTGGGAAAGGCAAAATCATCTGGGGTACACCTGTGACTATCCCAAAAGATGCGGATGATAACGACATTGAACACATTCGCCAACGCATTGAGGCAGAGATGAATATGGACCTCGCCGAGGCAGACCGTTCACTCGGACATGCACCTATAGAGCCAATAGCTTCATGAGCGGGACAGAGCTCATACGCGCCTATTCAGGACTAACCCGTGCCTTGGGGCCTATCCTACCCCTCTGGATTAAAAGACGCGCCCTTAAAGGCAAAGAAGACCCCGCGCGGCAAAGCGAACGTTTCGGACAAGCTACAATTGCGCGTCCTTGCGGACAACTATTTTGGATGCACGGCGCGAGCGTGGGGGAAACAACCATGCTGCTCCCGCTCATCCGGAAATTACTGGGTGCTTACCCCGCCGCCCATATTCTCATCACAAGCGGGACAGTGACATCAGCAACGCTCATGGCGGAGCGCCTGCCCACGAGAGCACTGCATCAATATGTGCCGCTCGACACGCCCAAGGCCGTCGATGCCTTTTTAGAGCATTGGAAACCTGATGCCGCCTTTTGGGCAGAGTCAGAAATATGGCCGAACCTGATTACTCGAACCAAAGCGCGCGGTATTCCTATGGCACTTATCAATGCGCGTATGTCTGATAAATCCATTCAAGGCTGGTTCAAGCGGCGAAAATCTGCCCGAGCTCTCTTTGGATGCTTTGATGAAATACTTGCGGCCAATGAGGATACAGCCAATGGGTTATCTTGGCTATTGGGGCGAAACATTGAATGCAGCGGAAACCTCAAAGATGCCGCGCCGCCTTTGCCTGTCAACGCGGCGGAGCAGGTACAATTAAGAAATCATATATTAGGCCGTCCTGTCTGGTGCGCGGCCAGCACCCATAAGGGCGAAGAAGAAATTATCCTCAAAGCACACTCAGAAATCCAAAAAAAATACCCAGAGACACTGTTGATTCTGGCTTTGCGGCATCCAGAGCGCAGAGGAGAGGTCATCCCTTTATTATCGGGGACAGACTATGTGTTACGCTCAGAAAGCCGCCCTATAACAGCCGCTACATCGGTTTTTCTTTTTGATACAATCGGGGACATGGGGCTGGCTTATTCATTATCTGACATCACATTTGTTTGCGGTTCTCTCATTGAAGGGCTTATGGGACATAACCCTCTTGAACCTGCGCGCTTTAAAAATGCTATCCTGACAGGCGGCTTTATTGCTAGCTTTGCCGAGAGCTACATGCAGATGTTTGCATTTGACGCCGCACAGCGTATTCTGTCCCCGAATATGGTAGGTCAATCCGTGAGTGAATTATTGTCTAATCCTGAAAAACGGGCCGAGATGCAGCGTCTAGCCTATGAGTTTGCAATAAGCCGTGAGGCTGTGCTGGATTATGTCTGGGAAAAACTCACGCCTATTCTTCCAAAAGGATCTCGGCCATGAGAGCCCCCGAATTTTGGAACCACCGTGAAGGCCGCGACGCCGCGCCCATGATACGTACGCTACTCTCCCCTATCAGTTGGGTTTATGGGTGGGCCGCCGCCCGGCGTATAAAAACCACACAGAGCTACGATGTTGGTTTGCCCGTTATTTGCGTCGGTAATGCAACGATGGGCGGAACTGGGAAAACACCTGTCGCTATTTATCTGCTCAAGAGTTTTCGCCGTCTTGGTATTAATGTTGTTGGCCTCACACGCGGTTATGGCGGACAGGAAAAAGGCCCCATGCCGGTTCAAAAAAATCATACGGCGGAAGATGTTGGTGATGAGCCTTTATTGCTCGCTCGACATGCGCCTGTCTGGGTGAGCGCAGGACGAGATGATGGCGCGCGAGCGGCAAGAAGTTATGGCGCGAAAGTCATTGTCATGGATGATGGTCACCAAAACCCACAGCTTGAAAAAAGCTTGTCATTATTGGTTGTCGATGCCGAAATCGGATTCGGCAATGGCTGCGTGTTTCCGGCTGGGCCGCTACGCGAAAAACTCAAACCATCATTGAAACGTGCGGATGCCGTCATCCTGATGAAGCCGTCCTCAGATTACGAGATTGATGATCATTTGACAGAGCAGCTTAAAGGGCAAATTGTTATTCCCGCCTATCTCGCCCCGGCATCTCCTCCGCCCAAAGGCAAGCTTTATGCCTTTGCAGGCATAGGGCGTCCTAATAAGTTCTTTGACAGCCTACGCCGCCATGGCGGGGATATCGTCGAAGAAGTTCCCTATGCCGATCATTATAAATATAAGGATGAGGATATTGAAAACCTGTTTCTCTTGGCCTCGGAATATGAAGCTTCGCTGATAACAACCGAGAAAGATCATATCCGCCTCCCCAAGGGATATCGCAAAGGCGTTCACAGCTGGCCCGTATCAGTGGTCTTTGAAGATGAGCTGACCTTACGGCGTTTGCTGCACCCAATTATAAAACAGGCTCAACCTAAATGACGTACCCCGAATAATGGCCTCTAAGTCATGAGTCCCGAATAGTGAGTTTCGCTCAAAACTTGGTCTGGCGTCTGGAAGCGCTTGCCTATGACGCCCTAAGCCTGATCTTAAAGCTTTTTCCCTTTAACGGCATATCAGCATTTGGGGGCTGGCTACTACGCAAAATAGGCCCGCTGACAAGCAAACACCGTATTGCCAAAACCGGCATAACCATCGCTTTTCCAGATAAGTCTGAGGTGGAGATAAAAAAACTACTGACCGAGCAATGGGACAATACGGGCCGTACCTTTGCCGAGTTTCCAATCACGCATAGAATAAAAGCCTTTACCGGATCACAGGTCATCATAAAAGGTCTGGAGATTTTTGAAAAACACACCCCTGCCATTCTGATTTCAGGTCACTTTGCCAATTGGGAAATCATGGCGACCGTTCTGACACAATCGGATAGGCCCGTGCGCATAACCTATAGGAAAATCAACAATCCCTATATTGACGCGCGAGTTCGGCGGCAGCGCGAAAAATATGGCACGAAATTCCTTATCCAAAAATCCACGCATAAAGGCGGGCGTGAACTACTCGAGACCCTTAAAAAAGGGGAAAGCATTGCCATTTTGAATGATCAAAAATTTAATACGGGGCTCAGCGTTCCCTTTTTTGGTCAGGACGCTATGACCGCGCAAGGCGCAACGCGTCTGGCCCTCAAAACTGGGCGACCCTTACTGCCTATGGCGGTCACAAGAGACAAATCCAATTTTATTGTAACATTCTACGATCCTATAGAAGTCATCAATACAGGCAAACGCGAGACGGATGTTTTAACTGGCGTGATAGCCGTGAACCGCTTCTTGGAAGACCGTATTAAAGAACAGCCCGCACAGTGGTTTTGGGTGCATCGGCGCTGGCCCAAAACACTTTATAAAAAAGAGATTTAGCTAGGCTGTCTTCTTATTGGCCGCGCGCTGCGCGTCCCACTCGCCAAATTCAAAGGCAATGCAGCGTTCGATGAGTTTGCGCCAAACAGGTTCCGCTATACTTTCAGACAGGCCTTGTTTGGCCGCTTCGGCAACAACCTTTTCTACCACGTCTTCGATACGGGCTGCGTCATGAACGGCGTCTCGGTCTTGTTTAATGCGAGCCGCGGCGCTCATATAGGCTTGGCGGCGCACCAAAAGAGCCACGAGTTCACGATCAAGCGCGTCAACGCCTTCGCGAACCTCTGCCATGGTTTGGCACTCTTTTCCTGATTTCGCCATCTTGCTCTAACCCTCTTGGGGCCACTCCGTGAGTAATTCAGGATCAAGATTACGGTTACGCCATTTCAAACGCCAGCATAAATGCGG